>JAABRU010000005.1 GCA_011390755.1 Desulfobacteraceae bacterium | reverse complement strand
GATATAGAGATTTCCGTCTTTCATCATATGGGCTTTCATATCGCCTTCTATCTGAAATTCTTTGAGACGTTCCGCCTGTCCGGGCCGGGAAATGTCGGCCAGCAGCAGGCCCGTAATCGGCTGCTCTGTCCATTTCATACCGCTATGCACTGCCGAAGGAAGAAAAAGCACGGCCAGGATGTCTGCATAGCACCGGACGGCCCGCACCGCCCCCGGCACATCCAGCGAGGAAACAGTTTCCGGACGGAGCGGATCGGTAATTCGGATGATATTTATCTTTTTGTCTCCGGCAATATACAGATAATCACCTGTTTTGCAGAAAAGACTTCCGGAAACAGTCTGTTCTGTATAAAAATTGTCATAAAAACTGTCCGAACCGCTGCTGCTCAGATGTCCCGCATCTCCGCCCGTATCTGACGGGAAAGGAGGTTTGGCCCCCGTACTGTCCGCACCGCTGTTTACTTCACCGCTGTAAAGAGGGATACGGTCATTTCGGAACTCTTCACTGTACTGCTCCCGGATGTAGTTTTCTGCTTCCGCATCACTTTTCATGCGGTACAGCGGAGAGGATGAAGAGGCTTCCGGATTACCGATTTCCGTATTCGAGCTGCAAGCGGAAAAAATGAAGAGGATAATGCAGAGAATCAGCCCCGGAACAGGAGCGGAGAAATTCCGCTTTTTTACTGCAAAAAGGGATTTGCCATATAAAGGAAGCAGTGAAAACATTATTTTCCCCCCTGTTTTTTTTCCGCAAGCGGAAAGACCTGGATATTGACCTGGAGCACCTGATCCGGCTCTTCCTCTTCGGATGCCATTTCCAGCAGTTCTTTTCTGAATCTGGCCGTTTTTTTCTTTATTTCTTCCATATGTTCCTTCCGGACACTCAGCACCAGCGCGGAAATATCCCTTTCTTTTGCGGGCCAGCGTTCCAGGGATTCTCCGGCCAGGCGCAGCATTTCTCTGTGATAATTGGCAATGACAAGGGATTTGACTTCCGCTCCGGTGCTGAGATTCCGGTCATTCTGCTCCCACTGCCCCTGACTGTTTTTCCGGATCAGTCCGATTTTTTCCAGCACGGCCAGGGCTTTTTTCACTTCCGGCACAGTGACGGCAGGACGCAGCATCCCGGAAATCTGTTCCGGGATGTGCCGCCGGTTGCCGAACATGAGAATTTCACGGATTACCGGATAATACCAGTTGGAAAAATATTCATATTCCGCAGCCTCCATCTTCCGGATATCTTTGTATCCCTTCAGAGACATCATTTTCCGGTAATAATGGTTTTTATCTTCATGGCTTGCGGCCTGGTTCATAAAAACCAGGAATTCAAAATAATCCCGTTCCTGTTTTTTCAGATCAAACCCCCGGGCCACTTTTCCCACACTTTCACTGCTGAGATTCCGGAGACCGTCCATTACCAGTTTTAAAAAATTGGGAGATCTGAACCCGGATTTCCGGGAAAAATAACGGTAGGAAAAATGCCGGATTTGCGCCTTTCTGTACTGGAACATATCCCGAAGATAGGCTCTGTAATCAAGATATTCAAAAACATTCGGATATTTCATTTGGCTTCTCCGGCTGTTGCACAGGTCCCCGGAAAATCAATTTCACCCTTTTTTGTGTACTGCTGGCTGCGGATCCGCCCTGTTCGCTGATTTGCCTGTATACTGCGGGCAGGTGAAATTCCTTTTCCGGAAATCTGCATCTGTGAACCGCTTAATAATTTGATTCTGAATCATTCCAATATGTTGCCGATAACCGGGCCGACGGTTTCCGCTTATCGGGATGCAGGACGGACAATTGTTTTGATTTTCTGAAAGTCTTCATAATCCGCAGAAAAAAAAAAATCAACTGAAATTATCCGCCATCATGGAAAAAGTGTATTCATCAGAATACATCATAATACACAGTTATAAATATATTAACCTGAAATTGTTTATTTTATTTCTTGTATAAAATATGAGTACAAATGATACTGTATAAATGCTGTATACATAAACAGGGGAAAAATGCGACTGTCCCAGGCAATACTGCTGACTTAAGGTGATTTCCGAAAAAGATAATACCGGAGGAGTGTCAAACTTGCAGTTTGACCGGGGAGTGCCGAATCTTACAGTCTGGCAGGCTGAAATTATTCAGAAAAAGACGTGCTAAACTGTAAGTTCAGCACTCCGGTTTTTCTTAAGGCTGCAGTATTGCCCCTGCGGGAGGGGAGTCCCGCCTTAAACCCCGGGGAGTGTCAAACTTACAGTTTGACCGGGGAGTGTCAAACTTGCAGTTTGACACACTGAAGCAATTCGGAAAAAAACCGACAAACTGTAAGATTCTACACGACGCTCTTCCGATCTGCCCGACCTGCTGCTGAATTCTGATTTGCCTGTATACTAACGGTATTCCCGGCACACCCAGATCACCTTTCCGATGACCCGGATGCCCGCGATTTCATCTCCCTGCAGATATATGGGAGCATAGTGTCTGTTATCACTGAGCAGTACAAGTTTTTTCGGGTGTTTTTCCACCCGTTTTATCATAATGACATCTTCAATGCCGAGGGCATAAACCGCACCGGCAAGAATCTCTGTCTGAGAACCGTCCACCAGCACCGTGTCCCCGTCCCGCAGTTCGGGTTCCATGCTGTTGCCTGTAATATCCATAAGCATCATCCGGTCCGGCTCCCCTTTTTTCCGCAGCCATTTCCGGTGAAAGGAATAATAATGCTCAATTTCCTGATCCACCTGAAAAGAACCGCCGCCTGCGGAAAGACGGGCTTTTACTTTGGGAACACTGAGAAAACCCGCTCCCGCTGCCTGCTGCTGCCCACGCCCCTTTTCCAGCCAGTCCGGATTCAGGCCAAAGGAACGGGATAATTTAAAAATCCAGTTTTCCGGTACAGCATCCTTTTTTTTGGCCTGGGTAATGGCCGAACGGTTCACTTTGAGAAACAGGGCCAGTTCATTCTGGGAACGGATACCGGTTGCCTCAAAAACTCTTGTGAGAAAGAGATCAAATGCAGATGTGCTCATACGCCCTCCTTATTCAGTTTACAATCTGTTTATAATAATTAACACAAATTGCAAACCGGTGCAAAGATTTTTTTTTACACAGGCCGTATAATCACTCGGGTTGGGCGGGCAAGACAGATTCAGCAGATCGGAAAGTTTCCCCCGGATACGGTTTTACGACTGTCCCGGAGTTCGGAAACTGTATTTTTTCACCGCCGCATCTCCCGGTTGCCCCATGCAGAAATACAGTTTCTGCACTCATCCGGAAACTTTTCGATCTACTGAGATTAGTACTCTGTCAATCTTGCTTTTGTGAGTTGCAAAAACCGGATTTTTTCAAAAAATCCGGTTTTTCTGTACACTTCAACTCGTAAAATCAAAGTTGACAGAGCATTAGTGGGCTGTCAAATATATTTCTGTATATTCAGAAAAGCTGCGGAGGAGTGCCAAACTGGAAGTCTGGCAGACTTCCAAACTTTCAGTTCGGACTCCCCGATCCGGACTTTTTAACCTAAATTGAGCGGTTCTCAGACCTGAAAATGATTTCCGGCCGGAAATATCAGGGGCTCAGCAGTTTCCGGCTCTTCACCCGCCGGGTGAAAAGCGTAAAACAGGCAAAGTTCCGCTTACCGGACATTCAGCCGGTTTATCTGAAAAAAACCGCTCAATTTAGGTTTAAAAGGGTAAAAAATTTATTTGGCATTCCAATCAGTGTATCGTCAGGGTGAAAATAACGGTTATCCGGAGCATCTGCTGAAACCGTGAAGACTTTGAGGGAAGGAAAACCGATACCGGGGTAAAAATGACGGTTATCCGGAACATCTGCCTAAACCGCAGGGGCGGTATTGCATACGCCCGTCATGAGCTGCTTCGGAGCGTATACAGTAGGCCCCCCTGCAGGTGTATTATCAACCGTCATTCAAAACCCGGCAGTGCATTAGCGAAACCGCTGCCGCACCCGCTGCCGTTCTTCCGGGGAAAGGCTGTCCCAGTTTTCCAGCTGCCGGAGTGTCTGCTGCTGTTCTGCCGGGGAAAGACGCTGCCACTGACGGAAACGCCGCTGGTAGAGCTGACGGGCTTCGGGCGGCATTTTTTTCAGACGTTTCATTTTCTGCCGTATTTCCGCCTGTTTTTCCGGAGGGAGAGACTGCCACTCTTCCAGCTTTTTTTTCAGTCGGGCTTTTTCAGCGGGGGAAAGTTTTTCATAATCCTCTGTGCGCATTTCCGGATGCTGAAAGGCCAGCCATCCGGCAATGGAAATATCACCCGCCGGCCCGGCGGAAGCACCCGGGGGGAAGGCAGAACACAGCAGCAGGAAAAAAAGCGGAATCAAAGCGTTTTTCATTGTCATATGAAAGCTGTCAGACCTGTTTTTCATGATAATCCGCCTTTCGGACAGGTAAAATTCTTTTGATGGATACTCCACCGTATTTTTTACGATCCACGGTTTCCACCACTTTTTCCACATACTCCATTTCCTCCAGCATATCCAGATTGCTGATTAATTCATAATTTTCAATAATCTGAATTTCTTCGCTTTTCGACACGGACGCTGTTTTCACGGTCTCTGTTTTCTGCGTGTTTAAAACAAACCATCCGGAGAAAAGCAGAAGCAGAGATGCCGTAAGCACAGCCGAAGGCATCCGGAAAAATGCGGGCAGTTTCCGCCATCCTGTTTTTTCCTCTTTCAGGGTCAGCAGAACAGAGCGGCTGAGATTTTCTTTTTCCCATCCCCCAAGCTCCGGTGCAGGGACAGTATCCCGTACTTTCCGGATCATAGCGGACAGTTCCGACATTTCCCGCAGACATTCCGGGCACTGACGGATATGCGCATCCGGCTCTGATTCACCATATACGCTCAGCCATATCTGCTCTTTATATTCCGCGCATGTTTTCATGTTTTCTCCTTCATATCTTCATATCCTGCCATTCTTTCAGATTTTCTCTTAAATACTGCGTTGCCCGGAAAAGATGGGATTTTACGGTTCCCTGCGCGGTATGCAGTACTTCTGCGATTTCCGCAATGGACATTCCGTGAAATACTTTTAACTGAAACACGGTACGCTGTTTTTCCGACAGGGATTCCAGTGCCCTGTGCACCTCTTTTCCGAATTCATTTCCGCTGAGTACCGCCAGGGGATTGGAAGCCGGAGACATATCTGCCTGTTCTTCCGCAATATTCTCTTCCCCTTCCTCCCTTTTTTCCGGGCTGCGGAAAATAAAAAATTTTCTGCGTAAACGCTGTTTTCTTCTCCTGTCCAGGCAGGTGTTGACCAGAATCCGGTAAAACCAGGTATAAAAAGAAGACTGCCCGCGGAATTTGGAAATATTTTTCAAAGTTTTCACAAAAGCATCCTGCACGGCCTCTTTGGCCTCTTCCGCATCCCTGTCACACATGGACCAGGCAACGGCATAGGCTCTGTCCCGGTATCGGCGGATCAGCCGGTCTGCAGCGGCCTCATCTCCCTTTCCAAAACCTGCCAGCAGTTCCTCATCTGATATCTCATCCTTTTCCGCATTCACGCTGTCCGTCCTTTTTTCTGAGCTTTTTATCCCCGTCTCCGGAAGCAATGTGCGCATCATGCTCATGTCCTTTTATTCTCCCTGCGGATCTGCCTGAAAAATCTTCGATCCGCGATGCCGCAGGCAGAGCGCAGGGAGATGAATTACTGCCCCTTAATAGCGGCGGCAGTAAGGTGCCGGGTCGGGTCTGCGGTTTTGAGTATATGTCTTCTTCTTATTCTGGTAGGCATTATTCCTGGCCCGCTGAATGTTTTTGACGGCTCTGCTCTGCATCCGGTTCAGCTGTTTTTTTTCATGCCGGGTCAGATGCCCGTCTTTCAAAGCCCTTTCTCTGCGTTTTTCAATCCGCCACTGCTCCTCAATCAGGCGGTTATATTCCCGCGGTGTAATCTTTCCGCTTCTGACACCTTCATAAATTCTGTCTGCCTGCCGGTTCTGCTTTTGGTCAAAACGATCCCCCGCCCATGCGGATGCAGAAAATGTCAGAACCATTCCGGCTGTCAGTCCGATTATCATTTTTTTTGTATTCATTGCAATACCTCCTTTATGTTTTATAATCCGTTTACCTTATTCTTCCGATTTCCTCTTTGCCTCTTTTGACGGCAGAAGACAGAAAAGGTTTACAGAAAAAAATACAGAAAGGCGGATAAATGGAAATAATGGATTCTGTGGAAATACTGTATTCTATGGAAATACTGTATTCTTTCCTTGCGGTAAGTATTTTATCTTTCATACATTTTTTTATCGGCAGGCTGCATTTTCTGGAAAAACATCCCCACAGCCGCTATTTTTCTTTTTCCGGCGGAATTGCCATTGCCTATGTTTTTACCGTTACTTTTCCCAAACTGGCAAAGATGAATGAAAAACTGATGCAGACCGGAAGTATGGGAATATACGGTTTTTTGGAACACCATGCCTATCTGGTGGCCATGATCGGATTTATTCTGTATTACGGAACCAATTTCCTGTCGGAAAGATGCCTTTCCTCTTCCAAAGAATGCCACAGTTTTCAATTGGGTATCCGGACATTTCTGGCCGCCTATGTACCGGTTTTTATGTTTGGGGCATATGCTTTTCTGGCGGCCTATCTTATCAGCGAAAATACCAATTCAAATTATCTGCTCTCCGTATTATTAACAAGTTTTGCGATGACACTGCATTTTGTGGGAATCGATCACGGTCTCCGGCACAGATACGCTGAATATTACGACGGAAGAGTCCGCTGGATTCTGGTTATTTTTACCTATTGCGGATGGATTACGGGGATTCTGACAGAAAGCACAGAAAACAACTTCGCACTCTGGTATGCTTTTTTATCAGGTGCGGTCATTATCAATGCCATCAAAGATGAACTTCCCGAACATCATCCCGGAAGTTTCGGGGCATTTCTGGGGGGAGTGCTGACATACACTTTGCTGATACTCAGTCTGGAATAAAGATTTTATATGAAAATGCTGAATTATTACAGCATGTAACAGTTTCAACCCGTTCCCAGTCTCTGCCTCAATGCCATTAAGTTAAGACTCCCCTCCCCTGAGGGAGGGGCAGGGGAGGGTGAAAACAGCATTTGATTACAGACTGTTATCTTCCCCCTCCCCTACCCCCTCCCACCGGGGGGGAGGGGAATTTTTGGCTTAAGGGACCCGGCAGGAAATACATCCTCCGAAAATATCCGGGGGATAAACAAAACTGTGCATTCCGTCTGTTATTCAGATGAAACGGAGCAGTTATTTTTTGCTGAGTGCCTAACTTAATGCCATTGAGGCGGAGCGTGGGAACGGCCGGGGGACGTTCAGCGTCCCGTATAAAATATGCGGTTTATCAGAAACTGTCAGGATTTGCTTTTCATGTGACGGTAATACCGGAGTACCTTTTTCACATAATTCTGTGTTTCTTTGTAAGGCGGAATCCCTTTATACCGTTCCACCTTCAAAGGTCCGGCATTGTAACCGGCCAGGGCCAGGGGCAGTTTACCGTCAAAACGGTCCAGAAGCATCCGCAGATAACGGGTCCCGCCCATGATATTTTCCCGGGGATCAAAAGGATCATATACTTTCAGAACTTTGGCGGTTCCCGGCATAATCTGCATCAGACCCTGGGCACCTTTGGGAGAAACAGCTCTGGGATTGAAATTGGATTCGACTTTGATGACGGCCTTCACCAGCGGAAAAGATACATTGTATGCGCGGGCTGCCAGGGAAATATAATGATCATATTTATCACTGCTGTAAAAAGAACCCAGACTTCTCTGGCCGCGCATATAGAGTTTGTAACGGGCGGATGTGGGCACATTGGTAAAATGCATAACACCGTTTTCATCCACATACATATAAATATTGGCATGAACCGGCGAAATCAGCAGAAAAAGCAGAAGGATCAGGCAGGTACACCCCGAATATATTATTTTTTTCATATCTTTTTTATCCTTCAAAATAATACTCCGAAGTCAGAAGATTTTTTCCTGTCATGATCCGGAATCTAAATAATCAGACAGAAAAAAGCAAGAGAAAAAAAATTTCTGCCCTGTTTCTTAACAAATTTCATAGATATTAAAATCCGGACTATCTCCGGTTTTTCACTGCCTCCCTGTATTTTTTCCATACATATTTTTCCGCAAATTCCGGATGGGAAAGATAGGACAGGGATGTATCCAGAAAAAAATCACATAACGCGGCAAAAACCTCCTCTTTTTCCTCTTCGCTGATAAAATTGCGTTCCCTTCTCAACTCAAATCTTACAGAATCTCCGAGAAGGGCATGAATATCCCCGGTTTCGGGCTGGTCTTTGGGGATACAGCCGGTGGGAATATCAATGAGAGCCGCACATTTTACCAGGCATCTGTCTCCGATGATTTTTCGGGATTCATCACAGATTTTCAGTTCCAGTCCGTTTTCCAGTTTGATACGTTTGACAACTTTTTCTTCCATTATGATTTCTCCTGAATTATTTGGGAAATGTATTTTTAAGTGGTGTCCTGCTCTGACTGAAAAACCTTATCCGCCGGTTTTTAATACATGATTCCGGTAATTTTGCAATCCGTTTCAGAATCAGAGGCCTGTCAGACCGATAATACATCCTTTCAATTATTGCAGGACACGGCGTATTTTGCAAATGCACAGAAAAATAAAATGCCCCTTCCAATATCACCGTGTGAAACTTTGTCAACAGATTGTTGAAAAGCCGCGCGTGAATTGAAAAGCAAAATCCTTGCAAATGCGGAAAAATTTTTTTACTCTGTCCGAAAATCGCTGGAGCCCTGTTCTGACTGAAACACCTTATCTGCAGGACTTCTGCAGATGATTCCGGATATTCTGTGATTCATTTCAGAATCAGGACGTTAATCAGCGGGGAGAGAGTTTATTTCAATTATCCCGGGACACAATACGAAAATCCGATGCCTTTTTGTATCGGGATACGAATGATGCCGATGAAGAGTCAGAAAATCCGGATGAAGTAAGAACAGGGTATTATAAAATCAGACTTCCGGAACGGACTTCATAAACGGCTGATTTTACAGCACCGGATTTAACCCTTAATTCGGATTAATGGGAGAAAAAATTATGAAAATCTATTTTGCCGGTTCCATCCGGGGCGGCCGGGCAGATGCGGAAATATATCATGAAATGATCCTTTTCCTCAAATCTTTCGGGCAGGTCCTTACAGAACATGTGGGCGATACTGCACTGACAGAAAAAGGGGATGACGGCCCCGATGACCCTTATATCCATGATCGGGACATGAAATGGCTGCGGGAATGCGATCTGCTGATAGCCGAAGTTTCGCACCCTTCTCTGGGCGTGGGCTATGAACTGGGCAGGGCCGTCACTTTGGATAAACCCATCCTGTGTCTGCACCGCCCCCGGCCCGACCGCCCCTTATCGGCCATGATTTCCGGGTGCGGAAAAATCGAAACCCGCGCCTATGCTTCTGTGGCAGAGGCCAAAGATATGATAAGGACATTTATAAAAAAATGAGCATTCCTCTGGAATTACTGGCTCCGGCCAAAAATGCAGACATCGGCATGGCCGCCGTGGATCACGGGGCAGATGCCGTGTATATCGGTGCACCGAAATTCAGCGCAAGGGCCGGTGCCGGGAATGAGCCGGAAGAGATTGCCCGGCTTATCCGTCACGCGCATCTCTATTATGCCAAAGTCTATGTGGCCCTGAATACCATCCTGACAAATGCGGAAATTTCCCCTGCCCTGGATATTATCCATAAGGTCTTTGATATGGGGGCGGACGGGCTGATTATTCAGGATATGGGTCTTTTGGAAAGGGATCTCCCGCCCATTCCGCTCATCGCCAGCACCCAGGCACATAATGACACACCCGCAAAAGTGAAATTTCTGGAAGATGTCGGATTTCAGCGGGTTATCCTGGCCCGGGAACTGTCCTGTGCCGAGATCGGGGAAATCCGCAGAAAAACAAAGGTTGAACTGGAATTTTTTGTTCACGGTGCCTTATGCGTATCTTACAGCGGGCGGTGCCATATGAGCCAGGCCGTGGCAAAAAGAAGCGGCAACCGCGGCCTGTGCGCCCAGCCCTGCCGCAGACCCTATACACTCACAGACGGTTCCGGAAAAAAAGCAGGGGAGCACAGATTTCTGCTTTCCCTCAAAGATCTGAATCTGTCCTCCCATATTCCGGATCTGCTGGCCGCGGGCATCACTTCCTTTAAAATTGAAGGCCGTCTTAAAGAAGGGGATTATGTAAAAAATACGGTTGCCGCGTACCGGATGATTCTTGATGATTTTATCCGCAGGCATCCGGCTTACCGCCGGGCAGCTTCGGGTACTACAGACTTTTGTTTTACACCCGATTTGAACCGCACTTTCAACCGCGGTTATACAACTTATTTCATTCAGGGCAGGAAAGAAAAAATCGCCTCACCGGATACACAGAAATCCACGGGCCAGGCCCTGGGCCCCATCAGAAGTCTGGGCAGGGATTATTTCACTCTCGGCAGTCATACGATACTGGAAAACGGAGACGGGCTGTGTTTTTTTAACAAAGAGAGAAAGCTGAGGGGGGTACGGGTAAATCAGATCCGGGCAGATCGGATTTATCCCGATTCCATGAAAGAACTGCGGGTGGGCACGCAGTTATTCCGCAATCATGACCATGCCTTCAAACGTATGCTGAAAAAAAAATCAGCCCGGCGGCAGATTGCACTGGCACTCACTTTCCGGCAGGATGCAGACAGTATCCGGCTTGCTGTAAAGGATGAAGACGGCAGGCAGAGCTGCTGTGAAATGCCTTTCCCCTTTGAAAAGGCCAGAAATCCGGAGCAGATGAAAGAACAGATCATCAGAAATCTTTCCCGCAGCGGCGATACACCCTATCTTATCGCGCAGGTGAATATGCCGACCGCCCCCCCTGCATTTGTTCCCCTGAGTACCTTAAATGAAATCCGCCGGAAGGCCCTGGCGCATCACACACAGGTTCGCCTGCAGACCTTTCCGGCGCAAAGAGTGCAGATCATTCCCAATGCGGCGCCTTATCCGGAGAAGGAACTGGATTTTACTGCCAATATCCTCAATGATTATGCCCGGAAATTTTATCTGCGCCACGGAGTCCGCAGTGCGGAAGCCGCGTTTGAAACCCTTTCCGATTCCCGCGGAAAAAGGGTCATGACCGCCCGTTACTGCATCCGTCATCAGCTGGATGCATGTCTGAAAGAGACCCGAAGCGGAAATATCCTCCCGGAGCCTTTGCACATTGATGACGGCCGCCATCAGTACCGCCTGGAATTTGACTGCAGAAAATGCCGGATGTATGTGATTCGTGTTCTGTCAGGTTTTGAATGACGGGTTATGCTGCTCTGCAGGGGCGTACTGCACAGGCCCCGAAGCCGCCCACGCCGGGCCCGTGCAGTACGCCCCTGCGATAGTGTCACCCGTCATTTTATTAATGTTGACAGAACAGCAGTGGCAGAATTCATTTGCACATCCTCTGTTTTTATTAAGAGTCTGTCCGAAAACCTCCGAAACCGATTTTTGAAACCGGTGAAAACAGGGGTTCAGAATACCGAAAGACAGGTTTTCGGATAGACTCTAAATCTTTTCAGTCTGATCAACTGGCAAACACGGATTCTCCCTCCCGCATTTCCGCTCTTCCAGCCATGTCAGCAAATCCCGGATGGAAAAAGGCTTGCGAAACATTTTCACCCCGGCCTTTTCTGCCTTGCCTGCACTTTTCTCAGTCCAGTATCCGGAGATAACAGCAATATTCTTTTCATCAAATCCCGCGGAAATGAGTTTCTGTGTCAGTTCGCTTCCGCTCATTTCCGGCATGTCCATATCCGTGATGACAATATCGGCCTGTCCGGGGGATTTCCGGATATTCATTTCCCGGATAATCCCCTGGGAAGGATGGGAGAATACCCGCACTGCATAACCGTATATGCCCAGAATCTCCTCCAGCCACAGGCGTACCTGATCGTTATCTTCAAAAATATAAATGCGGATGCTCATCTTCTTTCCTCTGTTCGTTCTGGCTCCGGTGCCGGGTGCTTCGGGAATGAAAAACATGATGGCTCCTTTCCGGTCTGAAAAGTTCCCTGAAAATACAGACAATAAATCTTCAGTCATTCTGACGGCAGAGTAGCACAGTCGGAAAAGGGGGCTGGGCAGAAATTCGGGAACCGACCTTCTGAAAAAAAGAATATCATCCTGAAAAATCAGCAGAAGATGATAAAAACTTGCTTTTCCGGTCCGCCTGGTATAATCTCAGAAAAACAGAATTGAGCCGTGTGCGGACTGCATATTTAAGGATATCCTCCGGAAATACTCAATACAGAAGATCAGTTATGGAGATATCAGTTTTCTGCCCGGTTTCTGCCCAACCCGTATATACGGAAATGATATACGGCATATCATCCCAAAATCTTTGGAATCCGGAAATCTGCGTGAATCTGCGGTTCAGACAGTGAGACGGAAAAGGAG
Source organism: Desulfobacteraceae bacterium (assembly GCA_011390755.1). Classification (GTDB taxonomy): domain Bacteria; phylum Desulfobacterota; class Desulfobacteria; order Desulfobacterales; family Desulfococcaceae; genus JAABRU01. The sequence continues at coordinate 77,315 of JAABRU010000005.1, read as the reverse complement.
AAAAAAACAATGAAAAAACAGATACCCATCGGTCAGTCCGATTTCAAAGAAGTGAGGGAAGGGAATTTCTGTTATGTGGATAAAACGCTATTGGCAGAGGATGTAATAAATTCATCGGGCAAAGTGCTGCTCTTTCCCCGCCCCCGGCGTTTCGGCAAGACCCTGAACCTGAGTATGCTGCGGTATTTAAATGAGACAAATCAGCTTAATATTATTTACATCAGCCACGAATGACACGAATCAGCACGAATTGCACAAACCATAATTCGTGTAATTTGTGCAATTCGTGGCTGTAACATTAAATTTTCTGAGTAATGGCATATCTTACGTTTGGCAGTTGTACGCAGGGCTGCTGGCAGGGCTGTCTGACGGTGACAAAACAGCTTGATTGCAGAGAATATTTTCTGAGCATCCCCAACCGGGAAATCCCTATTTTTTATCAGAGGGTGGTGCAGAACCGGAGTCCGCAGGTGTGAGGAATATTGTAAAAATTGCCATTGCCTTTCAGGGCAGGGAACTGTGGGGGAAACAGGGATAAAGGAGAGAAACATGCTGTATATGAAACTGAGTCCGGCAACGGAAAGAAAATTTCATAAAATACTGGCATATTATCAGAATCATGATTTTCTGGCACAGAAGATCATTGATACCGAAATCCGGGAACTTCGGGATAGTATCGGAAATATCAGTGAAGAACTGAGGATGTTTGAGAAAAAATATCAAATCTCATCGGAAGATTTTTACCGGAAGTTTGAAAACGGAGAATACGATGATCATGAAGATTACATGATATGGGCAGGAAGTTATGAAGTACTGCTGAAAAAACAGGGAAAACTGGCGGATTTGAAATAATCATCAGCATATGCAAAGGGGAAAAATAAAATGAATCGTAAAAAAAATTATTTTAGTTACTTGCTATCTATTATTGTAACCTTTCTGTTTGCATCTGAGCTTTTTGCCCAGCCTGTTGTTAAGGATATATATCCACCTGTGGGGCTGGCAAACCAGAGTTTTGAAATTAATGTAACCGGAAGCGGATTGGATGACAACACCAGAGTATATATTGAATATGACAGTAAAGACCAAAATCCGATCATCGGATCACTTGAAACACCCGGAACTGCCTGTGGAATTTCAATAGTTGATAATACAGTTTATATTGCAGATGGTTATGCAGGCTTACAGATAATTGATGCAAGTGTTCCATCAAATCCGAAAATTGTGGGAAATTTAAATACATCGGGATACGCATATGAAGTAGTTGTGCAAAATGGTATTGCGTATGTCGCAGATTCGTGGAGCGGATTACAGATTATCAATGTAAGTAATCCGGCTCAGCCTCAATTAATCAGTTCTTTATATACACAGGATTATGCCTATGATGTGGCAGTGCAAAACAATACCGCTTATATTGCAGATAGATTCGGAGGATTACAGGTCGCAGATATAAGCAATTTGAATAATCCCGAAATTATTGCATCCTGTGAAACTGGTTCTGCTACGAATTTGGTTATAAACAACAATCGGATTTATATTGGCGATGGCAATGAAGGCATCAAAATAATTGATGTAACTATTCGAACAAATCCTCAATTAATCAATACATGGGATACGGTTTATCCGGTTTACGATTTGTCAGTAAAGGATAATATTTTATATTTTTTAGAAGATTTACAGTCATATGGTATGCTGCACGCCATAGATGTGAGCAATCCGTATGCTCTTAGAGAAATAATATCCGATTTTATTCCCGGTTCTCCTGAACAGATTGAAATATCATCAAATACAATTTATATAACAATGGGACTGCATGGAGTTGAAACAAAAAGTATCACAAATATCAAGGGCATCAGTCATATCGGGATCAGAGATATTTCAGGGTTTGTTTACGATATTTCTTCATCAAATGGCATGGGATATATTACATCAAATGATGGTCTTTTAATTGTTTCCATGCCTTTTGAAATCAATTCAGAAACAGTTGGATATACAGAACCGATACTCTCTTTCACTGTTCCCGCACTGAATTTGCCGGGAAATTACAATTTTCACTTTGATGACAGTTATTACACGCTGACAGTGTCTGGGGCAGTTACAATTCTTGATGAATTGCCCGGACTGGGTATTTATCCAAGATATATTGATTTTGGCAGAAGCAAAATATATGAACCTGCTGATTCAGGTCAGAACATTGTAATATCAAATATCAGTGAAAGAGATATTTTGGTGGAAAATCTTTATATTGAAAGTGCCTATAATTCAGATTTTATTATTTCTGACAATACCTGTTCCGGAAAAACTTTAAAGCCTGATGAGAAATGTTATGCAAAAATTGTATTTGCACCGGAACATTTGGGAAAAATAGAAACAAAATTATCAATCTACGCCATCTATGATCAGGACAATACACCCTTCATAACTGAAATGACATTGACCGGTGAAAGTTATAAAGGAGAAATTTACAGATTTGAACGTATGTTCCCTGTATTGAAACAGCGATGGTATTTTGATAGTATCTCAGATATAGCTGTTGATTCGCAAAATTTTGTTTATATAACAGATAATCTGCATAATACAATTATGAAATACACACAGACCGGTCAGTTTGTTACGCAGGCATATATGCCTGCGGGATATAAATTTTCCCCGGCAGCAATTGAGATTGACAATAATGATAATTTGTTTGTTACGGATGTTCTCAGCAATTATTTTTATAAATTTTCTTCAAACGGAGATCTGCTTTTTAAAGCAGGCGGAACCGGAACCGGAGATGGGCAGCTAAACTATCCTTCCGGAATTGCAGTAAACAATGACAGTATCTATATTGCAGAATTTTTAAATCACCGCATACAGCAGTTTGATGCTGAAGGAAATTATTTAAAAAAATGGGGAGAATTTGGCACTGAAAACAGTGAATTCAAATCCCCAATGGATATTGCTGCAGACAGTCAGAATTCTGTTTATGTTACTGATTCAGAAAATAACCGTATCCAGAAATTCGATTCTGATGGTAATTTTTTAAAATCATGGGGCAAAAATGGCACAGGTGAAAATGAATTTAAGAACCCATATGGTCTGGCCGTTGATGATAATGATGTTATCTATGTTTCAGATTACAATAATGATCGTATTCAGATTTTTTCCTCAGACGGAATTTTTTTAAAGGTATTTGGGGAGTATGGATGGGAACCAGGCATGTTAAACGGGCCTGGAAGTATCGCTGTCAATAATAAAAGACAGATATATGTTGTCAATGACGATCAGCGCGTTCAGATATTCAATACAGATGGTTATTTTATTGATGAATGGGCATCTCAAAGCAGCGGTAAAGGAAAATTTCGTTACCCGGCAGGAATCGCAATAGACGAAGATGGATTTATCTATGTCGCTGACAGAAATAATGATCGTATTCAGAAATTCTCTTTTGACGGCCGTTTTGTAAAAGAATGGGGAAATTACGGTATAGGAGATGGAGAATTTGATTTTCCCGAAGGCATTGCTGTTTCTCAGGATGGTTATGTGTATGTTACAGATGCAAAGAACAATCGGATTCAAAAATTTACAAAAGATGGAGGCTTTGTTGCCAAGTGGGGAAAATCAGGGAAGAATATAAAAGAATTTGATCGTCCTACGGATATTGCAATTGATAATGAGGGGTATATTTATGTTTCTGACTCAAATAATCACCGAATTCAGAAATTTACATCAGAAGGAATTTTTATTTTTGAATTTGGTCAATGGGGTAATGGAACAAAAGAATTTTACTATCCAATGGGTATTGCAATAGATAACACGAATCATATTTATGTTTCTGACTTAATGAACCATCGGATTCAGAAATTTGATTCATCAGGAAATTATATTACCCAATGGGGGAAAAATCTGAACGAAGATTATTTTATGCCTGATGGGATTGCAGTTGACGATTATAATTATGTGTATGTTACGGATTCATTTAATGGCAGTATAAAAAAATATACTTCTGACGGACAGTTTGTCGGCGAATTCGGAGAATTCGGTTATGAAATCGGTCAACTGAATTATCCCAAAAGACTGTGTATTGATAAAAATGGGAAAATATATATCACCGATGACAACTCCCGCGTCCAGGTCTTCAAAAAAATCAATTTAACAGAAGGAGAAACAAAAGCCATCATCGTAGCCGGTCGTACATCTGAAAATGACAATCTTTGGAATACCACACAGATGTGTGCCAATTTTGCTTACAGTTCTTTTGCCTATCAGGGCTTTACAAAAGAGAATATCTATTATCTCAGTCCGGATACTGCTTTTGATGATGTGGATAAGGAAGCCACTGCTGCCAATCTGGAATATGCCATCACCCAATGGGCCAAAGATGCCAAAAGTCTTGTTGTCTATATGGTGGATCACGGAGGAAAAAATACTTTCCACCTGAACGAAAACGGAGATTCTCTCTCTGCAATTGATCTGGACAAATGGCTGGATGCAGTTCAGGCAGATATTCCCGGAGAGGTTATCGTCATTTATGACGGCTGCCTTTCCGGAAGTTTTGTTTCTGCTTTGGCACCGCCTGAAAACAAACAACGGTTTGTCATCACAAGTACATCTCCTGAAGAAAATGCCAAATTTGAAAGTCAGGGTTCCATCTCTTTTTCATTCAATTTCTGGAACAATGTTTTGAACGGTCTTGACATCAAAGAATCCTTTACTCTTGCTGTCAGCACCATCAATCATGCTGTAAAAGATCAGAATCCCATGATTGACAGTGACGGAGACGGTATTGCAAATGAAACCGAAGATTATGATGCAGCAGCAGGAAGATATATCGGAAACGGAACAGATAATCAGTCAGAGTCTCCGAATATTCAAAGCATATCCGCCCCACAGACAATTCAGGATACAAGCAGCGCGAAAATAGAGGCATTCGGTGTGACAGATCCGGACGGAATTGTCCGTGTCTGGGCTGTCATCAGGCCCCCGAATTTTGATCCGGAAATGTTTGATGAAGTCGGCGCAATCATGAATCTGCCATCAGTGGAACTGAATCATACCACCGATAACAATTATGAAGGCGTTTATGAACATTTTCATGTAGCTGCAGGAACTTATCACATTGCTGTTTATGCAATGGATGCAAACGGAAACACCTGCGTTCCCCAATTTACAACTGTAAGTGTAACAAATCCATTAAAACGCAGGGCCGTCATTCTTGCAGGAGGTTCACAGGATGAGGCATTTATACCGGTAATTGAAAAAAATACAGGTTCTGCCTACAGGGCTTTGGCATTTCAGGGCTATCCTGATGAAGATATTTATCTGATGAGTCCTGTCACCATACCCGGTGCCACCATTATGCCGGTACAGCCGGTTCTGAGCAATCTTCAGGATGCCCTGACCCGCTGGGCTGCGGAAAGTACGCAGGATGTGGTTCTGTACATTATCGGAAAAGGGGGTGATTCTGTTTTTCAGATGAATTCTGAAGATATTCTGACAGCATCACAGTTAAACAACTGGCTTGGCATTCTTCAGGACAAAATATCCGGTGAACTTGTCATCATATACGATTCCTGCCGATCCGGAAGTTTTCTGCCTTCGCTTGTACCGCAGCCGGATAAAAAACGGATTGTCATCAGCAGCTCAACCGGTGAACAGCCTGCCTGTTTTCTGTCTGACGGAGACATAGCCTTCTCGCAATATTTCTGGCGGTATGTGCTGAAAGGTACCAATGTGTCGAAAGCCTTTATTGATGCCCATCAGACAATCAGCGATTCATATCTGAATCAGACACCGCTTCTGGATGATAATGGAAACGGAACAGGAAGTGAAAAAGGTATAGACGGAACTCTGGCAAAAACTTTTGTCATCGGTAACGGTATTATGGTGGCAGGTGATGAACCTCTGATCGGAACGGTATCTGGCCCCCAAACCCTTGAAGGCGTGAGCAGTACACAGATTTGGGCGGATAATATCATCGCAAGTGAACCTTTGGATAAAGTATGGGCTGTTGTAATTCCACCGGATGATTCGGCTTCATGCGAAATCAAACAGATATCTCTTGAGATGTACAACGATGGAACCGGTAAATACACAGCCGACTGCAGGCTGTTTTTCCGGGAAGGGAGCTATAATATTCTTATATATGCTAAGGATACGGCAGGCAGCGTTTCCGATCCGAAACAGATAAGCATTTCCCAACTGATCGATATTCAGGCAGTGAAAGGGGATATTAACGGTGACGGGGAGGCAAACCTTACGGATGCAGTAATTGCGCTCAGGGTAATGACAGATTCTGCCAAAGAAGGGGATGTTCGCTGGAATTATCCGGCTTCCGGTGCTGATATTGACGGAAACAGCAGTGCGGGAATGGCGGAAGCCATATATCTGCTTCAGTATGTTGCACAACTGCAATGAAAATCTGTTTTTGCATAATCCGGATCCGCGGCACAGGGTAATTACAAACGGAAGGAAAATCTTATGAATACACTCCCGAAACTGCCCATCGGCGATTCATCTTTTGAAAGTATCCGCGGAAACAATCTGCTGTATATTGATAAAACCCGTTACATTTATAAAATGGCAGATGAAGGCAAATATTATTTTATGTCCCGCCCCCGGAGATTCGGCAAATCGCTTACCGTTTCCACCCTGAGATGTTTTTTCCAGGGAAAAAAGGAGATGTTTCAGGGTTTATGGCTTGGCCAAAATACTCAGTGGGAATGGAAGGAACATCCGGTGATTTTTCTGGATTTCAACGGTATCAGCCATGATACACCGGAAAATCTCAAAAAAAGTCTGCAAAGAACCCTGGAAAAAATATCGGAAGCATATGATGTCATCTGCGATGCCCCCCTGCTCAAACATCAGTTCAAAGAACTGATTCTCTCCCTGCATAAAAAAAATGGAATGCCGGTGGTGATTCTCATTGACGAATATGACAAGCCCCTGATTGACCATCTGGGAAAAGGCAGGGAGGCAATGGAAACCGCCAAAGCAAACCGGGATATTCTGAAACATTTTCTGGGTGTCATCAAAGACGGGGATGTTGCAGCCGTACTGCGATTTGTGTTCATCACAGGTGTATCCAAATTCAGCCGGGTTTCCGTTTTTTCGGAACTTAACAACCTGAATGACATTACGATGAACCGGTATTATGCGGAAATGCTCGGTTATACCCAGTCCGAAATAGAAAGCTGTTTTAAAAGCCATATCAAGGGTTTTGCCGAAGAATATGATTGCGCATCGGAACAGATTATTGAACAACTGAAGATATATTATAACGGTTACCGCTTTTCCGAAAGAGATGTCCGGGTCTATAATCCTTTTTCTGTGTTAAAATCACTGGCTGAATGCGCTTTCAAAAACTACTGGTTTGAAACCGGAACACCGACGTTTCTGATAAATCTTCTGCGGGAACGGAATTATCCCCTTCCCACGATTGAAAACATGGAAGCCGGTGAGGAAACATTCAGCACCTATGAAATTGAGAACCTCAAACCCGAAGCCCTTCTGTTTCAGACCGGTTATGTTACAATTAAAGATGTGGAAGATCATATCTACACTTTCACCTATCCGAATAAGGAAGTAAAACTGGCATTTCAGAAACATCTGCTGTTTTCCTATCTGGATAAAACTGTAAACTATTCAAAAATACTCCGGATTTCATCCTATCTGCAGAAAGGGATGCTGAATGATTTTATGGAAGCCATGTCCGCTGTCTTTGCTTCCATCCCTTACAGTATTGAAAGCAAAAGGGATGAGGCATATTTCCACACTGTTTTTTACCTGGCCGTCAGCGGATACGGAGTCCATGCAGACAGCGAGGTGCTGAGCAGCGAAGGGAGAATTGACCTGGTGATGGAGTTTCCGGACAGGGTGTATGTGATCGAATTCAAATGTGACCGGAGTGCAGATAAAGCTCTTCGGCAGATTCATGAAAAGAATTATGCACAGAAATATCAGGATATGGGAAAAAAGATTATTCTGATGGGGATAAATTTTGATTCACAAAAGCGGAATATATCGGAATGGAAGCAGGAATCATATGAAAATCTGATGATATACAGACGTTCAGAAAATAAAAAATGATGAATCGGCAAAAAGTCCGGATTTTGGCTTCAGTGTTATTCCGGCGGAAGTCGGAATCCGGGATTCTCGTCACTTACGGACTCCGGCTTTTGCCGGAGTGACGGGATTTTTAAAAAAGGAGATTTTATTTATGAAATACATATGTATTCAAATGGTTGTGTCTATGATGATGATACTTCTCCTGTCCTCTCCGGTTTTGGGAGCGGATGAGGATGCATACGAAAATGATAATTCATATGATCAGGCCCGTAAAATCATCATCAACCTTGAAACACCCCAGTTGCACAGTTTTCATGAACCTGCGGATCAGGACTGGATCAAATTTTACGGATTCAAAGCCAAAACCTATGCCATAAAAGCAGTCAATACCGGAACCTGCGATCTGTATCTGGAACTTTATGATGCCGATAATATGTCCAAATCAATCAAAGTGCAGGATAACCCTCTGGATCCGCTTGCAGATGAAATCCTCAGTACCGGTAATATTCTTCAGCATGATGGCATATATTATGTAAAAATCAGTGAAGCAGGTTCTTTCAGTGAAAACTGTTCGTATGAACTGACAGCCTATATTCCTGAAGGTGCAAGTCCGGGTGATATATCCGGTGTTGTCACTGACGCTGTCACTGGCAATCCCATCGGTGATGCCCTGATTGTTACCGATCAGCTCAGGTCGGATTTAAGTCATCCGGATAACGGCAAATATCAACTGGAAAATCATCCTCCGGACAGTTTTACCCTGACGGCCAGACATGGGGATTATGTCATTGAAAAAGACAATTATCTTTCCTGCGTGTTTTCAGACAATCTTCCGGACAACGGAATGAAAGAAATCAACATCGGCATGATTCCCCTGGATTTGTCCGGTGCTGTTCTGGTTCTGCAAATCATATCCGGAGCGCATCCGAATCATCTTGTCAGTTGGCAGCAGGATATAAACGGAGATCGGCAGATCGGACTGGCAGAAGCCATTTATATAATGAGAAATGTGGCGCAGTTGCCATAAAAAAAATGATTCACCCGGATTTTTTCTGTCGGAACCGGGATTCACCGGATGAAGGGATTGCCCGGACTGAAACATCCGGGTCAATCCGGAAATCCTGAAAATCCCGGTTCAGACAATATCGCTGAGGTAAGAGATGAAAAAACATACCCTGATCATTCTGTGTTTACTGTTTATTTATTCTGTATCCCATATCGTTTTTCCGCAAATCCGGAAAACCGTCTCTGCTGCGGATTCATATCCGGAAAATTACCGCATTGAACGCATGTGGCCTTTTTTCAAACAGCCCTGGTATTTCAGCAAACCGGTTGCCATAAGCTCCGATCCGGATGGATTCATTTATATTGCGGATCAGATGAATGACCGGATTGTAAAACTCACCCCGGATGGAATGTTTGTCACCCAATGGGGAAAGGAAGGAAGCGGGGACGGGGAATTCAGACAGCCATTCGGAATTGCGGCAGATCGGGACGGTTTTATCTATGTTACGGATTCCAAAAACAGACGTGTGCAGAAATTTGATTCTGACGGACGGTTTATTCTGAAATGGGATCATGCCGGAAAATCAGAAGAAAAATTTCTTTTTCCGACCGGTATAACCCTTGATCCCAAAGGTGATGTGTATGTGAGCGATACGAATCTCAATCAAATCTGCAAATACAGCAAAAACGGTGTTTTTTTGCTGAAATGGGGAAAAACCGGAAACGGAGATGGCGGTTTTTACTGGCCTTACGGTATTACATCAGATCAAAACGGACATATTTATGTGGCGGATTCGATGAATCGCCAAATTCAGAAATTCCGTTCAGATGGAACATTTATTGATTCATGGCGGGATACGGAACTGAGAACACCGTTTGGTCTTGCAACAGACAGATTCGGACAGATTTATGTAACAGATAAAGGATCGCAGCATATCCTGATCTTCGATGCAGAGGGAAACCGGGTCAATCAATGGGGGACACCCGGTATCCGTGACGGAGAATTTCTCAAACCTGCAGGTATTACAGTAAATTCTGATGGTATTGTTTTTGTAAGTGATGATGAAAATGACAATATACAGAAATTCACACCCGAAGGAAATTTTCTGGCAAAATTCGGCAGGGGAAACCGGAAAGAGGATTTGAATTCCCCGGAGGGGCTTTCCGTTGATACGGAAGGAAATATTTATGTGGCAGATACACAGAATCACCGGGTTCAGGTATTTGACAAAAATGGAAATTTTTTAAACCAGTGGGGGGAGTACGGAGAAGAGGACAGCCAGTTCAATTCTCCTGAGAGGATTACAATCGGTCCGGACGGTTCTGTTTATGTTTCAGACACGGGAAATCACCGGATTCAGAAATTTGATTCAGAAGGACAGTTTGACAGGAAGTTCGGAAAGGGCATACTGAATTTTCCCGCAGGTATTGCTGTCAGCACGGACAATTTTGTGTATGTGGCTGATAAAGGGAATAATTGTATTCATATATTTGATACAGAAGGAAATCATTTGGAAGTTTGGAACGGTTCGGAAAATGGGAATGAGGCTTTTTCGGAACCGGAAGATGTAACTATAGGAGATGATGGCAATATTTATATAGCAGACACCAAGAACCATGTAATAAAAAAATACAGTCAATCCCGAAATTTTATTGAAAAATGGGGAAAACAGGGGAATTTGGAATTTAATCAGCCGGTAAGTGTTACACTGGATAAAGATGGAAATATTTATGTTTCCGATCTGAGCCACCATATTTTTAAATTCAATACGGATGGTGTTATCATCGTAAAATGGGGTGAAGAAGGCAGTTATCCGGGACAGTTCAAATATCCGGGGGATGGAGCCGTTGGGCCGGATGGAAAATTTTATGTACCGGATATCCATAATCATCGGATTCAGGTTTTTACAAAAAATACAGATGAATTCAAATCCAAAGCCATCCTCATCGCGGGCGGCGGTCCGTATCCGGGCAACAGACTCTGGGATGCCACACGCCTTTCTGCGAATTATGCCTACCACTGCCTGTATTGGTTTCGTGGATTTAAAAAAGAATCAATATATTATCTCTCCGCTGATACAGATGATGCGGATGCTGATCCCTCTGCTGCGGCTCTGCAAAAAGCCATACAGGAATCTGATGCGGATCGTCTTGTGCTGTATTTTGTGGATCATGGCGGAGAGCAGAAATTCCACCTGAGTGAATCCGAAACCCTGTCCGCGTCTGATTTGAATACTTGGCTGAATGATTTTCAGACAGGTAACAGTAAAGAAATCATTGTCATTTATGACGCGTGCAATGGGGGCAGTTTTATCAGCGGACTTCAGGGCAGTCAGCCCCGCATTCTCATTTCTGCTTCGGATGTGAATGAAAATGCACATTTCATCAATCAGGGCAGTATTTCCTTTTCCGCATTTTTCTGGACGCATATTTTCAACGGGCTGGATTTGCAGACCGCATTTGACAAAACAGAAACGGCCCTGTCCGCCTTTTCCTTCATTCAGGAACCGGTGATGAAAAAATACGGAACATTTTCCGAACCTGTGTATATCGGCAGCGGAGGCAGCAGTTCCCCGGAAGAACCGGAAATTGCTCTTGCGGTAACAGATTCCGGTGATACCGTTCAGGTGAAAGTGAGTATTAATTCATCCGAAGAGATTACAAGGGTCTGGGCAGTGCTGATTCCGCCGGATTATTCCCCGGATGCTTCGGATATACCGGTGCTGGAACTGCCTTCGGCTGACCTGTTTCCCCTGTCCGGAGGGGAATACAGCGGCAGTCTTCCGAAACCGGAGGGCGCAGGATACAAAGTTACCGTCTATGCCAAAGACCGTTTCGGCAATACCTATGCAGGCAATCCGGTATCCGCAGACGGCAGTTCTCTGAAAAAACGCAGGGCATTGCTTGTGGCGGGTCTTCATTTTTCCCCGGACGATATACTGACGGCCTTTCATGCGCTGGAATTCCAGGGATATGAAAAAGATGCTGTCCGGGTTCTTGCGCCGGGGGATATTGAAGGCATTCCGGTAGGCGGAAAACCGTCCGGGCTGTATCAATTCATAGCAGACTGCACTCCGGAAAACACCCATGATTTAATTGTGTATCTGGCCGGGGAAGGGACAGATACCGGTTTCCGTCTGAATCCGTCCGAAACCCTGTCCGCTGTTTCTCTGGATAGTCGGCTGGATGATTTGCAGAAGCGGATTTCCGGGGAAGTTATTCTAATCTGTGATGCGGATTACGCGGGTGCTTTTCTGCCTGCACTGATTCCGCCCACAGGGAAAAAGCGGATGGTGATTTCCGGCACTTCTGCTGACCGGGAACGGATTTCGGATCAAAGCATCTCCTTTTCCGCATTTTTCTGGAAACAGATTTACAGCGGTGATAATCTGTACAAAGCCTTTTCCGTTGCAAAACAGAATCTTCAACTGCTCACCGGCCTGCCGGAAGACGGCCTTCCCCTGCTGGATGATAACGGAAACGGTATGGGAAATGAACGGGCGGACGGGCAGTATGCCACAGATTTTATTATGGGAAACGGAATCCGGCTGGCGGACGATACGCCGGTTATTCCTGAAACAGGGGATATTCCTGTGACGGAAGACGGAATCATTACCCTTGATGATCCGTCTCCCCAGCACCGGGTTCTGCACACTCCCGATGATACGGATCAGGTAAAATTTTACGGTATAGCCGGAGAGATTTATACCATCCGGAGCGCAAATCCGGGGGAAGCACCCAACCATATTCCGGAATTGTATAACAGTCAGCAGCAGATGGAAAAATCCCCCCCGGTGCCCCTTTATGAAAGGGGGGAGAATGACATTCCGCAGGTTTCCTATACGATGATATGGCCCTGTCCGGAAAACGGGATTTACTATATTCACATCCGCCCTGACTCTGCTTCATCTGTACAGCCTCTGGAATACTTTCTGGAAATTTTCAGGGAAGAGGCCGTATTTCCCGCTTATCTGAAAGGACTCATAACTGATATGAACGGAAATCCGCTTTCCGATGCCCGGATTATCACAAGCATCGGCAGTTCATCCCTTTCCCGGCCTTCGGGCTATTACCGGATTGTACAGGAACCTTATGAGGGAATGACCGTGACAATTGAAGCGGACGGATACATTTCCCAAACCGTTCAGAATGTCATTGTTTCCGAAGGAGGAACCACTCTGCTGGATATTGTGCTTCAACCCATAGAAATACCGGAAGATTCGGATGGGGATGGTTATCCGGACAGCACTGACGCATTTCCCCATAATGCTTCGGAATGGAAAGATTCGGACGGAGACAGCAAAGGCGATAATTCCGACAAATGCCCGGAGGATGCGGAGAAAACAGAACCCGGTATCTGCGACTGCGGTGTTCCGGATACAGATAAAGACGGAGACGGCATTCCGGACTGTCACGACCAATGCCCGGAAGATCCGAAGAAGACCGAACCCGGAAAATGCGGGTGTGATGTTCCGGATACAGACAGGGACGGAGACGGCACTCCGGATTGTAATGAAGTCTGCAAAGAAGATCCGAACAAAACCGAACCCGGAAAATGCGGATGCGGGATTCCGGAACCGGGTGAAGACGGTTTGTGTGAAACAGTTTCAAAACCGGAACAGCCTTCTGTATTTCCAATTGATGAATGTCCGGATGATCCCGGCAAAACAGAAAAAGGCATCTGCGGCTGCGGCATTCCGGATGCAGATTCAGACGGAGACGGCACTCCGGACTGCAAAGAGGAATGTCCGGATGATCCCGGCAAAACAGAAAAAGGCATCTGCGGCTGCGGCATTCCGGATACAGATAAAGACGGAGACGGCACTCCGGACTGCAAAGATGAATGTCCGGATGATCCCGGCAAAACAGAAAAAGGCATCTGCGGCTGCGGGATTCCGGATACAGATAAAGACGGGGACGGCACACCGGACTGTCACGACCAATGCCCGAAGGATCCGGAGAAAACCGAAGCCGGAGAATGCGGCTGCGGTATTTCCGACAGGGATGATGATAATAAGGGAATTGCGGACTGCATACAGGATAAAGAAGAAACTGACCGGCGGGAAATCATACAACCGGAACCTCCCCGCAGCGATGTCAGCAGCGGCGGATGTTTCATCCGTATTTCTGTACAATAAAATATATAATTATCTTATTTAACGATAAATTCATGAAAAACAAATATCTTTCTGCCCAATGAGGGTTTATCAATTTGCTATAGAGAGATTCAGTAGGAGCGCATATGGGAAAAGAGCATCCGGACGGAGAATCCTGGCTGCCGTCTGAAATTACAGAATGTGAGGAATTTCTCTGCGGCGAACTGAAAGAACTCCGCGACTATGTGAAAAAAATCCGGGGTGAGGATATTGCCGAACAGCTCTATGTGTTTGAAAACCGTGTGCTGTATTCGGAAAACGGTTGGAAACTGTATGAAGAACTGTGCGGCCTTATCCGTTCCGGGCATTACCGGGAAAAAGATATCTACGGTACGGCCAATGATCCCATCGGATGGGAAACCATCCGGATTTTTCCCTATGAAATACAGGGGGAGGAATATCTGTATGAAATTGAAAAACGGACTGTGAAGAAAATTTTCCTTATGGGATGGAGTGAAGTCCGCTTCTGGGATCGGGGACTGCATGAGAAGCAGGAAATATTTTCCCCGCCGGAAAAAGCGGATATTCCCGGAGTTTCCCCGGATGAGAAGGATTTTTTTTTCTGCGGGGAAACACTCTCTTTTTCCCTGGATGCCATGCGGAATTATGCGGAGATGTATCTGCTCCGGAAACCGGAAGAACGCAAAAGCAGGCCCCGGTTTATCTGTCAGAAACAGTCCGAATCGAAAGGAAATACCTGGAATGTATATGTTACTGCGGATCTGGAAAAATATTATTACGGCAAAGGTGAAACATGCGGGGATTCTCCGGAACGCATTTTCAGTTTTATGGAAAATCCCATGGGAAACATCGCGTGTCAGAAAAAAACCGAAACCCGTCATGCGGTTATTGCCAATTTTGATTCCTGGCAGACCTTCCTCCATGCTTTCCACCGCCATATGGCTCAGACCCCGAAAACAAAGGGGGGTGCAATGAATTTTCACCATAATCTGTCCGAAAGGATAGAAAAACAGATAACAGAAGCCGGAAATGATCCGAATCCCGTATCCGATGAAATCACGGATATTCTGAAAAAAATAGCCGGAAAATGCGGTTCCTCCGGTCTGAATGAAAAAGAAAAACAGATCATGGAAAAAACCGCAGACCGTTCCCCGAAAATCCGCATGTTAAAGCGCATGGCCGAATGTGAATATGTGCGGAAGCGGATCGGGAAATATTACGGGGAAAAGCATCTTCGGAGTAAATCCGGTAAGGAATCTGCGGGGATTGCCGACAGCATCATCCGCCTGATCCGCTGGATTTCCCCCCTGTGGGAACCGCAGTGGGCCGGTGTGCCTGTCACTGCCGGGGATGTTCCGGAGCAGCAGCATGACTTTTCCATGCGGGACGGAAATATTGATATTTCCTGCTCCTGGCGGGGGGCATACGGTGATACCCCGGCCTATATTGAAATCTCCTGGACAGCGGATATAATGACCGAATGCGAACTGTGGCTGCGTTTTGTCAATCCCCTGACCCGTGATGTGCTGTCGGAAGTGCTGCTGGGTGAGGAACCCGAAGGAGGCAAAATCATCACCGGTGATATTCTGGGCTTCGATCCCTCCAAAGAACGCTGGGCCACATCCCTGATGATGTTACCAATGAACAATGACAACTGATAACTGTTCACTGATAACTGACATCCGCTTTGCCTATCCCAATATTGATTCCCAAAACCGTTTTATCGGGTGCGGACGCTATTTTACGGCCAGATATGATGCTCCTGAGATCGGGGATGCGCAGGAAGCTGATGATCCGAAAATGGGTTCTCTTTCCAAAGTGCTGACCGTGGCCTCCATGCTGGCCCCGGAATCCTTTGAAACGGATTTGCGGATTTATGAGTGCAAGGATGAACCGCTGCCCTATCTGGGAGATTCCAAGGGGCTGGCCTATCTGCTGGCACTGATCCGCAGAGGGGGGCGCAGCCGGTGGAAATCCGAAACACAGGATATCTGGTGTACCGGGACTGTTCATATTGTCAATGACAGACCTTTTTTAAAAGAAGTCTTTCCCAATCTTTTTGGCATAAAGATGGCATCTTTTATCTCACAGACAAAAGACCGGCTGTTCATTGTTCCCCTTGCCAATCTGAAAACAAAACACATACAGATGGCCGAAGCCGCGGATGTGCGGGTGATGTCTCTGGCGGAATTCCGCAGAATGTCTGCCCGAAAGGTATTTGAACAGAAAACCGTCCTAAAGATTCACGGGAATGAACTGGAAGCCCTGGTACGGTATATTTTCGGCAAATCCGCTTTTCCCATTGCCTCATTTATCCGTCCGGAAACACGGAAATATGCAGGCATCGGAATTCTGATATGTATCTGCCTGTTTATGATCTTCCGCATAGAGAAAATATCCGTCCGGGCCGCTGTGCTCTGCTGGAATGCCAAACTGTTTTTTTCTTCCCATGCGGGCGATCCGTCTGTCACTGATCCCCTGACCGGTATGGCCTTCATGGGGATTCCGGGCGGATGCTTTGAAATGGGATGCGGAAAAGAAGGTGAATGCTTTGAAAATGAAACTCCGCTCCATACAGTCTGCCTAAATTCTTTCTACATGAGCCGGAATGAAGTGACACAGGGACAGTGGGAAAAAATAATGCAGAGCAATCCTTCGACTTTTTCCGACTGCGGGCCGGACTGCCCGGTGGAATCTGTGAGTTGGAAAAATGTACAGGAATTTATCCGCAGACGGAATCAGCATCCCGACGTTTCCGGAAGCTACCGACTTCCCACCGAAGCCGAATGGGAGTATGCCTGCAGGATGGGGGAAGAGGAAGAATTCCTGCCGGATACGGAGGAAATCCGGAAAGTTGGAAATTTCTGCCCGGATGCTTCCGGCATATGTGATATGAAAGGAAATGTGCTGGAATGGTGTGAAGACCGTTTTCAGGATAATGCCTATGAAAAACACGGGATATTTTCCCCACTCGTATCCGGAGAGAGCGAATACAAAGTAGTCCGGGGCGGCAGTTGGAGCAGTCCCCCGGAATATGAACCCTGCACCCGGCGCTTCCGCTACGGACAGGAGGAAAAATTCAGTGATGTCGGATTCCGGCTGGTGTGGGAAAAGTAGGTTGGGTTAGCGTATTTCGGCTTTGCTCAATAACCGGACGTAACCCAACAGAATCAGAAAGTTATGCCCGGTACGCTTTACTGCTCCGACTTAGGTTATTTCCTGAAAAGAAAGTACCAAAGGAGTGCCAAACTGAAAGTTTGGCAGTACCTGAAAAGTCACAGACTTTCAGTCTGTGACTCCTTCTGTACTTTTGCAATTTTTACAGAAAACCGTGAAATACACGAATGACACGGAAAATATATTTATAAAAACAGTATGATAAAGAACTGATTTTTCATCTTCTGTATCATTCGTGTAATTCGTGGCTAAAATAAAAATCAGACAGTTATAAAAAATGCGAAACTGCAGACTCCTTCAGAAATGGTACATTCATATTTGGAAATCGCCTTACTGCCAAATACAGGAAAATCACATGAATCCGATAATAAAAACAATGTTTATCCTGCTGTTCCTGCTCTGCTCCTGCCAGAATTATCCGGATCAGAGCATCATCAAAGACGGGAAACGCTACGGGGTAACAGATGTTCCCTTCAAAGGGGAATGGTGGCATTATTATGAGCGGGGACTTTCCTATGGGGACGGTGAATTGTGGAAAGATGCCGAAAGCGATCTGCGGGAGGCCCTGCGCAGACGGGAAGAGGATCAGAAAAAAGTCCGCACATACGGCAGGCACTGGCTGAATCTTCCGGGCCGTGATTCCGGTTATTTTCCCCGCCGGGAACTGGGAATTGTTCTTTTTCAGCAGGGAAGGCTGAGCGATGCCATCCGGGAACTGGAAATTTCCTATGAAAATGAAACAAGCACACGCGCGGCCGTATATCTGGATCGGGCCAGAAAATCCCTGATTGAAAAAAAGGGAACCGATGAGAAAGCACCGGAAATCAGCATTCTGTCACCTGAAGCAGAACTGATTTCAAATGCTTCCTTCGTACTCATCCGCGGGGAAGTCCGGGATGATACCTTTGTCCGTCATATCCGGGTGGGAAATCAGGATATCCCCATATATGTCTCAGAAAAAACCATCCCTTTTTCTGTAAAAGTGCCGGTAATTCCCGGCACAAACAGCATTTCCGTTATTGCGGAAGACCTTTCAGGCAAAACAGCAGAGAGGGAAATAACCGTCCGTATTGACCGTATCGGCCCGGTGATCAGCATGGAAAACTTTTCTGCAGGCAGGGGAGAAATATATTTCAGCGCAGATTTTTTTGACAATTCAGGTATCCGAAGCATTTCGATAAACGGGAATGAAACACCGTGCAAAGGAGAAAAGGAACTGTCTTTTGAAAAAAGAATTTCTGTAGATCCGGAAGATGAATTTCTGAATATATCCGTCACGGACATCGCCGGAAACCGGACATCCGGGGCCTATAAACGGATGGAAAAAACCGCATCTTACAGCAATCTCATTGCTGAAAACGGCAAGCATCTGGCAATGCAGATTATTTCCCAAAAGAGAAAACAGGAAAATACATGGTTGACTCTTCAGGCAGACCGCACACCGCCCCGGCTCACATTTACTTATCCGAATGAGAGCAGAAACATAGAAACCTTTCTGGATGAAATCCTCATTCAGGGACAGATCAGCGACAACCGGGAAGTCAGGGGACTCTGGTTCAACCGGGAACATATCGCTTTCAGGGGAAAAAACAACCGCTTCAGCTATATTTATCCTTTGAAAAAGGGACGCAATATCATCCTTATCCGGAGCAGCGATGCGGCAGGTAATGAAACCCGGAAAGAAATCCGGATTATGAAAAAAGAACCCTCTGTGCGGGATTACGAAGCCCGGCTGCGGATTCTGGTCAGCAGTTTTTCGGAAACTCCTGTACCGCATACGGGGTTTCAGGATATACTGGACACAGTGATGTTTCAGCGGAAACGCTTCCGCACCGTAAGTCTTACAGAAATTAACACCCATCCGGCAGACTGTATTTTAGAGGGCAGTATCCGTAAACGTCCCGCCTATATTGAAGTCAGTGCGGATCTGTACCTGAATGAATCCCGCGGAAAACAGAGGCGGATCGCCAGGGTGGACACCTACCGGGAATTTGGAAACAGCGGAGAAGAACCGGCAGCAGACAGGGAGACAATAGAAGAAATGGCCAGGGAAATTTATCTGAAACTGGCAGATGAAGTCCCCCTGACCGAAGGAAAAGTCATTGAAAAAGGGGACGAAAAAATCATTGCCACAGACCTGGGAGAAGAAAGCCGGATCAAAGCGGGGATGGACCTGATTGTTTTTCAGAAAAATCCGGATGAACCGGAAAAGGATTTCCCAAACATGGGAAGGGCCCGCATCCGCAAAATACAGAAAGACAGATCCTATGCGGGAATTACCAAAGGAGACCCGCAGACCATCCGGGAAGGGCAGTATGTGATAACAAGGTGATGTGTTGCCCGGAGTTGAAACTCCGGGCTATTATGTGTCGTCCCACCGGGACTTTTTGAAGAAAGGTTGGGCAATGAAACAACTGATGATTCTCATTTCGATGTTTTTTCTTTTTCTTTCAGCGTCTGAAACAGTCTGCAAGGCCCAGGGCGAAATGCAGCGCATTGAAATTCCCTCCTCTTTCAATCCCGTGGGTTCGGGAGCGCGGGCATTGGGTATGGGAGGGGCTTTTATTGCGGTGGCCGATGATGCCACCGCAGCTTCCTGGAATCCGGGAGGGCTGATCCGGCTGGACCGTCCGGAAATCTCTGTTGCGGGAGCGGGATTTCACCGGGTGGAAGACAACTCTTTCGGGCTGCACCCGGAGGCGGACGGGGAAGAAAGCGTTTCCCGTATGGAACTGAATTATCTCAGCGCGGCCTATCCTTTCCGCTTTATGGATTATAATATGGTGGTTTCCCTCAATTACCAGCATTTATATGATTTCACCCGGAAATGGAATTTTTCATTTCAGCAGGATGCGGAAAGTTTCATCCATACAGATTACCAGTCCGAAGGAAAGTTATCGGCGGTAGCTCTGGCTTACTGTGTGCAACTTACAGAAAATATTTCAATAGGAGTCTCTGTAAATATCCGGGATGACGGACTGACGGATAATTCATGGAAGCAGGAAACATTTCAATGGGGTTCGGGAAATGACAGCAGGGGTGAAACAGATGAAAGGAATGATTTTGTGGAAGAAATCCGCATACACGACGAATATGATTTCAGCGGATATAATTTCAATATCGGAGTATTATGGAAAAACGCCTTTGACCTTCCCCTGACGTTGGGAGCCGTTATCAAAACGCCCTTTGAAGCGGATCTGGATTCTCACCATTCCCTTTACCGCTTTACGCAGTACCCGAATCTGCCTTCGGACGATGACGAAAAAGAATTCCGTTCCCATAAAGAAAATGCCGATCTGGACATGCCCCTGTCTTACGGTATCGGCATGGCCTGGCGATTTTCTGATAATTTCACCATGTCTTTGGATGTTTACCGGACCCAGTGGGATGATTTTATCCTGAAAAGAGCGGACGGCAGCGAAATTTCCCCCATTACCGGGAAAAGTGCGGCGCAGTCGGATATTGACCCCACCCATCAGGTACGAATCGGGGGCGAATACCTCGGATTTCAGACCGCAGATTATGTCTTCCCCCTCTGCTTCGGCGCATTCTACGACCCGGCCCCCGCACCGGGCAGCCCGGACGATTTTTTCGGCCTCACCCTCGGCACCGGCATATCCGACAGAAAACACTTCACCTTTGACCTGGCCTACCAGTACCGCTTCGGCAACTCCGTGGGGGAATACATCCTGGAAAGCTGGAATTTCTCACAGGATGTGCGGGAGCATACGCTGTATGCTTCTCTGATAATTTATTTCTGAGATTTCTTAATCCCAAACAACTTTAATACCTTCTATGCCGTCAAATTTACTGTCACTTGAAATAATCCTGATCCCGATCCATTTTGCCGTGGCAAGTATCAGTCTGTCGTGCAGTTCATAAAAATCAATGAATTCTGCAACTTTCAGAATTTCGGGATTCAGGTTTGCGACTGTGTATCTTGATGAGGAATTTATAAGATTGAATGTTTCTGAAAGGCTGATTTCAATCCGGTTTTTCTCTGCAAGATACATAACTTCCATTAAACTGATAACTGAGATTACAAAATCATGTTCATTTTCATCAACGGTATCCAGAATATAAGCTGCCTTATTTCCGATTTTACCTTTGCCTGTAAAATGGCGGACAAGAGCAACTGTATCAAGTAAATATCGCATTTCAGAACTTTCTTTCAAGTATGGAATTTCCCATTTCCTGCCGAATATTTTTCAGTTCAGTATCCAGATCAGCAATTCTCTCAAATCCTTTATCTTTCCAAATTCCTTTCAGACTGCCTCTGTCCGGTTTTGAAATATCTGATTCAGTTAAAAAAGAATCAATATATTCTTTGATTTTATCAAGGCTGCCGCCGCGAATACGGGACAAAGAATTCATGATCTCCATTTTTTTTATGGCGGATGTGTTCATGTAAACCTCCTGCCGGATTGAAATATAAAAATATCGGGAAAAAGTCAGATACGACCAGTCCTGCCAGTTACTGTAATGTCATAATTCTCTGAACCACCTTTCATTACCGTTATTCTTCCTGTCTGCAACATATATTTGAAAATACCGGCTACACATAAAGATGTCAAGGATGGAAATTGAAGGAGCAGGAAAAGAGAATAGGAGAGGCAGGGAGACATGCGTTTATCACATTCTATTGCGGCCTTTTCTGAAAATCAGTCCGAGTCCGGCAATAAGAATAAGAAACACGGACGCGATAAGAAAACGGAGCGGATTTTTTTCTCCCGAAATCACTGTCAGGGGTTGGGCCGTACTGACTTCCGGTGTGATTCCCTTCCCCTCTCTTGTACCGAATCTGATTTTTTCAACAGACAGCCCCGCATCTCCCACAGCTTTGGCACGGAAGGGGACGCGGATAAGTACGCCTTCTCCTGATGCTTCCGGAGCGGGGTTGAGCATACTCATGGCATAGTAAACCCGGCCTGCTTTGTTATCCGCACGGTTCTGCAGGGGGAAATGCTGCTGATTCAGGTCGAAAAAATCTCCGGGCTGAATTTCCATATTGCCGGAATCCGGGTTGTCAGAAATAACCTCCAGGACATCCGGGTTGAATGTCAGCAGCATTTCCGCACCGTACACCGGGGAAATGTCGCTGATCCGGAGGTCAATGTTTGTGACCTCACCGGGTTTCAGTTCCGGATGTTCCGCAATCATCTGCATCCGGGGGGATGCCGCTGCATGGCTGACGGAAAAGGATATGACAGTAATGAGAAGGACGGAAAAGATGAATGATTTTTTCATGAAATTATTCCTCATTTTTTGATTTCTTTTTTTTACCACAGAGAACACAGAGCAGGCACAGAGGAGCACAGAGAAAAACTCCGTGCCCTCTGTGAAATTCTCTGTGTTCTCCGTGGTTCATAATAATTGGCACAGAAGAACACAGAGTTCTTTCTATTTTATCTTCCAGTGACTTCCCAGCAGGGCCAAATCCTGAATACTGACGGTTTTATCCCCGTTGATATCCGCTCTGGAATCATAACCTTCCGCTCCTTCAGACAGTCCGTAGCTGTTTGCCAGCAGGGTGAAGTCCGCTATATCCACGGTGCCGTCTTTGTTCAGATCAGCCAGTTCGGTATTCAGGATTTCCATGTCCAGAGAAACCGGATTTTCCACGCTGTTTACTTCGGCTTCAGCATAAAATCCCTCTTTTCCGGCTTCCACTGTAAAACTTTCCCCTTCTGCCAGATCCCGCAGGTCATCCAGCACATAATGCCCGTTTTCATCCGTGGTAACGGTGTATTCCTTCCCGTTGACGGAAATCGTCACTTCCGCACCGGAAACAGGGGTGCCGTCAATATAGGTGATCGTACCTTCAATCACACCGTCTCCGCCGTGTATGCCGTCATCTATTGTCACAACCGCATCCGCAACCTGTACCGGCAGAATATTTCCGTACCGGTCGGTAAGGATAATTTCGGCTGTGACAGAGGTTTCCCCGTATGCACCCGGCAGGGCTCTGTATTTCAGGTTGTATGCAAACACACCTTCCCTGGATACCGGTTCCGCCGGGTGTTTCAGGGTCTGCGCTCCTGTCCATGTGCCTGCTGCCGCATCCATTACAGCAGGAATCGTAAAGCGGTATTTCGGATCAATAAAATCCCCGTATGTACCTTTCTGTATCAGTTCCAGCGATTCCGGTGCATTATTGCAGACTGCGTGAACGGCCCAGATGTCTTTTCCGCTTATTTTTATTTCCGCGGTAAATGTTTTACCGGTTTCCACTGTTGTGGCAGAGGGAACGATGGTAACAGTGTTTTCCCCGGTCACTGCCATAGCAGTCTGCTTTACAGTTACGGTCTGCGGGCTGTTTTCCGCTTCTGCGGATACAATTGTGACAGTGGCACTTCTTTCACTGCCGGAGTTGGTATCATATACCAGTGTCAGTGTTCCTGCATCTGTCCCATTGTTTTCTCCCTGAATCCGCAGCCAGTTTCCTCCGGAAATTCCGGCTGTCCAGTTCATTCCGCCTGCACCGGTATTGGCAACTGTGACAGTGAATGTGCCGCTTTCCGCAGGAAGATTCTGAGATACCGGGTTAACAGACAGTAGCGGATTTGCAGCATTTTCCGCACTGATTGGCAGATAGTCCGGTGGAAGCCCGATGCGGTTTCCGGGGTTGCTCTGAACGGTGTATCCGGAATCCCTTACCGTACATTCACTGCCGTCCCATACTTTAAAATGAACGGTTTCCGCTTCGGTTCCCTGAATAACGAGCGTGGCATAGGCGATCCCTCCGGACAGTACAACCGTACCCACAGCCCTGCATTCCCCGTTCACAAAAGCCCCCACCATGTCCCCGGCAGATGCGGGCTGGCCGTTGACCGTGATAAGGGTATAAGCGGTTGTGCTGTTGGTGTAAGTTACGGGATTCCAGTCCGGTGCGCAGGTTGCCCATGTACGGGGAGCCGTGCAGAGCAGAATCATCAGGATGAAAATCATTTGTTTTTTTAAAGTTCTTATCATGGTTAAAATCTCCTTTCAGTTAATATTCTTTTATATTAAAAAGTTAAAACCACAGAGGACACTGAGGTTTCACAGAGGGCACAGAGAGCCTTTCTCTGTGTCTTCTCCGTGTCCTCTGTGGTAAAAAGATTGTTTTCTGCCGACTATCCTATAACCCTGCCGGATAGTTCAGCCATGTATCCGAGGATACGTTGATCCAGTACCCTGAACCCGGACGAAGCTCTGTCAAAGTATTCAGAAATTCAGGAACCGCCGGATCATAGCTTTCCGATATACTTTTCACTTCCGTCAGCACACCCATAATGCCTGCAAGGGCTTCCGTAATCGCTGCGGCATTCTGTCCCGGATAGCCGGTCAGATTCCATCCAGCTTTCAGGGGAATGGAAAGGGCAGAAAGATCCGCCGGAAGACCGCTGACACTCAGCATCACATCCTGACTTACATTCACCCAGTATCCCATGCCGTCTTCCAGTTCTGTGAGTGTATTCAGAAAATCCGGCAAAGCAGGATCATAGGTCTGGCTGATGTTTTTCACTTCCAGCAGTTTGTCTGATACGGAAGCAAAAACCTGTGAGGGACGCATATCTTCCGGAAACACATTCAGGGAAATCAGGTTCCATCCGGCAGTTAAGGGGATTTCCTGGGTGATTTCCTCTTCGGGTTTGGATTCCGGATCGGTTGGATCCGTGTCTGCCTGATATTCCGCAAGATTGCTGAATCCGTCATTATCCATATCTGTGCTGGCATCACCGGGATTCAGCGGATTCAGACCGTACTGCTGTTCAAATGTATCGGACATGCCGTCATTGTCATCATCGGTATCTGCATTATTCCCGATGCCGTCTCCGTCACTGTCTATTGATTCATTGGGATCATTGGGAAAGGCATCGTCTTTGTCAGACACGCCGTCTCCGTCTGAATCAGTCGTTGCAGTCTGCCGGATTTCCACATTAATGGACTGGCCTGATGTATCGGAACCGATGGTCAGAATACCGGTTCTGGCTTTTCCGGAATTGCTTTGATAAGAAACCGTAATAATTCCGTCATCTGTTCCTGATCCGCCACTTTGTATGGAAAACCAGGGGGAAGCATCGCTTTCAACTGTCCACACTACCGGGGAACTTCCCACTTTTTTCACTTGGAATGATACTGTCCCGGACTGTTCCGGCACTTCCTGTATCGGCGGTGTAAGGGTAAAACCGCTTAGTGTTCCTGTTGTTGCGCTGTTACCGAGTTTTCCGATAAAAAAATCAGAACTCGATCCCCCGGTCGGATATAAGGTATCTTTGCCCAACGTTAGATTCTGATTGAATGTTCCTGTGGCATATATTCCTTCAGAACCGTCGAAAACAATGCTTTGACAAGCGTAAGAAGATGAGGCAGTAGCCGCATGATCCTCCCACTGAAATTCTCCATTGCTGTTGTATACTGCGATAAAATTGTTCCCGGCTTCCTGGGCAGAAAGGGTTTCCGTACCCAGGGTAAGCATTCCGCTGAAATATCCTCTTACACCGATATTCTCCGTTCCCACAGTACTTACTGCATAGGTATAAGCGTAATCCGTACCGGAAGCGGACATGGTTCTTATCCAGAGAGGATTGCCGTTAGCGTTATATTTGGCAAGCACTCCCGCACCCGCTCCGCCTGCTGTTACGGATAATGTACCGAAAATTGCGGATGTGGTGATCTGTCCGGCGATATAAACGTTACCGGCAGGATCAGTGCTTACACTGTATCCGTAATCTGTGGATGCGCCACCGGCACTTTTCACCCACTGCAACACCCCGTTTGTACTGTATTTTGCCAGGAAGATATCGGCATTCCCTTTGGAAACCAGTGTTGTGTTTCCGAAAACCGCGCTCCCTTTGAAATTACCGGTAACAAAAAGATTACCCGACGTATCGGCTGCGATACAGCGTCCGTAATCCGAATCTGTTCCGCCGCCGCTCTGAACCCACAGGCAGTTTCCGTTTGCATCATATTTGGCAATGAAAACATCGCTGCTCCCTTTTGAGCTTACAGATTTTCCCCCAAACTGTGATGCACCGTAAAATCTCCCGGTGATGTAAAGATTCACACCGTCCGAGGTCATGCTCTGCACATAGTCTGTATCACTTCCTCCGCCCTGTTTCACCCACAGCAGATTTCCGTTGGTGCCGCTGTATTTTGCAATGAAAATATCCATGCTCTGGGCATTGGAAGTCAATGCGGTATTGCCGAAATACGCTGCCCATTGAAAATATCCGGCCACATATACATTTCCGGCATTATCAGTTGTGATACCGTATGCTCCGTAATTTCCGCCCAGTTTTGCACTGCTTACCCACAGACAGTTGCCTTCACTGTCATACTTGGCGGTAAAGATGCCCCATCCTTCCGGTGTGTGCGTGATATTGCCGAAAGTCGTTTCTGCACGGATCATGCCGACTGCGAAAACATTTCCGTTTTTATCCGCGGCAAGGGCATATCCGCCTTCAGCATCCGCACCCACAGACTGCCGCCCCCAAATCCACCGGCTGGGCGAATCTGTATTTTCTTTATGCGGATCGGTTCCCAACTGAAATTCTTCCAGATTTGTATATCCGTCACTGTCCGGGTCTGCCAAAGCATCCGAAGCATTCAGGGGATCAAAGCCGTTGGATATTTCAAAAGCATCCGGCATTCCGTCATCATCATCGTCCGCATCTGCATTGTTTCCCGCACCGTCTCCGTCCGTATCTTCCCATTCAGCGGGATCATTCGGGAAAACGTCAACTTCATCCCTTATACCGTCTCCGTCATGATCCAGTGATTCAGGGTCAATGAGTTTGGCAACAAAATTTCCGGCAGTGGTGAGTTCAAAGACATGATCCGAAGTAGCCAGATGGACATTTTCACCATTACTGCCGACAATGTGGATATGACCGAATCTGTTGACATGCATATCCAGATATTCACTTCCTCCTATTGCAGTTGCAACAGATATGAATTCACCCTCCGGTGTATAGGAAGCAATAAAGCCGGAACTGCTTTGAAGTATAACTGTTTTTGCAGATGTATCTTTCCCGAATACCGCACCGCTTCCGATAAATCCCGCGATCAGGGGATTTCCGGAGTTGTCGGTTCCCACGGCATAACTGTAATCGTCTCCGGAACTCCGGACAGATTCAGCCCAGAGAATGCCGCCTTCCGCACTGTATTTGGCAAGAAAGATGTCCCGGTTTCTTTGGGGATTTTCCGCCAATGTCATTACAGAAGTGCTGCCCTGGAAAAAGCTGATTCCCCGGTCAAAAACGCCTGTGGTATAAATGGCACCGGAAGTATCCGTGCAGATATCCATACCGATAATATTGGAGCTTCCTGTGGCTTTCTGCGCCCATTTCACATTTCCGGATGCATCAAATTTTGCCACAAAAAGATTATCGGTATTTACGGTTCCATTCAGTGTTATCGGAGATGTACCCGGAAAAACAGCCAGTTCATCAAAATGACCTGTGCAGAGAATATCGCCGGAAGCATCCACAGAAAGAGCAAGGATATTTCCGCCTTCTCCGCTGATCTGCTTTGCCCATCTCAGCGTGCCGTCCAAAGAGAATTTCGCCAGAAAAAATTCGGAACCTTCTGCTATGAGTGTGGAAGCATAAGCACCGGAACCCAGAGTAATTTCTCCGTCAAACTGTCCGGAGATATAGAAAGAGCCTGCATTTGCATCCACAGCAATGGCAGAAGCGAAGTCATCATATGCCCCCTGTGATGCCTGCGCCCAGAGCAGAGTTCCTGCGGAATCATATTTTGCGATAAAGAGTTCACCGCCTGTATTGGAAGCATTGACTGTATTTACAGAAACATTGTCCGTATAAAAAACAAGCGGGGAATCGGAAGACCAGGAACCGACAATATAAACATTGCCTGCATTATCCGTTGCAAGGGAATCATGACTGTAACTGTATGCCCCTTCAATTTTCCGTGTCCACTGCAATTCACCGGAGGCATTGTATTTTTCAATGTTTCCGCCATCTGTGACAAAAACATTGCCCGTATTGTCTGTTGCAATGCTGTTCATGCTGTCAGACGTGTGATTGAGCCATGAACTGCCCGAAGAATTGACCACCGTAACAAAAACCTGCGCGATTGAAGCCCCTTCTTTGAAGGTATTGCAGGTATAGGTGAAAGAATCCTCTCCGGAAAATCCGGGATTCGGTGTGTAGGTAACTGTCCGGAAATCCCCGTTGATGACAACCGAACCGTTCTGCGCCTGTGTTACCGCATCCACATAAAGTTTTTCACCAATCGGGGGATTGTCATTCAGCAGAACAGAGATGCTCACAGGTGTATCCGTTTCCGTGATTTCCGTATCCGGAACGGTAACAGAAATCTCTTCCGGCGGAATTGCAGCAATGGAAAATTCCGGAGAAATCCCGGCTGTCTGCTCATCACCGGCGTTTACAATGCGGATCTGATAGCTGATCCCCTGGGGAATATCCGAAGGCACCAGCCAGATATAATCGCAGTCACGCACTCTGGAAGTTTCCGCATTGTCCACGGTCTGAAAATATTTTCCGTCTTTGTAAAGCTGAATTTCCACTTTTCCGTCAAAGGTACTGTTCCAACGGATGTTCCGGCTGGTTCCATATCCCCATTCCTCCCCGGCTTTGGGGGAGAGAACAGTGAGAGAATCGGAATAGACAACCCGGAAACGCTCACTGTCATCGGATACAGAAGAATCGGCATTGGCGGTAATCTTGATCCAATACTGTTTTTCCGTATCCGGCAACACCTGAAGCTCCGAAGGCACTGTCCATTGATAAGTCCCGCTGTTCGCTGCGGCTGCTGCAATGGTCATCAGGGGGCTGATGCTTTTATACAGCTCGATTTTCACCGTTCCGCCCAGATTGCTGGTCCAGATGATGTCATAAGTTCTGTCATGCCCCCATTCACTGTTTCCCTCCGGCTGAAATACGGTCATTTCTTCGGAATAGGAAACTGTTATTGACCTGGCTGCAATATTGTTGTTGGGGCTTTCATCTTCTTCCACCACTTTATCCTCATAATCCGCATAAAACAGGATATAATAGGTCTGACCCGTTTTCAGTGTGCCGGGAAGGATAAAGGTGCGGTTAAAGATTTCGGTTCCTGCGCCCGGAAGAAGAAAACCGAAATAATTCGTACCCAGCAGAATATCCGAGGCATCATAATAGGGATCTTCCGACAGGAAATACCCGATGCGGGAAGCCGCAGATGTGCCTGAACCGCCGATATTTTTCACACTGGCTCCCATAGTGACACTCTCACCCGGTACAACACTGTCCGCACTGAATGTATAGCTGTCCACAATCAGGTCGGCTTCGGATGCACCGGTTCCGATAATCAGTGTGGCAAATCTGTCATTATTGTTTTCATTGATTTCCGGAACTTTGTTTCCGTCATCTGCCTTGAATGCAATTTCATACTGCCCATTGCCGAGGTTGGCGGGCAGCCTGATAAAAGGTTCCCGGATGGAGGTCATGCCGGGGTTCAGGGAACCGATATAATCTTCATAGAGTTCGGTGAAATTTCCGTTATCCGCAAGATAGTAGCCGATTTTGCAGGGGCCGGAAGTTCCGTCTCCGATATTGCGGACCCGGACTCTGAACTGAACTTCCTGACCGGCTTCCGCATAGGATGGTTTGACTTCATAAGCATCAATCTGCAGATCCGGATCACCCTGAACCGGCGGATCGGTCGGGCAATCAGCTTTCATCATCCAGACTGTATCCCATCCGTCAGATTGTGAATCCTCACTGTGATGAAGGGTGATGCTTTTATGGCTGGAAAAATCCGCATCAAACCAGAATTCAAAGCCCTGTCCTCCGGGATGGTATCCGAAATTGTGTCCGTGTTCTGTCTGAAGGTTTGGGTCTTCATATAAAGTTACCGCTGATCCGTTGATGATTACCTGCACCTGACCGCTGTAATCCCAAAGCATGTCATCAAATACGGGCTGTACCCGGAAATGTCCGGTGGGTTTGTAATTGGCGGTTCTTTCGGCTGTCAGCAGGTATTCGGTGTGATAAACCTGCTGCCAGTTGGGATATGAAACCGTGTAGGTGCATTCTTCGTTGACCGGGGGAGTGAGATCGCCGGGGTCAACTGTGGTGCCTTTGCCTACAGTGATTGTGATGGTGTCTTTGGCAACATATCCCAGTGTATCCCCAACCCGTACAGAAATATTGACAATGCCGGAGGTATCCGGGGCGGTATATTTGACCATACTGTAATCCGGATAACTCGGATGTATTGCAAAGGAGCCTTTGTCCGCGTACCAGTAGTAAAACGGTTTTCCGCCGTTTGCGGTATCTACATTTACTTCACTGACAGCCACATCAAGGGTTTCACCGGGATTAACTCCGGGATGAGGTTCGATACTGACTGTAGGCAGCGTAACGCCTTCAATGGGCATCTGCTGTTCGTAGTTATTGCCGATTCTGGCGGCAATACTTTCCTGTGAAGTTGCGTTAACGATAAGTAAACAGGTCAATATAATGTACAATTTGAATCCCACATTTCTGATATTCATAAACCCCTCCTTTTTGCTATTGGTTATATTTCAGATATGCTCTGTATATCAAAGCAGCAGCTTCATCTTTCCGCATCGGTCTGCCGGGTTCAAACAAGTTGCTGTTTGAACTGTATTCTTCAATAATTCCGATTTCATCACATCTGGCTACATATTTCGTGAACCATTCAGATGTGTTCATATCCTGATATTTTCCAAAAAAATCCTGCGGGAGGTTGTAGGCTAAAACATCATCTTCAAACAAATGAAATGTATCCACAACCATCTTCATGCCTTCACAACGCAGGATGTTATTCGTAGGACCAAAATATCCGTTATCATAACCGTCTATCAGATCTGCTTTATATGCCTCGTCAACAAACTCTTCATACCAGGAATCAGTTTCAACATCAGGAAAAATGTTGTTTACATTTTCTCTTTCCGATATAGGTTCAATTTGTGTATATAGATGCCCGTATTTTGCATATCTGGCGGTTAAAACCAGCATTTTTGCAAACTCTGCCCTGTTTACAAGTTTTTCAGGTGTAAATGTTCCTGTATTATCGTTTCCTTTTACTATTCCAAGTGCATACAGGTTGATAATTTCCGTCTGATAATCGGAATACCAGATATCGGGAAAGGGTAAAATCGCAACTTCTCTAATGAAATTTCCGAAAACTCTGATTTTACCCAAAGCAACACCGTTCTCATCATCATTAACTGATCTGCTGGCAACAATTGAATAAAATTCACCATTTTGGAATTGGTAATTTCCACCAATAATGTTTTTAAACAAAAAGGTTGCCTTTCCATTTCCCTTCTGAGAAAAACCATCAGCAGCATTTGAATCATGCAATAATGGTGTGTTTTGGGCTATATTACCTTGTGTTGTCAAAGTTTCATCAAATTCCAATGTCAAAATTACACATTCATCAGGATAGGGAATCAGGTTTCCTGAGTTATCTAATGAGGTTTTACATATCTTGTATATAACTTTATTCATTGCGGGAGATATTAAATCATTCTGTTCACAAGTCTCTGTACCATCCTTACATATATCTTTTAAAGACGGCACAAATACACTCATACCATCCAATCGGTCAAAATTTTGACCATATTTACCAAGAGGATAAAAGACATTGTTATTACTGTTGTTAATATTATCAGCCAGAATAACAAACTCATCATCCTGTCCCAGAGTTATATCACTTACAGCGGAAATTTTTACAGGATTTGCAAACCCGGCTACTGGTGATAATAAAACCTGGTGCTTGGAAAAAGAAGTTTGCGGATAGCCGTAATATGGATAATCAGGTAACTGAACATCATTTTCATATGTTACGTTATCTTTGAAATTATGAGTTGCATTTATGAAATCTGAGGGATCGAAAATTCCAAACTTTTTTAATTCAGCAAAATTCATGAGATATGAATTTTCTCCGGTTCCCAATGGATATACAGAATTACCATATTTATATTTTTCTTGATGTGTTGTCATCATCTCAAAGTGCAAATGAGGCCCCATAGAACCATTATTCGGTACAACAAAAACACCATCTAATTTACCTAATATCATTCCTCTTTCAACGTTTCTACCTCTAACAACATCAAGAAATTCTGGAGTAGTATACAAATCATTGTTCAAATGAGTATAGCCGGAAAATACATATGAAAAAGTTTGTTCTCCATAGGGATAAATTTTAATAGGTCGAGACAGTTTATGCATCACGACAATATATTGACCATATTCATAAGGTTGTCCATCATACATGCCCTTATTTACTACATTTTTAATGATCACACCATTTGCAGCTGCATACACTTCTTGCCCAACGTCATTTGGAAGATAATTCCAGTCCTCACCTTGATGATAACCATCATACCAGTTTCGGCTGCATACATCTTGGCGGTTATACCATCTTTCCCCTGTATTGGGATTACCATCTCTAATATATGGATTTTTTAATTCTGTTTCTTCATCATTTACAATATTAATATTAGCAAATTGATTTAAAGAATAACTATCTCTCACTCCAAAAGATTCACGGTATGGAACCCAAGCCTGACCAACATATCCTCTATTACCTATCGGAAGATCGAAAACATCAGCTTCTTCCGGTATATTTACGAGATAAAGATCAGTAGACAATGTGGAAACAGTCACTTCTCCGGCAACCAGAGTGAATGTTAATTTTACCCTTTCGATATTGTCCGTGCTATCCGGAGGTAATTGACTAAAGTGAATTATTGTGCTGACAATGTATTTATTATCTGTTACCGGTGTAAACTTACATTGTTCCAGAGATGAATATTCCAAAAGAATTTCATGTGGAGATTCTTGGTTAAGTTCAAGGTTTGGACCGTATGTAAAAGATTCAATCTGAAGTTTTACATCATTGGCATTGACTTCTTCGCCACAATTATTTGTAATATTCCATTCTTTTTTCAGGCTGACCCCAACAGGTACATAGTTTCCATCCTCTAACGTCTGATGAGAATCAAACTGCATACAACCATTCTCAATTTGTGCCTGAGCATTACCCCCCATAAAAATTACGCAGAATAATGCACCGACAAGATAATATTTTGATATAATATAAAATTTAAATAAACATCTCATAGCAACCTCCTATTGAAAAGTTTCATAACAACTATCGTTCCTGCTAAAACCCTCTTGTCAAAATCAAAAAATATCCGCCTGAAATATAAATGAATACAAAGACAATGCACACAAAACGGATGGGAGCGAATACCATGCGTGACTGAAATCTGGTGATCCGGTAGAGCAGATTTTCCCTCCGATCCAGGTAATCAAAACTTTTCTCCCTGTGATGGCCGACAAGTTTCTCCGAAACAATCAACCCGATCAGCCCGACAAGCAGAAACATGGCAGCATGAAAGGAATTGACATTGTTAAGGTGAATATGCGCCAGTAATGCCGGAATGCTTAAAACTATTAAAATAATCCAAAATCTCATCTTCAAACTCCGATTCTGTTTTGACGGTCTTTAATGGCTGTTCAGCAGCAGGAATAACTCTTGCTGCCAATCATTCAATCCGTACAGTCAAGGTCAGAAATATCTACCCATCGCACCTTATCATATTTCATTCTTTTGACCTTAACCTCACCACTGCCGTCCTGCCTGATGGATAATATCTTCACTTTGTGCCATCTGTACTTTGGTACTCCGACAGCCTGTCCTGCAATTTCAAAAAGCATACCGGAAAAACCTCCGCTTATCGTCCGTTCAAAACCTGTGACCTCTTCTGCTTCATAAACAACTGCTCCTTCATAAAAACAATCCTTGCAGACGGACTCCATATTACAATCAGAGCAATATTTTTTATTGATACATCCTGCATTACAGATACAGGGGAACAGAATCACTGCAAAAAGAAACATCACCATTTTTTTCATCATATTTTCACCTCCGAAATTACACATAAACAACAACCCTCCCCGCAATCCTGCCATTATAAACCGTACTCCCGTCCACAATTACCTTTCCGCTTCCCGGATTCGCGTCAAAATGGGCTTCTCCGTTCCGGTTGGTGTATTCATGACCGGTTACGCCCCGTGAAAGTCCGTCAAAACTGAGCATCACTTTCTTTCCTTCAGCCGGTTTCCCGGAACTTTGCCTGACAACCTGAACACTGACCATTTTAACCTCCCTTTTTTATGACTGATTATTATCCATAACAGATTCAGAACATCTGAATGTCCTGAATCATATCCGGCTTTCCAGTGCCGAAACCACCTGACCAATCCAGTTTCTTTTGGCTTCATCCACTGCTGAGCCTCCTTTTATACTGTCCTTCATTGTTTTGAGTTTGCCGATATATTTTTGGGTTTCAGCTTTTTTGCCATTGTGGAAATAATAGAGGGTAAGCCATACATGAAATGCCACATCCTCCTCATCGTAATCCATTTTCAGTTCATCTCCCATCCGGATACCTTTGATGCAGTATGTTTCAACAGACTTTGGGTAGCGTTCGTTTTCCGTATCCTTTTTCACCAGATCAAAATAAGTGCTTCGCAGCATTTTTTTGACTGAAATCGTCTGCTCTTTGCCCATTTTCATTTTCAACAGGGATTCATAACCTTTTCTGGCACAGTCATAATCCTGCCGGTCAAAACAGTCTGTTGCCTTGTTTGCTGTTTCTCTCATTTTGTCTGTCACTGCCCATGCACCGGAAGAAAGAGCAAAAACAGATATTGCCATTACAATAACTGAAACAGTCTTTTTCATTTTTTCTCCTTGTTTTTGGAAGTAATACGCCCTTTCAGGGCTGAAATATTTTGGGGTAATTTTTTTCCCAGGGCTTCACCCTGGGCTTTATCAATCCGCCCCTTTGGGGCTGATCTGTTTTCCTGTGCTGCTTTATCAACCCGTCTTTTCGGGATTTCCAAATACGTTAATTGAATCAGCAGGAGCCGCTCCCTGACGGTCGCGGCTCTGATTTTTCAGTGACAGTCCTTTCCGCACTGGGGACAGTATCTTTTTCTCGGAGCGCAGCCTGTACAGAAGTAAATGCGACATGTCCCGCACCACAGTTTTGTGGCGTGATATGCTTTTGATTTGTCTGATACCGGTTTCCCGCAGCGAGTGCATTTGTCACTGATGGTTTTTGCCATTGTTTCATCCCATGCCAGACCCATTTTGTTTCTCCTTTCTGTTTGATTCACGTTGTTTTTGCACCTGAACGCAAGTTTGACTGCCTTCTACCACACCCCAAAATACCGTCTGGGCAGAAATGGGGAAAAACGTCCTGTCCGACAGGTGTTTTATGGTATAATACTTTAATTTTAAATGATAAAAAATATTGACGATATTTTTCATTTATATTTCAAATGAAAATTTGACCTTATCTTATTAAGATATATCCACCACCAGACACTGATTCTCCGTCCCGCATTTCCGCTCTTCCACCCATACCAGCAGTTCCCGGATGGAAAAAGGCTTGCGGAACATTTTCACCCCGGCTTTTTCTGCTTCGGATGTGTTTTCCGCTGTCCAGTATCCGGAAATGATGGCAATATTCTTTTCATCAAATCCGGCGGAAATGAGTTTCTGTGTCAGTTCGCTTCCGCTCATTTCCGGCATATCCATATCCGTGATGACAATATCGGTCTGTCCGGGATTTTTCCGGGTATTCATTTCCCGGATAATCCCCGGGGAAGGATGGGAAAATGCCTGCACTTTGTAACCGTACATCCCCAGGATTTCTTCCAACCACAGGCGTACCTGGTCGTTGTCTTCAAAAATATAAATGCGGATATTCATCTTTTTTCCTCTGTTCGTTTTGGCTACGCTACCCAATGCTTCGGGAATGAAAAACATGATGGCTCCTTTCCGGTCTGAAAAATCCCTTACAGACACAAATCATGAATCCTCAGTCATTCTGACGGCAGAGTAGCACAGCCCAAAAAAGGGGCTGGGCAGAAATTCGGGAACCGACCTTCTGAAAAAAAGAATATCATACTGAAAAATCAGCAGAAGATGATAAAAACTTGCTTTTCCGGTCCGCCTGGTATAATTTCAGAAAAACAGAATTGATCCGTGTGCGGACTGCGTATTCAGGATATCCTCCGGAAATACTCAATACAGAAGATCAGTTATGGAGATATCAGTTTTCTGACCGGTTTCCGCCCAACCCGTATATCCGGAAATGATATACGGCATATCATCCCAAAATCTGCGGTATCCGGCAATCTGCGTGAATCTGCGGTTCGGACAGTGAGACGGAAAAGGATAAAAAAACAATGAAAAAACAGATACCCATCGGTCAGTCCGATTTCAAAGAAGTGAGGGAAGGGAATTTCTGTTATGTGGATAAAACGCTATTGGCAGAGGATGTAATAAATTTATCGGCCAAAGTGCTGCTTTTTCCCCGCCCCCGGCGTTTCGGCAAAACCCTGAACCTGAGTATGCTGCGGTATTTTTTTGAAATAAATGAGGAAGACAGAAGTTCTCTTTTCAGGGATACCCTTATCTCCCGGACAGAAACATTCCGGCAGCATCAGGGGAAATACCCGGTAATATATCTGACCTTCAAAGACCTGAAAGACAGATCATGGGATGCAATGCTCAGGGGAATACAGCATCTTCTGCGGGATGAATTTTTCCGTCATGAACAGATGCTGAAACCGGAGCATCTGTCGGAAGCGGAAATAAAATATTTCCGCACCATGTCGGACGGAAAGGGAAATCTGAGGGAATGCACGGATGCACTCCGCTACCTGAGTTCCTTTCTCTTCCGCTCCAGCGAAGCGCAGACCGTGATTCTGATTGATGAATATGACACCCCGGTTCATGCGGCCCTGGAAAACGGGTATTACGGGGAAATCATCTCCTTCATGCGGAATTTCCTCGGAGGCGGTCTGAAAGACAATTCCCACCTGTTCAAAGGCGTGATTACCGGCATTCTTCGCATTGCCAAAGAATCGGTGTTCTCCGATCTGAACAATCTGCGGGTTTACAGCATTCTGGACAGACAGTTCGCCGCATCATTCGGTTTCACGGAGGAGGAAGTGGATACCCTTCTGGATTACTACGCCATCCCGGATCATTATGAATGTATTTCCCGCTGGTACAACGGTTATCTTTTCGGAGGAACCGTGATATACAACCCCTGGTCTGTGCTGAATTATACGGATACCCGTCCCGAAGTTCCCGAACCCTACTGGGTCAATACCGGCGGAACCGGGATGATTGACCGGCTGGCCACACAGGGCGGCAGGGAACTGCGGGAGGAAATCGGGCTGCTGCTGGAAGGGCATGCCATCTGCAAACCCGTGTATGAAAGCATTGTGATAAGGGATTTGGAAAAAAGGGATGATCTGCTCTGGAGTTTCCTGCTCTTCAGCGGCTATCTGAAAGCGGAAAGGCAGATTGACTATGAAAAATGGGAACTGAAAATACCCAACCGGGAAGTGCATGTCATGTACCGGGAAATGGTAAAAAGATGGTTTTCGGTAAAGACGGAATCCGCCAGAATTGAAAACATGCTCAGTGCACTGAAACAGGGGGATGCCGAGACATTTGAATTTTACCTGGCCGATACAGTGGAAAGGGTGCTGAGTGTGCATGATACCGGAGGCCCGGAACCGGAAAAATTCTATCACGCCTTTGTGCTGGGCCTTCTGGTCTGGCTGGAGGGGGAATATGATATCCGCAGCAACCGGGAGTCCGGGCTGGGCAGATATGATGTGATGCTCCTGCCCCGTGACCGGTCCCGGTACGGAATTGTCATGGAATTCAAAAAAGTGAATGAGCGGAAAAAAGAGACACCGGAACAGACCCTGGAAAAAGCGGTTCGGCAGATGGAGGAAAAGAAATATGCAACGGAACTGCAGGCCGCGGGAGTGAATAAAATACTGAAACTGGCCATTGCCTTTCAGGGCAGGGAACTGTGGGTGAGACAGGGATAAGGGAGGATGCTTCGGGAATGAAAAATATGCTGACTTCTTTCCGGCCTGAAAAATCCCTTACAAACACAAATCATGAATCCTCAGTCATTCTGGCGGCAGAGTAATGCATTGTCAATTTTGAATCTGTGACTCCGGTTCCGCTGAAAAAACGGATTTTTTGGAAAAACCGGTTTTTTAATCCGTAATTTCAGAGTTGGCAGAGCAGTAGCACAGTCAGAAAAGGAGGGCGGGCAGAAATTCGGGATTTGGGTTTTTGAAAAAATATATAATACTGAAAAATCAGCAGAAGATGATAAAAACTTGCATTTCCGGTCCGCCTGGTATAATTTCGGCAAAACAGAATTGATCCGCGTGCGGACTGCGGATTCAGGTTATCCTCCGGTAATACTCAATACAAAAGAAATAAGGCAGGTTGTGAAAGTTTTGCACTCCTCCGGAAACTTTCCGATCTACTGAGTTTCCGAAAAAGAGGGATTGATTTACATGGCAGATTTGTTAATAATCGTTTTGCATAAAAATCACATCCTGCGCAAGAACCTGTGATAAGTATCAGAACCGAAGCTCCGACATTGAAAAATCAGTTGCTTATACTGACGGAAGGCGGTTCGGCACAGAATAAATATTTTGCAGGTACAAAAATTATGCAGTCAATCATGAATTCTTCCGTACAGATTTCAGAAATTTCGGAACCATCGGAAATTTTTTTTTACAGGACAGTCCCGTAAAAAGTAAAAAACTCCGTCACTCCTGCCAAAGCCGGAGTCCGGAACATCCTGAAATTAGCGGAGTCAGACTTTGGCCGGAATGAGGCAGATTTTGAAATCCCTACTTTTTAGCGGATGATTTTACATAAAATATATACATAGGGAGGTATATTATGAAACGTGATTATTCCTGTTTTCTTGTTTTTCCCCTGCTTTTCTGTATTGTCTGCGGATATATCTTTTCCCCTGCTGCGGCAATGGCCGGAAAGATAAATATGGAAGAATTTGAAGTTGAGGGTTATATCATTGATGTTTCCGTACAGCAGAAAGACGGCAAAATCAGAATACGGGGCAGAGTCAGTTACGGCCCGGTATGCGATCGTCTGAAAATCACTTTTACGCTGGAAAATGAAGAGGGGAAAAGCAAAAAAATATCCGAAGTTGTAAAAGATGCCGGAGGTTCCGCTTCCCGCACCATCCGCGCAGAAAAAAAAGTGGTAAAAGGAAAAGTCAATAAAAGTGAAGATATGGAATGGGAAATTACAAAAGTTACTGCAGACTGCAAAAAATAAAGGAGATAACACATGAAAATCATCCCCCCGTCCCATGAAATTCTGTTTATGCCGGACGGTGAAAGCATTCTGAAAAATACAGAGGCCGCGGGCCGCACATGCTATAAAAGCGAGGATCGGATTACCCCGGATTCAGCAGCGGGTTTTGTGAAAGGAATTATCAAATCCGGTCATCACAGTGTAATTGAACATATGAATATCACGGTCCGTTTTATCTGTGACCGGGGAGTGAGCCATGAACTGGTGCGCCACCGCCTGGCGGCCTATTCCCAGGAATCCACCCGCTATGCCAATTATGCCAAAGACAGATTCGGCAATGAGCTCACGCTCATCCGGCCCTTTTTCTGGACTGAGGATTCACAGGCTTACAAAGACTGGCTGTCGGCCATGGAATATGCCGAAAAAATCTATATGAAACTGATTCGGGAAGGGGCCGCACCGGAAAAAGCCCGCAGTGTGCTTCCCAACAGCCTGAAAACGGAAATTGTCATGACAGCCAACCTGCGGGAATGGCGGCATGTCATCAGTCTGCGATGCTCCAGACCGGCCCATCCCCAGATACGGGAAATCATGCTGCCCCTGCTTGCGGATTTCCATGCACGGATTCCCGTGGTATTTCAGGATTTGTACGAAAAATATGAAAACGCAGTTTCCGATTTTCAGAAAACCGGAACTGTAAAGGGGACGGAATGAAAATCCCCATTGTAATGGCCGCCTTCGGAACCACCACAAAGGCCATGAATACCTATAATTATATCCACAGGATATGCAAAGAACGATTCCCCGGGCATCCCCTTTACTGGGCTTTTTCCTCCCGCATGGTGAGGGACTGGACAAAACAGAGAGAGCAAAGAAATATGCTGCACCCGCACCAGGTACTGAACAAACTGGAAAAAGAAGGTCATACCTGGGCTGTGGTGCAGTCCATGCATCTGATGTGCGGACACGAATTTTACCGACTTACGGAAGAAGTAAAAAGCTGCGGTATCCGCACCTCCCTGGGACTTCCCCTGCTGACCGAACCGGAGGATTACTGCAGCACGGTTAAAATATTCACCGATTCTTTTCCCTATGCGGGGGATGAAGCCCTGCTGATGGTGGGACATGGGACAGATCATCCCGGCTGGTGCAGTTATGTGGCCCTGCATCATATTTTTCAGGAAAACAGGGGCAGGGGGATTTTTGTGGGAGTCGTGGAAAAAAACGGCTATCCCTCCCGTGCATCTGTTATCCGCTGCATCAAAGAAACCGGATATAAAAAAGTACGGATCATTCCCTTTATGCTGGTGACCGGAATGCATTTCCGGGAAGACCTGACCGGAAAAGAGGACTCCTGGCAGAAATCCCTGGAAGAAGAAGGGATTCATGTGGAAGTGGAGACAAAGGGATTGGGATTTTGCCGGGGAATTGTGGAACTTTACTGCCGGCATATTGAAAACGCACTGGATGTGATTCCCTGCAGCAGCCAATCAGGAAACAGGATTCAGAGCGCAGGGATTGGGATTGGGGAAAAATAAAAGGACATTTCCCCTGTGTTCCGGTTCCGCCTGTGAAAGGAGTATCGTGATGAGCATACAAAATGAACTCAGTGAAAAAGAACGGGCTTTTCTGCTGGAACTTTTCCAATGCACAAAAGGCGACCTGTCCGCACAGGTTTCCATGTCGGACGTGGGAAGACCTTTGGGGATGGACAAAGAACAGGCTTCCCGCGCAACAGAAGCGCTGATGTCTTTCGGATTTGCAGAAATACGGACACTCAGCGGCGGCATCGGTATCTGCGCGGAAGGTGTTGCCGAAGTGCGGAAACGGGGGGTCTTTCCGGCCGGGGCTCAGGAAGCAAAACTGGGGAACAAAGCGGTGATGGATGAAAAAAGTCTGGATTCACTGAAAAAAGTACTGCACTATCTGAAAAAGCAGGTGCAGGAGATGAAACTTTCCTGTGAATCCTCGGATGAAATCATGACAGATATCAAAACCATAGAAACGCAGATGCTTTCTCCTGCTCCCAAAACCGCCATTATCCGGGAGTGTTTTATTTCCATCCGTAAATTACTGGAAAAAAACAAAAATCCCAAAAGCTCGGAAATTGTCAAACAGTTTATCCGGGAATAATTCTGATATTCTTTTTTCCGCGCCCGCGTGCCGTATGTATCTGTTTATAACAACCTCGGAAGATTGTAATCCTTTTTTCCGCGCCCGCGTGCCGTATGTGGGCAGCCACGAATTTCACGAATGTTCACGAATCTTTTTTCCGCGCCCGCGTGCCGTATGGGGGCAGCCACGAATTTCACGAATGTTCACGAATCTTTTTTCCGCGTCCGCGTGCCGTATGGGGGCAGCCACGAATTTCACGAATGTTCACGAATCTTTTTCCCGCGCCCGCGTGCCGTATGTTCTTTTCAGCATGTAGGTCGGGTTAGCGATAGCGTAACCCGACATTCCCACTACGGGCTGTGATGTGTCGGGTTAGCGCCTAACCCGACCTGCGGGCTCCTCCGACCTTACGTCAGCAGTATTTGACTGCCGGGGGAGGGGAATTTCAAATCAGGCGGTTTGACCCACTGCCAGCATTAGATTCAGTGCTGTTTTTTGAGCAATGGTTCGATAATGACTTATTTCCCTGACTGCATCGGGAAGGAAAAAAATGTCTGAAAAACGCAAGACCCTCAGCCGGATTTTTCTGATAAATATGACCCTGTTCACCTTTTTTTCGGTAACGGTCTTTGCATATTTCTGGATTTCCCATGAATACAGCAGATTTTCCCGGCATACGGCGCAGCTGAGAAAAGAATATATTGCTGCCCGGAAAGAGAGATTAAAAGATGAAGTGGAACGGACGGTGAATTATATCCGCTATATGAATTCCACCACAGAAAAAAGACTCAAAGCCCTTATCCGGGAAAGAGTGTATGAAGCCCACAGCATTGCACTGAATATATATAGAGAAAACAAAGGAAAGCGGAGTGATATTGAAATTGTTAAAATGATAAAGGATGCCCTGCGCCCCATCCGCTTTAATCAGGGCCGGGGATATTTTTTTGCAGGAGATTTTGAGGGGATAGAGCAGCTTTTTGCAGACCGGCCGGAAATGGAAGGAAAATATCTGGGCGGACTTCAGGATACGCAGGGTCGCTATGTGATCCGGGATATGATCCGGATTGTACAGGAAAAAAAGGAGGGGTTTTATCAGTATTTCTGGACAAAACCCGACA
Source organism: Desulfobacteraceae bacterium (assembly GCA_011390755.1). Classification (GTDB taxonomy): domain Bacteria; phylum Desulfobacterota; class Desulfobacteria; order Desulfobacterales; family Desulfococcaceae; genus JAABRU01. The sequence goes on along the minus strand of JAABRU010000005.1, from coordinate 34,564 downwards.
GAGGGGGGAAGGATTATCCCAAAATCGCTTTTGTAAAACATTTTGGACCCTATGACTGGTTTCTCGGAACCGGGGAATATCTGGATGATATGCAGAAAGATATTCAGCAGGAGGCCATGGAACGCCTGATCCGCATCCGTTTCGGGAAAGGCGGTTATATTTTCGGAAGCAGTTTTACCGGCGATCCTCTCTTTACCAACGGCAAAATTACCGCAGGCGGGAAGAGTGTCTGGGAACTGACCGACCCGGAGGGGAAAAAAATTATTCAGGAACAGATAAAACTGGCCCGAAAACCGGAAGGCGGATATTTGGCCTATACCTGGTACAAACTGGACAATCCGGAACTTTCCCCCAAAATTTCCTTTGTCATGGGAATGCCCGAATGGCAATGGGTTATCGGAGCAGGTGCTTATACTGATGAGGTGGATGCTGTGATTCGGCAGAAGAGAAAAGTGCTCCGGGAAGATATAGAAAACTATATTGTCCGCATCCTTGCGATTCTCTGCACCCTGCTCATTGCCGTGTACCTGACGGCCCGTTATATGTCGGGGCGGATTATGGAAAATGTAGAAGTGTTCTGCTCTTTTTTTGAAACTGCCGCAACAAAGCATATCCGTATTGAAACCGGGCACCTGTATTACGGCGAATTTGAAAAACTGGCATTATCCGCCAATCGCATGATTGAAGACCGCAGGCGGATTGAGTCGGCCCTGCAGAAAAATGAAGAACGTTTCCGCAGCTTTTTTGAACACGCTGCCCTGGGGATTGCCCATATTGAAACCGACGGCAGGTATATCATTGCTAATGAAAGTTACTGCAAAACAGTCGGTTATACGCCTGAAGAAATTACCGGTCTCAGGTTTCAGGATATTACCCACCCGGATGATATTGAGGCGGATAAAGTACGGATGCAGGAAGTGTTGGAAGGGAAAACTGACAAAACAAGAAGGGTGAAACGCTATATCCGGAAAGACGGTTCTGTGATGTGGGGAAATGTGGGGACCTCCCTGGTTCGCAAAAATTCCGGGGAACCGGATTATTTTATCAGTGTAATTGAAGATGTTTCACACAGAAAACAGATGGAAGACTCCCTCCGGATCAGTGAGGCCCGGTACCGGGAACTCTTTAATAATATGAGCAGCGGTGTCGCAGTGTATGAGGCGGCAGAAGGCGGAAAGGATTTTATTTTCAAAGATTTCAACAGCACCGGCGAGCGTATTGAAAATTTAAAAAAAGAAGACATCATCGGCCGGAAAGTAACAGAGATATTTCCGGCTATAAAGGATTTCGGTCTTCTGGATGTACTGCAAAGGGTATGGCGCAGCGGAAAGCCGGAATCGCATCCGGTCAGTGTATATCAGGACGGGCGGATTTCCGGGTGGCGGGAAAATTATGTTTACAAACTGCCCACCGGAGAAATTGTGGCCATGTATGATGATGTGACAGACAGAAAACAGGCCGAAGAATCTTTACGGCAAAGTGAAGAAAGATACCGCTCACTGGTGCAGGCATCTCCCGCAGCCATTTCCATTTTTCAGGATGGATATATTGTATTTACAAATCCTGCCGGAATCCGCTTATTCGGCATCTCCGATCTGAAGGAGCTCGGAAAAAAACCGGGGATAGAATATATAGCCCCGGCATATCGCGAAAAAATTCTGGAAAGAGCCGAAAAACTGGATACATTAAAACCCAATCCGTCCATTGAAATAGAAATTCTCAGACAGGACGGAAGCACAGTGCCCATTGAATCTGTTTCGATTCCCATCCGGCTCGGAGATCGCAACGCCGCCCTGATTATCGGCCAGGACATCAGCGACCGGAAAAAAGCCGAAGAGGAACTGAAAAAAACCAAAAATTATCTTGACAATATCCTCACCTCTTCCCCCTATCCCCTTATCGGTCTGGATACCAAAGGAAATATCAGTGTTTTCAATCCGGCAGCGGAAAAACTGAGCGGTATTCCCCGTGCAGCGGCATACGGAAAAATTTTTTCGGAAGTCATGCCGGATTTCAAAGACTGCTGCAAAGATATTTTCCAGGTACTGAAAGAACGGAAACCCCTGATCCGGGAAAAAGTGAGAAAAGAAAAAGACGGCGGTATCCGCTATTATGATATTATTATCTATCCCTTAAGTGCGGAAGGGCCGGAGGGGGCCGTACTCCGCATTGACAATGTTACGGAAAGAGTCCGCTTTGAAGAAATGATGATACAGACAGAAAAAATGATGAGTGTGGGCGGACTGGCCGCAGGGATGGCCCATGAAATCAACAATCCCCTCGGCGGTATTCTCCAGAGTGCGCAGAATATCCGGAGAAGATTTTCTCCGGATTTAGCCAAAAATGCGGAAACCGCTGCGGAATGCGGTACTGATCTGAATGCACTGCAGGTATATCTGGAAAAAAGGAGTATTTTCAAATTTCTGGACGGCATTCAGATTTCCGGCAGAAAAGCCGCGGATATTGTACAGAACATGCTCACTTTCAGTCGCCGGAGCGAATCCAGAATCGCCCCGGTTGATCTGGCGGAACTGCTGGATAAAGCCGTGGAACTGGCAACCCATGATTATGATCTGAAAAAGAAATACGATTTCCGCAAAATTGAAATTATCCGGGATTATTCTGCAGATCTGCCTGAAATTTCCTGCGTAGCAACTGAAATCGAGCAGGTGGTTTTAAATCTGCTCCGAAATGCGGCCCATGCCATGGCCGGAATGAAGCCGCCCCGGTCGCAGCCCCGGATATGGCTGCGTCTTCGGAAAGAAAAGGATGCCATGCGGATTGAATTGGAAGATAACGGCCCGGGAATGGATGAAAAGGTCCGGAAACGGATATTTGAACCCTTTTTCACAACCAAAGAGGTGGGAGACGGAACCGGTCTGGGTCTTTCGGTTTCCTATTTTATTATTACCAATAATCATAAGGGCCGGATGATCGCTGAATCTGAAAAAGGAAAAGGAAGCCGTTTTATCATCCATCTTCCGCTGCGGACTTCCATCTTTCTGCCGGTTCATCCGTAACAGCAGTCCGGTAAAAAAAAAATCAGCAGCTGATAAAACTCATACAAAAGATCCGAATGTAATGGTTTCAGACAGTTATATTTTTATGCTCTGCAAATCAGAAAAAATTACCGAACCATGCAATAAGAGAGGGAAAAAAATATGCTGCCTTATGTCATCCGCCGTATACTGATTATGATTCCCACCCTGCTGGGCGTTTCCGTTATTGTCTTTCTCATGCTCCATGCCACCCCCGGCGATCCTGCGGAACTGCTGCTGGGGGAGCGGGCCACGGATTCGGCCATTGCGGAAATCCGCAGCCATCTGGGGCTGGACAAACCCCTGCATGTGCAGTACGGCATGTTTCTCAAACGTCTGCTCAAAGGTGATCTGGGAGAAACCATCTGGACCCGTCAGAAAGTCTGGACCGAAGTAAAACAGCGTTTTCCGGCCACCATAGAACTTTCCGTCGCGGCCATGATCATCAGTTGTTTTTTCGGCATGATTTTCGGCATTATCTCGGCCACCAAACAGTATTCTTTTTTTGACTATCTCAGCATGGTAGGGGCTTTGGTGGGGGTCAGTATGCCCATCTTCTGGCTGGGTCTGGTGCTTATGCTCATCTTTTCTCTGCATCTGGGCTGGCTGCCCATGTCCGGCCGTCTGAGCATCAGCACGGATTTGGAATTCATCACCCGTTTCTATATTCTGGATGCCATGCTCACCCGCAACTGGCCGGCCTTTAAAGATGCCGTGTGGCATATCATTCTCCCGGCCGTCACCCTGAGCACCATCCCCATGGCCATTGTGGCCAGGATGACCCGCTCCAGTATGCTGGATGTGCTGCGCCAGGATTATATCAAAACCGCCAAAGCCAAAGGACTTTCCCGCTTTACCGTTGTTTTCAAACATGCTTTGCGCAATGCCCTCATCCCCGTTGTCACCACCATCGGTCTTCAGTTCGGCGTACTGCTGGGCGGGGCCATTCTTACAGAAACCATTTTTGCCTGGCCCGGTGTGGGCAAATGGATTTTCGACGCGGTCATGCAGCGGGATTATATGGTCATTCAGGGAGGAACCCTGTTTATCGCGACCATTTTTGTTGTCATCAATCTGCTGGTGGATCTGCTTTACGCAGTGATAAACCCAAGGATCAGTGTGCAGTAATGAAAAAAAACAAAAACCCCGAAGACCGGCATCCTTTTGCGGATCAGATGGATCTGTTATGGCGCAACAAAACCGCCGTGGCCGGTCTGCTCATTATTTTTCTTTTTGTGGTCACGGCCCTTTTCGCTCCCCTGCTCAGTCCCCATAATCCTGTGGAGGCATCCCTTTACGATCAGCTCAAACCGCCGGTCTGGTATGAAGGGGGTTCGCTCAGACATATTCTGGGTACGGATGATTTGGGGCGGGATATTCTTTCCCGTATTATTTACGGCGCGCGGATTTCCCTGCTGGTGGCCGTGGCCAGTGTGGGGATTGCATTTTTCATCGGTTCTCTGCTGGGTTCTCTTGCCGGATATTACAAGGGCCTGTGCGACAACCTGATTATGCGGGCCATGGATATTGTGCTGGCCTTTCCCCATATTCTGCTGGCCATTGTCATGGTGGCCTATCTGGGCCCCAGTCTGCGCAATGCCATGATTGCCATCGGTATTATTTATGTGCCCCGCTTTGCCCGTATTGTGCGCGGTTCTGTACTGGAAGAATGCGGCAAAGATTATGTCACCGCGGCCAGAGCCATCGGGGCCGGAGATCTGCGGATCATTTTTCTGGCGATCTTTCCCAACTGCCTGGGGCCTCTGATTGTCCAGACGACACTGGGTTTTGCCTCGGCTATTCTGGATGCCGCGGCCCTGAGTTTTCTGGGACTGGGCGCGCAGCCCCCCACACCCGAATGGGGGGCCATGATCGCCATGGGACGTTCCCTGATCCTGAGAGCCTGGTGGGTCATGACCATCCCCGGCCTGGCCATCCTCTTTGCCGTACTGGGATTCAACCTTTTCGGAGACGGCCTGCGGGATGCCCTGGATCCGCGTCTGAGAGACTGAGTATTTTCTGAAATGAATCCTAAATGCATTGTCTCAGAATCTGTCAGTCTTCAAATATATGCCTTTCTCCCCCGCACCCGCGCACTCGGCCCGTATCTCCGCTTTGCCTTATGGGTGCAGGGCTGCCTGAGGAACTGTCCTGGTTGTATGACACCGGATGCACAGGCATTGGACCGCGGAACTGTAACGGATATTGAAATGCTGGCAGAACAGGTGCTTTCGGTAAGGGAAGCTGAAGGCATTACCGTCAGCGGCGGGGAACCTTTTCTGCAGGCCCGGAATCTGGCCCGACTGCTTGACCGGATTCGGAAAACACGGGATATGGGAGTGATTGTTTATACCGGTTTTACCCTGGCGGAACTTCAGGAAAAAATCCGTGCAGGAAAGGAAGATGTACGCAATCTGCTGGATCAGACGGATCTGCTCATTGACGGGCCTTATATCCGGGAACTGGATGACGGGCAGAGTCTCCGGGGGGCGTCCAATCAGAAGGTACATGAACTGACAGAACGCTACAAAGGGGCAGCAGAAAAATATTACGGAAGACCGGGACGGAATGCAGAACTGCATTTACTGGAAAATGAGGTGTTTCTGGCCGGTATTCCCGGTGCGGAATCTTTGTCGCAGTGGCAGCGGGGAAAATTTATCAGTTCGATCCCAACGGAAGAATTTCCGCCCTGACTTCCTCTGCTTTCTGCCGTATTTGACGGAGCATCTTATCATATCTTTTCAGATTATCCTCAATTTCCCCTGTGAGTTTTTCTGTTTCTCCCTGCATCTGACCGAGGGAGGATGACAGATTTTTCCCCAACTGTTTATCAGATGCAAAATGCAGTTGCAGTATTTCCTGATAACGGGCATGGGATTCAGCGATTTCACTGATCTGCCGGAGATGCGTCTGTAAACGGGCTTCTGTTTCTTTCAGTTCCGCGGTCTCCAGTTCCAAATCCCGGAGATATTTTTCATCTTTTTCTTCCCGATCCCGGATTCTGCGCCGGAGTTTTTTCACCCATAAGGGAAGATTTTCAGATATCTGCCGGGCATCTTCTCCGTAAGCCTGTTCCAGACCGTCCATTGCCTCTTTCACATTCCGCAGATTTTCATCCAACTCGCCGACTTCTTTTTCCAAAACCTGTTTTTTGTGGAGCAGCGGGGCGTATTCTTCCTGAAACCGGTTCCTGGTTTCTTCCCCTTCCGCAATTTCTTTTTCCAGTTTTTTCAGATCATATCCGGAAAGTTCTTTTTCGGCCTGTTCCAAATCTGTTTTTCTGCGGAAAAGTTCTGCAAGTTTCTGTTTTTGTTCCAGCACTTCCTTTTCTTTGGAAAACAGATGTTGGGATTGCATCAGGACGGAATTTTCCTGTTCCAGCAGGGACTTCATTTCTGCCTGACAGGCCGCAATTTTACGGGAAATCATATCCTCATCCGGGGAAAGAGGAAGGGATTGAAGATAATCCCGCTGATATTCCATTATATTTTTCAGTCTGGAACGGAAACGGTCCGATACCGGGTCTTCCTGTTTTTTCCATTTTTCCAGATCATCCGGGCCGTACATTTCATGCAGCAGGATCAGGGAATTCTGTAAAAGGGAAAAAACAAGGGAAACCCTGTCAAACTCATCTCCGTTTTCCTGATTTTCCAGATCGGAGAGGTTATTTTTTATCTGCCGGAAAATTTTCTCTGTCATGCGTTTTCCTTTCCGGTGATGATTTCCAGACCGCCGAAGATTTTCCGGATAATGTCTCCGAGTTCGTATTCGGCCCGGTTTCCCTGCGTATCTTCAAGGACCAGATAGACCACTTTGGATTTGTTGATACGCATTCCCACTTTCCAGCGATTGCCCGGAAAGGCCGCATTGGGCAGGCGGATGTTCAGGGATTCCGGAAGTTTTTCCTTTACAATCCGGTTCTTGGATTCCGGGTCCGCATAGATGATGACATCCGGGCTTTCATTATGCGCCCGGACTTCGTATTCGGCAAAGCGGACTTTTTCATATTCGGACAGTGTTTTTCCGCCGATGATAATGGGAATTCTGCATTCCTTCCGCATAAATTCCCCGGATGTTCCCGTACTGCACAGGGTATATCCTTCAATGCCGATACTGTGTTCGTATCTTTCTTCCACGGAGATAAGATCATTGGCCACCAAAGCCGCACCGTAGGAAATGGCAAAGCGGGAAATTTCCTTTTTTTCATCCCGGATCAGGCGGGTGTCACCGTTTTTCATTCCCAAAGATTTGCAGATGCTCTGCCGCACCGGATAAAACTGGGCAAACCCGCCGCAGAAAAAAACCGCATCTATGGGAAAACCTTTTTCATCCACTGTTTTCCGGAACCGCTGCATGACATCCGTAATACCTATGTCAATGTCCTGAAATGCGGTTTTTATATCCTGATAATGAAAGGTGTACTTCCCGGCTCTCAGGATGGGCTTTTCCCGGAGATCCGGTTCCTCCACAGCATTGATAATGCTTTGGGTGATTTTGGGATGATGATTGGCTTTGTAATCCTGGAGCTTATTGTAGATTTCATAATATTCCGGGCTGTCTTCGGCAATATTTTCCGCTTTTTCCCGCAGTTTTTCCCAGATCAGGCGGCGGTCAAACCGCACACCGGCCCTGCCCATGGCAGAACGCCCGTTGCCGTCATTGTAGAGTTCCTCCACCTTTCCCGGTTCCACCCGGCACAGGGTCACGTCAAAGGTTCCGCCGCCCATGTCGCAGATCAGCAGGTTTCCGCAGAAAGGCCGGGGATTTTCCTTCTGATACTGCCACGCGTAGTATGCGGCCGCAGCCACCGGTTCACTGATAAGCCGGATCAGGGGACGTTTCAGTTTTTCCTGCACAATATCCTGCAAACGGCTGCGTCCGGCATGATCCATGCCTTTGGCCCAGACATGGGGAACACTGAGAACCAGGCCGCTGATTTCCCCTTTCTGGCTGATGAAACTGCCGCTTTCCCCGTCCGGCAGGCTGAGAAGATGGCGGAGATAATCCGCAATCACCTCTTCCGGGGATTTTTTGCCAGGCCAGCCGTATGCGGACTGTTCACTTTTTTTCAGGGGGAGAATCATCTTGAGATTGCTGCAAAAGAGGACTTCCGAATCACCGGCAAAATCCAGTGCAGCCCTGCCGATGTGAATATTTCCGTCCGCTTCATAGGCCGCGCAACTGGGGATGTATTCATTTCCTTCGGGACCGGGAAAGCGGAAGGCTTCGGGACGGCCCGAAGCATTGATATAAGACACGGTGGAGTTGGTGGTGCCGAAGTCCATGCCGATTTTGAATGTCATTGAGTTTCCTTTTCCGGTATTTTTGATTATGTAATCCGTTTTTATCCTGAACCGGGATTATGGGGATTCTCCGGATTTACAGAAGATTGATTTATCAGGCCCTTATTCATGAAACTGCTGACAGGCAATACCCGGAGCCTGATGCTGTTTATGATACAGAAATTCGGCAAAATCGCTGATTTCTTCCAAATGCTGCTCGGATAAGAGATTTATAATCCTGAGCAGTTTCATACGAATCTGTTCTGTGTAAACTGCCGGTTGTATCTGGTGGGAAAGAACTGTCTCCACTCCGGCAGTTTCACGGAAAGCTCCCGGCGTATCCGGGTCAGCGTCTGTCAGATTGCCGCTTTCGTCACAGACTGCCCAATTACCGAACAGTTCCACCATGAATGCCTCACCGTTTCCCAATATCTCGACAATGGTTCCGGGAGTACCTGGCAAAAAACTTGTATCTTCTGAAATCCTCAAAGATTCCTTCAATATCACAGAATCGAACAGTCGGAACATATTCCACCTCTTTTCTCCGGAAAGGCAGTTACGAATCTGGCTGTGTCCTGTCCGAAAGGGACTATCCAGACCGAGCGGATTTTGCATATCACACCGGACTGCCCCGCCATATTTATGACCGCCTGATATATTTTACCGTAATCATTTTGTTTCTGATAATCCAGCATGTCAGGCGATACTTTCTTCAGAAATTCAGTCCGAAGATCTTCCGAAGAACTGAATCCCATCACACTGCGCCAGAATATCCTTTTGTCACCGCCTTTGCCGGATTCAGTTGTGAAGTTCAGAAGATATTCCGCTTTTGACAAAGGAAACTCCAATTGCACAATGTTCATTTTTCTGAATTTCCTGTTTAAAACAACGTAAGTTCAGCATAAGATTGTAAACGGTCTATGCCTTTCAGACATGAGTGAACTTCGGCTGGCAGCAGCAAAGATTTTCCATCTTCGGATACCACTGCATATTCACCTGCAATCATCATCTTTTCAACTCCTTTCCAGATTTTCCGGGAAGCAAATCGCCGGTGAAAGAACGAGATTAAACTGCAAGGATTTTTTTAATAAAGGATTTCAGAGTTCAGGCAACCGGCAATCCTTTCTTATTTGAAATCCTTGTAGTTATTTAAAAAAATCCTGCCCATTCTGCATAATCCTGTATAATCGTGTTCAGAGATTGTCCGAACCGCAGATTCCGCAGATTCCGCAGATTACACAGATTTCTATAGTTTCGCATTTTTTATAACTATCTGATTTTTATTTTAGCCACGAATTACACGAATGATACAGAAAATTAAAAATCAGTTTTTTATCATATTTTTTTTATAAATATATTTTTCGTGTCATTCATGTCATTCGTGTCATTCGTGTCATTCGTGTCATTCGTGTCATTCGTGTCATTCGTGTCATTCGTGTCATTCGTGTATTTCACGGTTTGCTGTAAAAATTGCAAAAGTATAGGCAGATTTGATAATCTGCGTAAATCTGCGGTTCAGACGATTTCCGGATTCCTGTATGTCTGAACCGGGATTCTCCGGATGAAAGGATTGGCAGGATAATTGATATTTTCAAAAATCCGGAATCATATTCAGCATATCGGTGGGCACGGAAAAGCATGTGCCCACCCTACGGATTACTGACATTCAGGGCATAAGCCATACTCAAGATTCTCAGCATAATTCAGGCAGTAATAACATATCCCAAGCCGTTCCCCTATGTCTTCCAGTATTTCACCGGTATTACAGTCTTCCCTGTGGGATATTTTTATGATCCCTTTTATCAGTTCCAGGGTTTTGGCTTTGCCGATCATTTTAAAAATATCATTTTCCTCCAGTAATTCAAGAACCGCATTCAGCATATAACTTCCACCATGATTTGACATGACAAACCCTCCATTGTTTTTTTATTGTATAGAAATTATAAAACCCGAGTGCCAAACTTTCAGTTTGGCACTCCGATTTTTATAAATCCTGTAAATCCCTTCATCCTAAGAATCCCGGTTCAGACTGAATTATGCGTTATACTGCCCGTCTTTTACCAGAAGCAGGGTTTTTCTGAAATCATCCAGACTTTTACACAAAATAGCCTGACGGAACAGGGATTTCAGCGTATCTCCCGCTTTTATGCTGTTCACTGCGGCAGACACATCCTCTGGGATTGAGTTAAATCGTGTTAAAACAGCATCCAAGAGCATTTCTCTTGAATTTTCAAGTCTTGCCAGTCTTTCAATACTTGTCATATACGGCATTTTCTTTTCCTCCGTAATTTCTGTGAGTTCATCCTGGAACTGCTTTTCAATGTCTTCCGGCAGTTCAATCAGCCAGTCAATGAAACGGAATAATTCCAGAATATCCTGACGGCTGTATCCCCGCTCAAACAGCAGGCGCATCAGGTGAAGTTTCCAGCGTTTCCGTTCCTGCCCGTCTTTGACACTCCGGGATTTGAGATGGGCCATGACCACCAAAGAAAAGGGATTGCTTTCCCTCTCCAGTTTTTCCCAGTTTTTTCCGTAATCCCTCAGTTTGATGACCGGAAAGCGGAAAATATGCTCGCATCCCCATCGCCCGCTGCGGTATTCGCAGGAACGCCATCGGTCATTGTCATCGGTCAGCACCGCAAGACTGACCACCTCCACATCATAACGGTCAAGGATGCGGTAATTGTACACAAACATCCGTTTTTCAAAACCGGTGTCCCTGTTCCCCTGAATCTCAATATGAATGAGCAGCCATGTTTCCCTTCCGTTTTGCAGAAACACCTTGACCAGTTTGTCCGCATAACGGCGTCCAAGTTCCGCATCCCGGACAATTTTTTCCAGTTCCTTGTCCAGAAACTCGTATCCCTTTGACCAGTCAATCTCCGCATGGATATTGGGAAAAAAGAACTTCATAAAAGCCTCAAAGTACAGTTCCAGTGCCTCTTTCCACGGGTTGTCGTATTCCAATATATCTCCTCCTTTACAATAAATCCTTTGGATGAAATGTGCAAAGGTCATTTTGTCCGAACTGTGATTATGGGGGATTATCGGGATTCACAGGATAAAAACAATCCTGTATAATCGTGTTCACACAGCAAAATCCTCCGGCTGAAATGTGCAAAGATCATCTTCCGAAGGTTCCGCAATCTCTGAAATCCGCAGGTTCAGGGATTCTTCGGCCCGCTCGAACAGGTTTCGCATTTCCCGGCCGTTTCCGAATCCTTTTGTTTTTGCGGCAAAGATTCTTTCCGCATAGGAGCGGAGATGCTTTTCAGCTTCAGAAGTCATGCGGTACGCAGAAGAATAACAGAAATATCTGAAAATTTCCACCAGTTCTTGCGGGGAGTAATCTTCAAAATCCACATACTGGGTAAAACGGGAGCGAAATCCGGGGTTGCTGTCAATAAATTGCTGCATTTCAAGCGGATAACCTGCGGCTATGACCACCAGCCGTCCCCGGAAATCCTCCATCATTTTCAGCAACTGGTCAATGGCCTCCTGTCCGAAATCACGCTGATTATCGTTACTGCCCCGGCTCAGGGTATAGGCTTCATCAATGAAGATAACACCGTCCAGAGCTTCCATGACTTTGGCTTCGGTTTTTGGGGCGGTCTGCCCGATATAACCGGCCACCAGCCCGGCCCGGTCGGTTTCAATGCAATGACCTCTGCGAAGAATTCCCAAAGATTGGAAGATGCGCCCCATCTGCCGGGCTATGGTGGTTTTGCCGGTTCCGGGGTTTCCGGTGAAGACCATGTGCAGAGAACGGTTTTCAGATACAGGAAGACCGAATTTTCTGCGCTGCTCCATGCCTTTGATATATGCCACCTGGCGCCGGATAAAATCTTTCACTGCCCTCAGCCCGGTCATGGATTCGATTTCCCGGAGAAGGGTTTCGGTTTCTTCGGTTCCTGACGGCGGGACAGGCCGGTATTTTTCGGGAATATCCTCTGCGAGCAGATTGTCTGAGCCGCGAGCGTGCGGGAGCGGTTGTTCACGGTTCCGGTGGACACGGACCGCATAGGAGTCCAGCATGTCCTCATACAGATTTCTGATTTCCCGTGCATTTGCCCAGTCTGCCGGATTCCGTGCTTCATATATCCGCTGTATCACAGCGGAAACCGCTTCACAGGTTTCCGGAAGCGGGGACGGAATTTCTTCTGATGTGCGGGATTGGGCCATGCGTTGGAAAATTTCCATGAGTTCCTCCGGGCTGTAGTCTTCAAACAGGATTTCATCTTTGATGCGGCTTCGGAGTCCCGGATCAGAGGCTATCAACCGCCGGATGGGTTCGGGATACCCGGCAAGGATGACACAAAGCCGGTTCCGCTCCCTTTCCATCCGGGCCACCAGGGTGCGGACGGCCTCGGTTCCGAAAGGATCGCTGCCTTCTTCCCGGATGAGGTTATGGGCCTCGTCAATGAACAGCACCCCGTCCAGCGCCCGGTCAATCAGGCCGTTGGTTTTTACTGCGCTCTGTCCCTCATATTCGGCCACCAGAGCTTCCCGGTTTTCGGCTGTCACCGTATGGCCGCGTGCAAGCAGCCCGATGTCCCGGTAAATCTCGCCCACCAGTTCGGCCACAGTGGTTTTGCCGGTTCCGGGATTGCCCAGAAAAGCCATGTGAAGGGTTCCGAAGGAATTTTCCCGAAAAACCTCGGCTCTTGCGGTTTTTCTGCGGATCTGATTTTTCACTCCGGAAAGGCCGACCAGTTCGTCCAGACGTTCCAAAGGAGGTTTGTCGTTACAGATACGGGAAGCCGGGAACCATGCGCGCAGGGTGTCCGTGCTGAGTTCTTCTGACTGCTCCAGCCTGCTTCGGAGTTCGAAAAGGCGAAGGTTTTCGGCGGATAAGCGGACAGCGATTTTTTCCAGGTGTTTCCAGTCCACCCGCAGTCCTTTGCAGATGCGGTAATAATGGATGGTGTGCAGAATCTCGGTCTGATCCGGCCCGGCAATGCGGATGATACTGCTTTCCCGCTCCTGTCCCGCGGAAAGAAAATTGGACAGCACACTCAGCCCGCTCCCCTCTACGGTCCGCTCCAGTTTTTCCCGATCCCAGGACTGGAAAACAAAAACACAGCGGCCGGGGCTGCGGGAAGGCATTCTGGCCCAATGCACCATGCGGTTCTGCAATTCCCGGACTCCCTGAAGATGCGGCAGGTCTTCGGCATGGGTGAAGATAACAGCCGTGGGAATGTTTTCCCGCCGGATGATGTGATCCATAATCTGCAACGCGGACAGATCGCTCATGCTCCGCTGGGGTCTGCTTACAGGATTTTCCGGGGGATTATTTCTGTTTCCGTTTTCAGAAGAAGCCGGAGCCGAAGACCGTCTTCCCAGCAGATTCCGTTTTCCCAACGGCCCGCCGCGGATGCCGGAAAGCGGGGAAAGGGTCTGCCGGGCCGGGGCTGCGGATTGCGGCAGACAGAGGCTGCGGGACTGTTCATCAAAGAAATAGATTTTTTCCGCACCCTGGAAAAACACAATGCGCCGGTATCCCTGCTGCTGAAAATACCGCCAGAGCATAAAGTCAATATTGCCGAAGATCAGGTCTTCATCGCAGAACTCGTCATTGACGTTTCCGTACCAGATGATAAAAGGACTTCCGCTGTCGGCACGGACGGAATGACAAATGCGGGGAATATTCATGCGGATGCTCCGGTTTTCCGTGTGCGCACGGCTGCCATATCCCGGAATTCCGGTTTTGCGCTGCCCCTGCATTCCGGCGGACCTGCCTGCAGTCCTTCTTCGTTCAGCATTCCCACCAGTTCCTTTGCCCGCTGCTGCAGGGTGATTTCATCTGTAAACAGTTCATCATAGGAATGGACGGACACGGTATTTTTGCCGAATTCGCCCTGCACCGGGCTGATGACCGTGACCACCTCGCTGCCTGCCCGGTTTTTCATTTTCACCACATAGGCATTGCGCTCGTCATCGCCCTCATAGGCAGCATCATCCACGGAAAAACCTTCTCTCTGAAAGGATTCCACAGCCAGTTCCGCAATATTGCTCCGCAACTGGGAGGCCAGGATATTCTGCCGGGCATGTTCCACAATTTCGGGCATCCGGGGTTTTAAGGATTCCAGTTGTTCCAGTATGTCCCGCACCTGCTCCGTGCTTAAATTATTTTCCCCTTCCCGCAGGTAATTTTCCAAGTCCGCAATCTGCTTTTCATATGCGGACAAATCCCCGTCTGTCCAGTGATCCACTTCCAGGGAAAACACATCCCGCTCCGTGCCTTCCCCCACTTCCAACTGATACTGACGGTTGGCGCGGGCCTCTTCGAGAATGGCACGGGCTTCTTCCATTGCTGCCTGATGGAGAAACATGAATTCCCTTTCCTTCTGCAATACCAGTACCCGCAAATCCGCCAAATCCCAATAGGCTTTCTGGGCCGTGCTGAGGCAGGCTTCGGGCATTCCCGCATTCAGACTGCGATTTGCATCTTCGGCATGGCGGCGGATATTTTCCATGTGACCGGGTGCAAAGCGGTCATGGGGAAGATTTGCGGTTTCCTGCATAATTTTTGACAGATCGGAGACAAAAGCGGCGGCCGCTGCCTGTTTGCGGTCTGCATCGGCCACAATCACGTTTATCTGGTTCTGCAAATCCCGCACAGCGGCCTGACGCTCCCTGCGCTCATTTTCCACCATACCGGTGAATTTGCGATCCTGCTGCTCAAACAGGCGCAGGTATTCTCCCCGCTGCTGCCGCAGACTGTCTGTGAATTCCCGGTGCTGACGGGCCAGACGCTGCTGCGTGTCTTTTTCCAGACGGCACAGGTCGCTTTGCAGTCCTTTGACCATTTTTTCCTGGCGCTGCTGCCGGGCTTCCATAGGCGCAAGCCGGTTCTGCATTTCCCGCTGTGCCTGCTGCCGGATGGCATTGAGACGCTCCGGAAGATCCCGGTTTACGGTCCGCAGACGGCTTTCCTGCTCTCTCAGCCGCTGCAGTTCCCGCTCTTCCACCGATACATAGGTGCGTTTTTCGCCGCTCATGGAGTTTCCTTAATTTTAATAATGTTGAATGGTGAATTGCTTTTCTGTCCTGTAAGCTTTTATTTCTGCAATGATGTCATCTTCTGTGATGGTTTGCAACTGAGGCAGAGACTGTGTGCGTTTGAACAGTTCCCTGAATTTTTCGGTACGCATGGCATATTCCTTATTTTCAGATACAGGAATGATTCTGACACGCTGACCTTCGACAAACCCCGGATTTCCAACGGGCCGAAATACACCGTTTTCATATATTGCTTCGATAAGATTCATAATACCCCCTCCTTTGTATCCTAACTGTCTGTAAATGATGAGATTTCCATGTGGCATGGATTTCAGCGTTCAGACAATCAATAATCCTTTCTTATCCGAAATCCCTGTAGTTATCCAAAACAATCCTGCCCATCCTGCATAATCCTGTTCAGTAGCTAAGATAATTCTCATTTATACCGCGCGGGAAAAGCAGGGGGGATATATCCCCCCTGCACCCCCCTTTTTAATTTCCTGACTGAAAACCGGACGCTCCGGTACGGAAGGGGTACGGTTTCCGTTCGGCTAGCGCACGAACGGAAACCGTACCCCTTCCGACCTCCGCTTTACCTGGCCCGACCCTGCGCCGGAACTGCGAGGACACGGAAGCCCAGGTTGCTGAGCCGCCCGCCGGGGTCGTTCCAATTCCGGATGACCGACCGGCAGTCGTCCGCCCCGATGTACCAGCTCCCGCCGCGAAGCACGCGGCCTGCCCCTTCCGCATCCTCACACCATTCCCATACATTGCCGTGCATGTCGTACAGCCCCCAGGCATTGGGTTTCAACTGCCCAACGGGATGGGTGGAACCGCCGGAATTTTTTTTATACCAAGCGTACTGCTCCAACAGGCTTTCATCATCACCGAAGCACCAAACTCTGTCCGACCCTGCCCGAGCTGCATATTCCCATTCGGCTTCCATAGGAAGGCGGAATTTATAACTTCCCTGATTTTTTTCATTGAGTTTCCTGATAAATTCCTTTGTATCATTCCAAGACACACTTTCAACGGGGTAGTCATCCCCCTTCTGAAAATGGGATGGATTGCTCCCTATAATTTCTTTCCACTGTCCCTGTGTCACAGGAAATTTACTCATGTAAAAACCTTTCAGCCATTTTTCCTCCAAGATACCTGCTGGAATATAAACAAACTCCATGCCGCTTACCGGTTCTTTCCAGACTTTGGGAGCCAAATTGCTTACAACCGAAAGAATCCGGTTCCGGACAGATATTTCCGGTTTTTCGGCAGAAACCCTTTCTCCAAAAGCCTTCAGGCAGACAAACAGGCAGTGTTTTGCTCCGGCTTCATATATTCTGCGGGCTTTGTCCCGCTCCGCAAGGACATGCAGATTGTCATTCTTCTGAAGAGAATCCGGCAGTTCTTTTATCATCCATTCGGCCCATTTCACCCGTAAAGGAAATTTCCCGGACTGAATATCATATTCATCCTTCATCAGTTCCGCCATTCCGGCCGGAACCGGGGGATATTCATTGATCCGCTTTTCAAATTCCGCAAGGGTTTCAAAAGGGTCTCTTTTCAGTAAGGGAACCGCTGTTTTTTCCGAATATTCCGCAGAAGACGGCTTTGATGCGGGTTTTCCCGCTGCTTTGGGAGCTTCCGGCTCCGGCGCAGATTCCGCCACTTTTTTCTGCTTCCTCTCCGCTTCCATCCGCCGCAGTTTTTCTTCCAGTTCCGCCTGCTTTTTCAGCAGTTCCGCTTTCTCATTCCAGTTCTTTACAGCAATCCCCACCCGCTGCCGGTATTCCTCAATCACGGCATCCGGCAGGTCCAGAAAGGTCCCCATTGTCAGATCATTTTTCAGATCCCAACTGCATCGGGAACAGAAAGGGGGAACGGGCTTGTGTACTTCACTTTGGCATACAGGGCATTTTATCATGGTTTTTCCTTATTTTCCTATATGTTATTATTGAAAATCCAAAAACAGCATGTTTTTTTGAAATGATATAATACAATGCTATTCCTCCCAACGCAAATTTGTTTTGAATTCAGGTGTTGAAATTCCTGCTGCATCTGATATAAAATCATATCTGAATTATTTACAAAACGGAACTTTTCAATATGAATAAAAAATACCTCCTGGATATTCAGAACCTGCAAACCCATTTTTTTGTGCGGGGGCAGGTGGCAAAGGCCGTGGATGATGTCCGTCTTTCCATTGCAGCGGGGAAGACTTTGGGACTGGTGGGGGAATCCGGCTGCGGCAAAAGTGTGACAGCCCATTCCATTATTCAGCTCATTCCCGTCCCCCCCGGAAAAATAGTGGGGGGAAAAATTCTTTTTGAAGGGCAGAACCTGCTGGATTTTTCCGAATCCGGGATGCGGAAAATCCGGGGAAACCGGATTTCCATGATTTTTCAGGAGCCGATGACTTCCCTCAACCCGGTCTACACCGTGGGGGAACAGGTGGGGGAGGTTATCCGCCTGCACCGGAAAAGCAGTCGCAAAGAAACAGGAGAACGGGTGAGGGAAATGTTCCGACTGGTGGGAATCCCTGCGCCGGAAAGCCGTCTGAAAGACTATCCCCACCAGATGAGCGGCGGAATGCGGCAGCGGGTAATGATTGCCATGGCCCTGGCCTGCAATCCCCGGCTCATGATAGCAGATGAACCCACCACTGCCCTGGATGTGACCATTCAGGCCCAGATTCTGGACCTCATGAACAAATTAAAGGATGAAACAGGCGCATCCATTCTCTTCATCACCCATGATCTGGGCGTAATTGCAGAAATGGCCCAGCATGTGGCCGTGATGTATGCGGGAAAAGTAGTGGAATACACAGATGTGCGGACACTTTTTTCCAATCCCGGACATCCCTATACCGTGGGACTGATGCAGTCCGTACCGGTGATGGGACGGGAAAAAGTGCGACGACTCAGTACCATTGCCGGGGTGGTCCCCTCTTTGTTCAACCTGCCCGAAGGCTGCCTTTTCAGTGACCGCTGCCCGGATGTGCTTGCCGACTGCCGCCATACGCGTCCCGATATGTATGATGCAGGGAAAAATCATAAAGTAAGGTGTCTGAAATATGCCTGAAAAAAACGAAATACTGGTCCGTCTGGAAAATATTGTCAAACACTATCCCATCCGCGGGGGCATTTTTTTAAAGGAAATTGCTTCGGTCAAAGCTGTGGACGGTATCAGTCTGCATATCCGCAAAGGGGAAACCCTGGGGCTGGTGGGGGAATCGGGCTGCGGCAAAAGCACCCTGGGCCGGGCACTGCTGCGTCTGGAAGAACCCACATCCGGCAAGGTTTTTTTCCACGGGGAAGATATCCTGACATACGATAAAAAACAGATGCGGAACCTGCGGAAACAGATGCAGATTATCTTCCAGGATCCTTTTTCCTCTCTCAATCCCCGGAAAACCGTATCCTATATTGTGGGGGAGCCTTTGCGGATTCACGGCGTACAGAACCGGCGGGAAAGAGAGCAGAGAGTGCTGGAACTGCTGGAAACCGTGGGACTGAAAAAAGAGCATATGCGCCGCTATCCCCACCAGTTTTCCGGGGGACAGCGCCAGCGTATCGGTGTGGCCCGCGCCCTGTCCCTGCATCCGGAACTCATTGTCTGCGACGAGGCCGTATCCGCGCTGGATGTATCCATTCAGGCCCAGGTCATCAATCTTTTGCAGGATCTTCAGGAAGAATTCGGACTGACCTATCTGTTCATTTCCCACGATCTGAGCGTGGTGGAACATATCAGTGACCGGGTGGCCGTGATGTATCTGGGAAAACTGGTGGAACTGGCCCGAAGTGAAAAACTGTATCAGTCTCCCCTGCACCCGTATACCCAGGCCCTTCTTTCCGCTTCCCCCCTGCCGGACCCGGATCGCACAAAAGCGCATCGTATTATCCTGAAAGGCGATGTACCCAGCCCCATTACACCGCCTTCCGGCTGCCGTTTTCATACCCGGTGCCTTTATGCGCAGCAGGTCTGCCGGGAAAAAGAACCGGAATTCAGAGAAGTGGAAAAAAAGCACTGGGCCGCCTGCTTTTTTGCCAAAGAAAGCGGGAATTCATTATGAATTTAGGGTTGCGGTGCGAGTGCGGAAACGGAGCGGATAAACCGTCATTCAAAACCTGACAGAGCACGACTGAGTCTTGATGCATTGTTTCACTTAAAATTGTGCAGGTATTTCGGGTAGTGGGTCAAATCCGTTGAAAACCCCCCCCTCCCCTGACCCCTCCCGCCGGGGGAGGGGAATATTCTGCTTACGTCAGTGACACTGACATGCCGTTTTAAATGAAACAGAAGCATTCGGAACCCGGCAAAAAAATAACCCCTCTCAAACTGTCCGGCAGAAACAGGTCGGGCCGTTGTTTATTCTCTGCTGCTGAAATGAAACGGGGAATTATCTTTTCCCGGGTCCCTCACGCCGACGGCAATGGGAAGGGGGACAGTATCAGACCACCGGGCTGGGGAAAAAAAGTCTGGTGTAGAGATTCATGGCATACCGGTCGGTCATGCTGGCGATGAAATCGCAGACAACCTGCTCATAGGTCTGGCCGTTTTTCATAAGATGATCCATTTCCATGTGGATCAGTTCCTGTTCCAGCCGGGAAGAATTTTCCAGAAAAAAATGATAGAGTTCGGACAGTATTTTCTTGGCTTTGACAAATTCCTTATGCACCTTGTCCGAACGGTACACATTGTCATAGAGAAACTGCCGCAGCAGGGTCATGGCAGAATAGACATCATCACTCATAGCGAGTATCAGTTCCCCCTCTTTTTCTTTGCTGGAATAAATAATATCCCGCATCATGTTTGTAGCCCGGTCCGGATGGGTTTCTCCCAGAATCTCCATACATTCCCTGGGAACCTGTTCCTCCCGTATCACCCGGCTGCGGATGGCATCTTCCAGATCATGGTTCAGATAGGCCATAATATCGGCAAATCGTACAATCTGCCCTTCCAGAGTGCAGGGTTTTTCATTGATATTTTCAGGTACAATCTTACCGTATCCTTTGGAATGCTTTAATATTCCGTCCCGTACCTCATGGGTAAGATTCAGGCCTTTCCCTTTATTTTCCAGCACATCCACCACCCGCAGGCTCTGTTCGTAATGGGCAAAACTGTGGGAAAAAATCTCTTTCAGGGCGGTCTCCCCGCTGTGACCGAAGGGGGTATGCCCCAGATCATGGCCCAGGGAAATGGCTTCGACCAGGTCCTCATTGAGATACATGGCCCGCGCAATGGTTCTGGCAATCTGCGCCACTTCCAGGGTATGGGTCAGGCGGGTGCGGTACTGGTCGCCGAGGGGGGAAAGAAAAACCTGGGTTTTGTATTTCAGACGGCGGAAGGCATTGCAGAAAACAATGCGATCCTTGTCCAACTGAAATACGGTGCGCACATCCCGCAGGGGTTCCGGATATTTCCGCCCCTTTGACTGGGAACTCAGGCAGCCGTGGGGAGACATGAAACGTCTTTCCCGTTCTTCAAAATCTTCGCGGATGGACATGGTATCAGTAATTGTATTTTCCCAATGAAGGGAGAATTGCAAAGGCATCTCCCGCAATTTCATCCACAAGCCCCTGCAGCCAGCGGCTTCCCTGTTCCGCGTCTTCCGGACGGAGAGATTGTATCAGGGGAATATAATTCTTCCCCTTTTCCCGTATCTTTTTTTCCATGATTTCCAGAAAGGGGTCCGCAGTTTCCGGATCTCCTTTTTTCTGACGGGCCTGCCGGAAATATGCTTCCAGTTCCGGCCATTTTTCATAAAATTCCCGCTTCTGTGCAAGAAGAGAAGCAGAAGCCCCTTCCCCGCTCGCGGCCTCATAGGCGCTGGCGGAATCCGGCATTTTTTCTGCCAGGGCTTTCAGTCGCCTGATGCGCTCCTCAATGCCCATTGAGAGTTTTTCCTTCAGACCTTCCAGCAGGGACAGGGGAAATTCCTCCGAAATGAAAAGAGATCGTACCTGTATGTACCACTGCATCAGCGCCGTAAGGTTGGCAATATAAATGAAATTGTTCATCAGAATCCGTTTGATGCTCTGATAAATACCGGAACTGAAAGGCAGACTGCCTCCCCGCCCTGCCGAACCGATCAGCAGGCGCTTTGCCCGGAGTTCGTCTTTGCGGTACACCGAACCGGCCGCAATCACCGTACCGAATTCCAGGCGGCATGGCCCGACCAGTCCGCCCTGTCCGCCCAGAAATACCGGAGGCTGATTCAGCATCACCCCGCGGGGCACATCCCCCATCAGGGAAGCCGTGGCTTTGTCCTGGTTGGGCGTATAATTGAAATGGATATAGGAACTGCCGACTTCGCTGTGATTTTTCCTGTCACTTCCCCCGGCCATGAGGCAGTCGCAGAAATTGATCAGACTTCCTAAGGTGACAAAGGGAAAAAGAATGGTCTGTTTGAGGCCCACCGTATGGGCAATACTGGCTTCCTCTTCCAAAATCGTGCCTTCCCGCACATGGGCACCCGAAGCGGCAGAAGCCTTTTCCAGAAAAACCGCCTGCCTGAAAAATCCGCCTTTGAGACGGACATTCGGCCCGATATGACAGTTTTCCACTGTAACCGGGGCTTCATACCCCATCTGCGCATGGGGCAGGATAAGGGTGGATGCTCCGAAAATTTTGCAGCCCGGCCAGATTGTAAGCCCCGAAGCGGAAATTCTTTCCGTATCCACTTCTTCCCCGATGACAACGCTGCCGGGGCAGGGAATATTTACTCCTTTTTGCAGCAGTTTTTCCACCTGCGGATTCTTTTTTTTATCCACGTTTTTCCCCCTGTTTCCCTATTCCCTTTTTGTTTTCCGCTTCGCGTCAGTGTATAATGATAAACAATTAACTTGAACCGGGAAAAATATCAAGTCAATTTATTATCGGGCATCCGGAGTGATTTTTTTGGGGGGGGGGCAGTCCCTGCATTTTTTTTAACATCATCTTTTTGCCAGTGCATCTTCTTTTCTGGCGCGTTCAAATTTTTTCAGTTTCCGCAGAACATTTGCAAAAACAGCATGATAATGCCGGTTTTCCGGATCATGAACCGTGGCTTTCTGGATAAAAATTTCCATGCTGTCCCAGTCTTTTTCCTGCTCTGCAATCCTCGCCAGCCAGTAAAAGGCCTCGGCCTCCGGTCTTCTTTCATTAATACTGTGCAGAATTTTTTTGGCTTCCGCATGGTTTTGCAGATCCATTTCCACGCGGGCCATGAGTATTTCCGCGCGGAATGAAAGGCGGAATATATCACGGATTTCCCAGAGAAAAGCAGAAAAAGCCTCTGTTTCTTCCTGTTTTCTGTAAAACAGATACAGCTGCTCCAGATCCTTTTCCCTTTTCCGGCTCATATGCAGTCCCCTCAGAAATTCCCTCCGGGCCTTTTCCTTTTCCCCATTGTAAAAAAGAAGACGGCCCAGTCCGTAATAATGGGCGGAAAGGTTTTCAAAAGACCTGTGCGTCAGGGCCTTTTCATAATGGAAAACCGCCTTATCCCATTTTTTGTCTTCTGCCATAATGCCCGAAAGTATCATCCGGGCATGTCGGGGCAGAATATTTTTTTCAATGGCCTCCTCCAGCCCCTGTATGCCTGCGGACCGGAAAGCATCCGACCAGAAATTTTCTTTTTTCAGATAATGATACAGGGGCGGATAATTCCGGACCAGCTTCCGGATAAGGGAAAACATCTCCTGTTCTTTGCCGGACCAGGCAAGATAGCGCAGCAGGGAAAAATTGTTCTGAATGCCGTGGGGACGCAGGCGGACGGCCTGCCGGAAATGGGGGAGGGCCTGGTAGGCGGAAAGGGACTGCGGTGCTCCCTGCATACGGAATATTTTTTCCAGCTGCCACTCTGCCAAAGCCAGACCAAAGGGAATGCGCATATCCAAAGGATTGGCAGTCAGGGCCTGCCGGTAATATACTGCGGATTTTTCCAGACAGGAAATGCCGGTTTTTATATCCGGCGATATGCGGCTCATGCGGAAGTATGCTTCCCCCAGCCTGCGGTACACGCTGTCATCAAGGAGCAGATGCCTGAAAAATGTCCGGAACCCCTTCTGTGCATCCCCCCCCTTTTTTTCCGCATTTTCAGGAAACAGACCTGCGGCCTTTTCCAGACGGGAGATCGCCAGTCCGTAATATTCTTTTTGGATATACTGATCGGCACGGGAAATATGGATCTGCGAAATCATCCGCAGTGAAAGCAGGCAGAGAAGAAAGGAGGAAATGAGCAGAATACACAGAATTGTTCCCAGGGGGGGACGCGGGGGCGGCACCGCCTTCGGGGGCCTGCTGCATATGTCCCCGGAATCTGTGAGGGAGGGGTCTGTGCAGCAGGTCTTTACAGATCGGAGGACACACCGGCCGGGATGATTCGGACGCGCGGGCATTTCATTTGGCTTCGGAATAATAGTAATTATAGTATTTCTGATAATATTTATAATAACCTTCCCGTTTCACATCCACCCGGTTGAGGATGATGCCCAGCAGCCGGGCCTGGGTTCTGCGGAGCTGTTCCACGGCCTTGGCCACCATTTTCCGGTTCAGCATTCCGGCCTTTACCACCAGACTGACCCCTCCGACCTGGGGGGCCACCAGCAGGGCATCACTGGCAGGCAGTATGGGCGGTGTATCAATGAGCATGAAATCAAACTTTTTTTCCAGATAGGAAATCAGAAAAGACATACGCTCGGATCCCAGCAGTTCCGAGGGATTGGGAGGAATCACCCCCGAAGGCAGCAGGGACAGTCCCTCGATTTCTGTCTGAATGACGGCCCCGTCAATTTTTTGGGCCAGCCAGATCAGTTCTCCGTTTTTACCCCTGAACTGTTCACATATTTTTTCCGTTTCCCTGCGCAAAGGCCCGGAATGATCCGTTAGGGACCGTAAGGAGGATTCCGATCGCTCGGAAAAACGGAATGTCCCTTTTTTCATGCCGGAAAGCACCTGCATATTTTCCGCCAAAGAGATATGCACAGGCCCGATAATATCTTTTTCACTGACCATTCCCATATCCAGAAGAATCCGCACAGGGTTCTGCCCGGTGTCTTTCTGCCTGCGGAAAACGATTTCCGCATTTTCTTTGGAAAGCACCTGACTGCGAATCAGTATCCGGAGCAGTTTTTTCTCCTCCTGCCCTGTCAGCCATTCCGTATCCGCTGCATTTCCGCTGAGGAAAAGGATTTTCATCCGCTCATTTTCCCCGTTCAGTTCCAGCACACCGCTGCGTTTTTGTAAGGATATGAGCCGGAACAAATCCTGCGCACTCATGTCTTCCAGTCTTCCTTCGCGGATATCGGCCTGAAACATTTCGCTCATCAGTCCGGTCAGCCCGCTGCTGCTGCGGGCCTTGAAAAGCCTGGTGAGCATGGGTTTTCGCAAATCGCCGTCCACCACCAGCACCGATTTTCCGGTCTGGGCAATGGTAAAGGCCAGATTGGCTGTGGTAACGGTTTTGCCCTCGGACTGCCCCGCACTGGTAAGCAGAACAGAACGCAGCCGGCTGTCCGTGGCAGAAAAATGGATATTGGTCCGCAGGGTCCGGTAGGCCTCGGCAAAACGGGAATTGCTGCGGCTGCTGTCCAGAAACGCCAGATCATATTCCGGCGCGATATTCCGACTGCCTGTTTCTTTTTTCTTCATCATTGCTTTATCCTTTTATACTTTTTCTGCTTCCGGAATAACCGAAAGAACCGGCAGTCCGATAAATTTCTGCACATCTTCTTCGGTGCGCAGACTCTGATCCATATATTCCCGCAGAAAAGCCAGTCCCACGCCCAGCATCAGACCCAATACCGCTCCCAGCAGCAGGTTCAGTTTTTTATTCGGCTTTACAGGGAAAAGCGGGGTAACTGCTTTTTCGGCAATGCGGATATTGGAAACATCCAGATTTTCATCAATATCCGATGCCTTGATCTTGGTCAGAAGGGTATCATAGAGCTTCCGGTTGCTTTCCACGTTCCGCTGTAAAATCTGGTACTGCAGCTCTTTTTTATTGGCTTCCAGAGCATTGTTTTCAAAATCGTCCATGGTTTTCTGCAAAATTTCCTCTTTACTGAGCAGCACGGTGCGCTGGGTTTTCAGATTCTGCATTTCCCGGCTCAGTTCCTCATTGAGCTTTACGCGGGTTTTCCGGATTTTGCCCGAAAGCTGCAGAATTTTGGGATGCCTGCTTTTATATACCTTGCTGAGACGGTTCAGTTCCACTTCCGCCTCCACCAGCTGTTTATACAGACTGTCAATGAGTTCATTGCCCAGCAGAATCCTTGCCCCGGAAAAATTCTTTCCGCCCCGGGCCAGACGATCCAGTTCCTCCAGCTTGGTATCCAGTTCCATGCGCAGATTCCGGGTTTCCAGATAGGTGTTGTTGACATCCCGGATCTGCTGGGTGATGACATCCTGTCTGCCTTCAATGGAAAAAACTTTTTCCTTCTGCTTATATGCCAGAAATGCGGCTTCGGCATCTTCCAGTTTTTTCTGGGTTTCATATAACTGATCCCGCATCCACCCGAGCATTTCCCTGGAAGAACGGAGCCGGCCGGAAGTATCGAATTCAATATAGGCCCGGGTGGTGATATTGGCGATATCCCTGGCCCGTTCCGGCTCATTGTCCATGACATCTATCTGAAGCAGATGGGTATCCCGCACCTGTTTAATGCTGATCTGCTGATCCAGCATACGGATCAGAAGGTTTTCTTTGTCTTCCGGCCCGGGGGATTCTTCCTCTTTCCCCAGCATCATCTGTATATTCAGGTAAATCTGTATGAACCAGGTTTTTAAGGGACTGATCTGCGCGCCCTGTTCCGGAAAATTTTCATCCATTTTCAGCTCCCGGATAATTTTTTCCATTACCGGACGGGATTTAATCAGTTTCGCGTGGGTATTCAGGGCCATCTGCTGGTTGATATAACTTCCGTATTCAATTGATTCTCCGGTAACCGGAGATACGGAACGGCTGTTTTCAATCACCAGAGTGCCGCTGGCCTGATAAACCGGTTTCATGCGGAGAGTGAAAAACAGGGTCAGACTGACAATCATCAGAAGGCAGGAAAAAATCAGCCATTTGTGTTTTGCCAGAACAAAATAGTAATCCGCAATATTCAGGGGTTCTTCTTCGGGCTGCATCTCCGGAACCATTGCCGGAAAGGCATCGGGATCATGTTTGAGATCATTCATTTTCTCTTATCCTCTCTGTTTTCTGTTCAGAACCAGCTTTCCGGCACATGAATCATATCTCCGGGTTCCAGTTCCACATCATTTTTCCGGCCTTTTTTCACATCGTCCAGGTTAATGCGGATGATAAGCTGTTCCTCTTCTTTTTTGCGGATAATGCGGGTGCGGTTGGGCGCGGCATATTTGCTGAATCCGCCAGCCAGAATACAGGCATTAAGGGCGGTCATTCCGTATTTATAGTTATATGCGCCGGGATTTCGTACCTCCCCTTCCACATAGACACTGGGTTTTTCCTCTTCAATCTCATTTTCATCTTTCAGAGGGATATAAATCACATCCCCGGGCTGCAGCATGATATTCTGGGTCATATCCACCTGATCCAGCAGTTTTTGCAAATCCACTTCTTCCCTGCTGTCCCGTTTCATTATCAGGTCTTCCGGTTTTTCCCCCTCCTGAACTTCTTTGGCGGCATCCCGCAGGATATAGGCTTTATCCTGCCGCTCCGGCAAAACCCCTCCTGCCTTGGCAATCAGCTGCATGAGGGTGATCTTTGAAGTCGTTTCATACAGGCCGGGCGAAGCCACAGCACCGGAGATATAATAATAAAGACTGTGGTATTCTTTAATATACAGGATCACTTCGGGGTCAACAAAGAAATCCCTGGCCAGGGGTTCCCGGATCTGCATCTGCAGCTCGGAAAGAGTCATCCCGTCGGCTTTTACCGGACCGATAAAAGGCACATTTATTATGCCGCGGGTATCCACACTGACCACGACAGACTGCTGCTCTTCTCCCCCGGCATAAATCGCCAGGGAAAGAACATCTCTGTGCCCGATGCGGTATCCTTCTCCCTGAGCGGACACAGAGACAGGCAGCATCAGGAAAATCACTGCCGCAATTCCGGACAATATGCTTTTATATATGAATTCATAAAAATGTGACATCATAAACACCTGCTTTTGAAAACCCTGTCTTCAATCCACCGGCCACCGAACCCCCGACACCGAACACCCGACACCGAACACCTGACACCGAACACCTGACACCGAACACCTGACACCGAACCCCCGACACCGAACACCTGACACCGAACACCTGACACCGAACACCTGACACCGAACACCCGACACCGCCCCCCTTACCGCCTCACCGCATCATAAACCGAATCCACTTTGAGCATGATAAATTTGTTATCATAATCATATGCATCCAGATTGGAATCCCGGTCTTCATAACCGCCTTCCAGCCCCAGGGCCAGCCAGCGGGCAAATTTATAGCGGACACTGGCCGAAAGACCAAAAATATCATCTTCCCGGTTTTCCGGATCAGAACGGTATTCCATCCAGTCTTCATAATCATTCATCTGGTAAAAGCCCGATATGCCGGTATCCAGATACCTGCCGAAAGTACGTCCGAGACTCAGATTCAATTTTCTGGCTTTGTAAAAATCATCGGCGGTAACAGCATCATTGTAGTTTTCCTCAAATACAAGTTCCCCTCTGCTTTTTGCCGTCTGCGCGCTCAGACCCGCATGATAATGCAGGGTATCGGTTCCGTCTCTGGAATCATCGTCGAAGCTGCGGGAATGATATCCTGCCCCGGCTTCAAAACCCAGGTGCTTTGCCTGTTTTCTGTACACCAGCTCCACCTGGTTGGATGTATAATCCGAAATATCCACATCATAATTTCTGTCCCATATCTGATAGTCCAGAGTAAGGGAAGACAGCGGTGAAAAATGGTAGGTCAGATCAAAAATACCCCTGTTCTCTTTGGAACTTGCATCTGATTCCCTGTCATATTCGGTAATGGTATTGCGGTATCTGGCAGCCGATGAAAAGCGTTCATTCCACCTGTAAAACAATCCGGGGGTCAGTCTGTTGATATAATATTTTTCCCGACTGGTATCATTGGCAAAACGGTCTGCCTTGCTCTCTTCACGGGTTTTAAAATAGATTTCATCAAGTTCCAGGGACAATTTGGCAAACGGCGCAGTGCGGACATTAAAATGGAAGGTATGTCCCACATAATCATCCTCATCGGCATCCTTTTGACCTATCGGAACATCGTCATTGTCATGATAAAAATAGGCATCCAGTGTATAACCCAGTGTGACGCTGCTTTTGGCGGTATAATATTCCATTTCGATTCCCGGCTGCATCAGATAGGTGAACACACCTCTCTCATCCCTTGCTGTGTTATAAAAATTGCTGTCATAACGACTGCTTGCAGATACTTTGGGGGCAATGCGCAGTCGGCCGCCCGGATCCATGGCTGCCTCCTGAACCGCCACAAGCGGTTGTATGATAATCCGACTGGCAGGGGAATGCTCTGTAACACAGAGAAAAAAAACAAGAAAAATCAGAACTGTTCTCCCTGTTGCAAGTAAATTTTTTTTCATACTCTGATACTCCTTACTGTGGATTCTGATTTCAGTGTCATTTATTCATGATTTGCTAAGGGATTAAATCTGCTGCCCCTGTCACTGAGAACCTGTTTTCCCCCCGGAAACTCCGGGGGATGTGTGCTGACAAAATCAGCAGATGTAATCCCTTATCTGTCACTATTTTTTATATGAAAGTGTCTGCGAAAAACCGGCCTCCGCCTTAATTTTCGCACTCCTCCGCAGCCTGACCCGTTCCCGGGCTCTGCCCGGGAACGCATTGGATGAGGCTCTGCCTCACACACTGCCGGAGACGGAGCCCGGGAACGGTTGAAACTTTCATGCTTCGTTGTGAGTCATAACTCATGGCGGTTTTATATGACACCCTGTATGTACTACTTATCAATTGGGACTGGCAGGTTTATTGTCACTGATCGGTTCATCCATCTGCACATCCAGTATCTGAGCAGGATCTGCTGTAACTGCCTGGGAAGTACCGGCGGATGGAGCGGGAGGGGGAGAAGCACCGGCCTGTACAGATACATCCACAGCAGATTGGAGAAGATTATCCGTCTCCTGAACTTCCTGAATAATTATTTCGGCTGTACTGACAGTGTTCTCATCCGTGCTGGTAGCGGTAATCTGCTGCGCTGCAACTGCAACCTGATGCGTTACAGCCTTCAGTTCACCTGCCACCGTTACCGCATGCTGAGCCAATTCCTGGTTATCCGCATCTTTGGCAGCATCCGCCACAGTCTGTGTAATCTGTGCGGCTGTTTTTGATACATCTGCCACAGCACTGACTGCATCCGCATCCGCTGCGGATACCTGCATAATTGCTGACAGATTGTCCGCTATTTTATCCACGGTGTTTAGTGCCTGACCGGCAAGTTCCGGACTAATGCCTGCGGCTCCGGCAGTATCCGCCACCACAGTCTGCGCGATCTGTGCGCTTGTTTTTGATACATCTGCCACAGCACCGATGATATTGGCATCCGCTGCGGGGGCCCGGATAAGCCCTGACAGATTGTCCGTTATCTTATTCACTGTGTTTAATACCTGACCGGCAAGTTCCGGACTGCCTGCGGCTCCGGCAGTATCCGCCACAGTCTGCGTGATCTGTGCAGTTGTTTTTGATACATCCGCCACAGCACCGACTATTTTCACATCCGCTGATGATGTCTGAAGAATCCCGGACAGAATTTCCGTTACGTTGTTGACAATATCCAATACTTCAGTCGAAAGAGCAATGTTGCCGTTTAGTTGGGCATCATTCGCCAATTCTTTTGCCAACTCCAGAATTTCCGGTATCATTTCAATTTTTTTCTGTTCCGTCAGTTCCTCAGCATCCATCCGGGCCATAAGCGTTTTGATTTTATTCATTTTTTGTTCCTGTTTCTGTTCCTGCACAGGTGTAACCCTTGCTATCTGTGCACCATCCTCACCCCGGACCGGACAGATCAAAGCCATGAATGTCATCAGCAGACAAATAAAACTGCACTTTTGAAAAAAAACTTTTGATTTTAACATACGATCCCTCCTTATTTTTCATATTACCGTTTTTGGTTGAAAATAAGATGCCATCTGTAAAGAAAAAAATCAATGGGATGAAGGGAGTATTCAAGGGCAGAAAATTCCTACTTGCCCATGAAACAAATCCGAACAGCAGGAAAATCCAATAACGCTGTCCGGATAAATCCGATCCTGATAAGACCGCAGAAAGGCATCAATACCATTCAGTTGAGGAATTTCCGGAATGCCAAAATGAAGTGAGACGGAATTTTGGCAGAATTTTCCGAATTATTTCAGCGTCCCAAACGTTCAGGCTTCGACGTGATCTCAGCCGAACATTCGGAATTCCTTCACCTTTAACTTAGTGCTCTGTCAATTTTGAAATTATGACCTGAAGACAGCGGTTCCGCGCTCCCCTTCCTCACGGTCTGGGCCCGGAAGTCATAAAATCAAATTTGACAATGCATTAGGGTCTCTTGAAAAACTCCCTGCCGTGCGTCTTTGCCCGGAAAATTCGGAGCAGCACAGAATCAGAATTCCGGAATTGTTAATGATTCATCAATATCAATGGTTCGGTAATTTTTCCGACGCACAGGACATAAAACCATAACTGCCAGAAATCATTAAATCAATATCCGAAAACCTCCGAAACCAATTTTTGAATCTTCTTAAAACAGGGGTTTGGGATACCGGTAAACAGGTTTTCGGGCAGGTTCTAAGTACGGATATTCCGTATTCATTTCATAAGCTGCTGAAATTATTCATACCGATTTTTTTTTTACCGAACTGTTGCAATATATTGTTTTTTGTAAATATGGAATTTGCATTCATTCCCGGTATATGCTAAAAACCTTACTGCAATAATCAGTCAGAGAAAGGAGGTTGTGATGGATCTGGAAATGCTTGTTTTCGGAGATTTTACTCTAAAAGATTTACTGATTTACGGCGGGTGCGCTGTGGGAGTTATCATGCTGCTGTCCTTTATCCGGAAAATGTTTGCAGGAGAAAAGGAAGACCCGCACAGCCAGGCGGCCCGTTGCCAAAGCTGCGGATGGCAGGGGCGTGTCAGCGTATATGCCGGAAGATGTCCCAAGTGCAATGTGCCCCTGGGCAGTCAGAAAGGCAGAAATCCGGGAGAGTAAAATGGCCTGGGTGTCAGGGAGTTGGGAAATTCGGTTTATTATCCGGATTTCCTCAATGCAATGAATGTTTCATCTTAATAAGCGAATAATTTTTATGGAGGAAAAATGAAAGATTCTCTGAAAGAAGGTTTGGAATTTGAATTTCAGTACACCGTTCCGGCAGATAAAACTGTTCCCCATCTTTTTCCGGAATTTGAGGAAGGAAAAATTATGCCCGATGTGCTGGCTTCGGGTTATATGATCGGGCTTTTTGAATTTGTCTGCATCAAAGCCATTCATCCGTATCTGGACTGGCCCGATGAGCAGAGTGTGGGCATTGGTTTTCACCTGAGCCATACAGCGGCCACACCGCCCGGTTTTACGGTTACGGTGAAAGTCAGGCTGGAAAAAATGGAAGGCAAAAAACTGACCTTTTCCATAGAGGCCCATGACGGTGCGGATATTATTTCCAAAGGAACGCATGAGAGATTTATCATTCATGCAGCCAAATTCAGGGCAGCGATAGCCGCCAAAGCTGAAAAAGCAAAATAAAAGATTGAAAAAAAATTTCCCCTGTGGTAGCAGATGATGTTTTTTTCGTATAAACTTATGTTGTTATTTTTAAACATTGTTTTGAAAAGGAGAAGAGGATGCGTAAATACCTGATGGGTCTGGCCCTGTGTACGGCAGCGGTAATGGTGTTTTCTCCCTGCGCATGGAGCGCGGAGAAAGTGGTAAAAATCGGTTTTAATATTCCCCTGACCGGAGATATTCCCAAAGTCGGGGAAGAATCCAAATTTGCAGCCGAAATGCTCAAAGAAGATATTAACGGGGCAGGCGGTCTGGACATCGGCGGGGAAAAATACATGCTGGAATTTACTTATGAAGACAATGAATCCAAGGCCGAGTCCGCGGTGACGGCCGCACTGAAGCTCATTGAACAGGATGATGTACTGGCAATTATCGGTCCCAATTCCAGTAAACAGGCCGTTCCTGCGGGAGGAACCTGTAATGACAACCGTACTCCCATGATTTCCCCCTGGTCCACCAACCCGGATACCACCAAAGACCGGGAATGGGTCTTCCGTGCGGCTTTCCTGGATCCCTTTCAGGGACCGGTGGCCGTGGATTTTGCCATGAAACAGTTTCAGGCCAAAAAAGCCGCTGTACTGTATGCTCTGGCCAATGATTACAGCAAAGGACTGGCTGAAATCTTCAAAGCCGATTTTGAAAAGAAAAACGGCGCGGGTTCTGTTGTGGCATTTGAAAGTTACGGAGACAAAGATCAGGATTTCAGCGCGCAGCTGACCAAAATTATTGCTGCCAAACCGGATTTTATTTTCCTGCCCAACAACTATAATGAAGTGGCACTGACGGTAAAACAGGCCCATGATCTGGGATGGAAAGGCCCTTTTATGGGCGCGGATGCCTGGGGAAATTCCGAACTCATGCCCCTGTGCGGGGATGACTGCAAAGGTCACTATTTCTCCACCCATTATGCGGCTGCCGGAGCCACCGGGGCCACCAAAGAATTTATTGACCGTTACCACAAAAAATACGGTTATGAACCTGCCGATGTTGCCGCCCTGACCTGGGATGCAACCCGTATTGTCCTCAAAGGCCTGCAGGATATGGGCAAAATCAGCGGAAAGCTGAAAGACGACCGGAAAAACCTGCGGGATGCCATTGCCGGAATTGCCGAATTTGACGGCATTACCGGAAAAATGAAATTTGACGAACAGGGTGATCCCATCAAATGCGCCGTGGTTGTGAAAATCAGTGACAAAGGCGAGTTTGTGTTTACAGAATCGGTCTGTCCCTAAGACAGGGATTGGGATTCAGGAATAGGTTCAGGGGGGTAGGGAAGTTCTCATTCCCCATGCTGAGTTATAATGACTGTTAAGTTCTCTTATTCCCCTCCTGAGAGGGTATAGAGGGGGGCAGGATTTTTCACCCTTCCACCCCCCTTTATCCCTCGTAAATGTCAGCAGAACCTGATTCATGATTTCACTTAAAACGGTTGGTATTCCGACATAATGTAAAGATGTCAGGTTGCGCCTGCTTACTGAGTTTGCCGAAATACGCTAACCCGACCTGCAATTTTATGCTGAAATCTGAAAAAGATTTCAGCATAGTGCTTTGTCAGAGCTTAATTTTAGGGTAAACCGAAGCGATGCCCCTGCGTGGTGCGGAAAACCCTCTCTTTCAGCAAAAGTCGGGATATGCACGAAAAACGCATAAAAATGTTTATCAGTCATTATAATAAAAGTTTATCACAATGAAATACGTCAGTCAAAAAAACACCACTACCAAATTATTATTGCTTTGCCTTAAAATGAAAAGCGTCTGATGTTTGAATCTGTATTAAAAGAAATCAGAGAAAAAGTCCGTATCCGAAAGTATGTAATGACATTACATGCTGAAGAAGAGATGAACGATGACGGACTTACAATTTTCGATGTCGAGCACTGTCTGCTTACAGGTGAAATCACAGAACGGCAAAAAGACATAAATACCGGAGAATGGAAATATGTTATTTCCGGTGAAACATTCGGGGGAAATGAAGCTGCTGTTGTAAGCAAACTGAGTCTTACCGGCAGTCTGGTCATAATAACTGTATATCTTGAAACAGAGTGAAATTCTATGATTTGTGAAATTTGCGGAAAAGACGGCGGGCGTATCCGGCGGGTCAGCAGGAGCTATGGAAAAGGCATTAATTTGTTGATAATTGAAAATATTCCTGTTGTAAACTGCTCAATCTGCGGCGAAACTTATATGGCGGCGGAAACTTTGCATGAAATTGAGCGCATTAAACTTCATCGTCAAAGTTTTGCTGAGAAGCGTAATATACCTGTTGCCGATTTTGCCTGAAATAAGAAAATTTCTAACCCGGCGATCCAGCGGGTGCGACGTGAAAGTCGCTGATTTAATTGCTGATACCCTACAATACGGTAGTTCAGCCTGCCGTGCTGCCGGCAGTTTCTTACTCCGGCGTGCATTCCCGGTAACGGGTATGTACGGAGCCCGGAGGACAATGCAGCCCCTGAACCGAAGTGTTCAGGAGAAAGA
>JAABRU010000174.1 GCA_011390755.1 Desulfobacteraceae bacterium | reverse complement strand
TCATTGCTTTGCTCATAGGACTTACGCAGTTGAAATATAATCTGCTGTTTTTATTGACTGTCAATTTTTAAGGCACATAATAAATTCAAACAGTTAAAATTCAACTGCGTAAGTCCTGGCTCAATAAAGATAACTGTCGGAACCTGAAAAGCATGAATTGAAAATTATGCATATCTGTATATTATCATCAAGAAATATCTGCGACCATAAAAACTGGGGAGGAGTTCATACCCATCTCAGTAATTTAGTCACTGTCCTGATTGAGCTAGGCCACAATGTTTCTCTTATTACCAATGACGGAGAAAAAATTTTCCGGAATGGTTCTTTACAAATTATTCCGGCATGTCATCATAAAGATGAATCCAACAATAACAAATGTATCAGTAATATCTTAAAAAATCTTCATAAAGGGAATTATATTGACTGCATATTTTCTGAAGGTGTTCCTGCCAAACAATTCATAAAGTTATCACAAAAATTAAGAATACCCATTATTGCTTTTGTACACAATTTATACATGCATTATTTTTATAACAACTGGCAGGAAGTCGAAGGATTAAAAACATTAAAAAGTTATATTTTCCGATCTGTGCCAATATACATATACGGAATGTTCTTCAAAGATATTCCCTCTTTGCGCAGATGCGATTATATTATTAGCGGATCAGGGGCTATTTCATTTCATATTAGAAAGATATACAGGATTTCTGCGAACCGGATTCTTCCCATACATAATTGGGTAGATGATAATAAGTTTCAAAGAAATATTTTTCAAAGAAAGGCAACCCGGCAAATTCATCGAATAAATGAAGACAATATTATTTTTTTAATGATCGGTTGTCTATGGAGACCCAAAGGATTCAGAACCGCATTGAAAGCATTTCATCGCTTGGCAAAAATTACTCCGCAGGCACGTTTATGGATTATAGGTGAAGGTCCTGACAGATTTTATATCCAAAAATATATTAACAAATATTCTTTAACAGAGCGGATAAAGTTATTCGGTTTTATACCGAATTCGGATCTTCCTTCATTCTATTCTGCTGCGGATGTATTCATTCTGCCATCATTACTTAATGAAGTGCTTCCATATACTTTGCTGGAAGCCATGTCGTGTGAATTGCCCATCATAGCTTCTGATATAAGTGCCAGCAGAGAAGCTTTGGGAAATTCAGCTAACACTTTTCAGCGGGGAGATATGAAGGCTCTTTTTGATCTGATGCACGAGTTTACAATTGACATTAATCTTAGAAAAAAAGAAGCCGTTTTGCAGAGAGAAAGAGTTTTAAAAAACTATTCTTTTGAGGCTGCTTCTGTAAAAATTGAACAATTAATGAAGAAAGTTATTTGTTTATGAAAAACAGACTTGATTTTTTCGGAATCGGTGTGCAGAAATCGGCAACAAGCTGGATTTTTAAAGTACTGGAAGATCATCCCGGTATCCGATGTGCTGAAAGATCAGAAAACAAAGAATTAAACTTTTTCAATCATCACTTTGATAAAGGTTATCTGTTTTATCATAAGGGATTTGAATTCGGTTCCTGGAAAACGGGTGAATTTTCAACCCTTTATTTTTATGATAAAAATGTACCAAAACGAATGTTTGATTATAATCCCGATGCAAAACTCATTGTCTCATTCCGAAATCCGGCTGACAGAGCTTATTCTCAGCATTTGCACGAAATCAAGCAGGGACGTGTACCTCGGCATCTTTATCGTTTTTCTGATGCATTGCAATATAATCCGTCTTATTTGGAAATGGGAAAATACGCATCGCACATTGAGCACTATCTATACTATTTTTCCCCGGATAATATCCACTGTATTCTTTTTGATGATATCTGCTCTTGCCCGGGAAAAGTGATAAAGCAATTATACAGATTTATCGGTGTTGATGAAAATTTTGTACCGGATTCAGCATCCGGGAAAATTTATTCCTCCCACACATATAAAAGCAGAGAGATTGAAAAGATATTAAACGCATCCTCAATGATTATCCGCAAGTTTTTTGGAAGATTATTTCACCGGGCAATTATTCGGACAAATATTCCGAACCGTATTCGCAGCCATAATAAAAAAATGTTCGATGATACAACTGTTCCATTGTTGACAAAGGATGAAAAGAGAATAATTTGGGATATATTATCAAAAGATATAAATTGTCTGAGTCATTTAATCGGCAGAGATCTTTCGATGTGGAAATTATCATGTGTTTAGCCTGAATTATTCATAAATTCTTTTTTTACTGTAAAATCAGGATATGCCAAAAAGCGGGTTTTTAAACCCTTTTTCTGATTTTTTTATTTTTCAGTAATATATCCTGATTTTGGCGGAACGTGTGAATAATGCAGGTTAGGAACGGTTTCCATTGATGAATTCTGAAACATGTATTGGGCATTTTTTAAATGAATAATCACAAAATAAAAATTCTTATGTTTTCTGCAGGTATGATAAGCGGTGTTTTTCAAAGAATGCTGGATATTATAGAAAATATTAATAAAAATACATTCCAGGTTTTTGTTGCCTACAAACCGGAATATTGCGAATGGGGAAGTAATGAGTTTCATCTGATTCGTCAAAGCGGAGCTTTTTTAACTCCGATACGCGGATCGCTCCTTTTTGATCCGAGAGGTTTTTGGGATCTGTGGATGATCATACGGAAAATGAAAATTGATATACTCCACAGCTGGGATGTTCTTGGCGTACCTGCCCGCTTCATTGCCAGTATTACCGGCATAAAAATTGTGGAACATTGGGGCAATCCGCCACCTGCAATTTTTTCTGAAATTTCTTTAAAGCATTATATTATCAACAAACTTTCCTCCCCTTTGGTTGACGGTTTTATTGCCTGTTCAAACGGTGTGATGGATCAATTCAGAAAAGAAAAGCCGGTCTGCCTGCGAAATAAAATAAGGACGGTGGTTCACAACTGTATTAAAATTCCTGACACGGATAAATACGAAAGCAAAAAACTTCATATCTTTCATAAGTACGGTATCAATCCTGAAAATACCGTATTAACAAATATCGGATATTTTAATGACCAAAAAGCCCAGACCGATCTGATTTATGCTTTTCAGCAATTAGACAGTGAACGTGATAATATTACATTAATAATTGTCGGCTGGGGGCGGCTTGAAAAAAAACTGAAGGAACTGGCAGCATCTCTTGATTTGTCAAAAAAAATTATATTTACCGGAAAATGCTCCCGTTCACAGGTATTTGAAGTACTGTCAATAACGGATATTTTTCTCTTATCCTCCCATTGGGAAGGCTTCGGTATTGTTCTTATAGAGGCTATGGCATTTGCCAAACCTGTTATATCTACGGACACACATGGTGCCCGTGAGGTGATTGAAAATGGAAAAACCGGTATTCTTGTACCCATCGGAAAACCGGATCAGATGGCTGAATCTGTCATAAAACTGCTGGATCAGCCGGAACAAATGAAAAAAATGGGACAGAAAGGTTTTGAACGGCTTATCCGATATTTTACCTGTGAACAATTTATCAAAAAATATGAAATATTCTACAGAAAGGTTCTTCTCTCTTGAATCCCGGAACAAATCGGATACACATTCTGCTCATCATTGACGGACTGGAGTTCGGCGGAGGTGAACGTGTTTTCCTGCAACTGGCGAAAGGCTTACAGTCTGTTTTCGATATATCCGTTGCGGCAACACCGGGTGGATTATTTGAAGAAGAAATAAATAAAGCCGGTATCAGATTTTTTGCTGCGGACATGACAGGGCGTTTTTCAATAATATCTTTTTTTCATATAAAAAAACTTCTTCGGAAATATAATATATCTTTGATCCACAGCCAGGGCGCAAGGGCTGATTTTTTGGCACGAATGGTATGCGGAATAAAAATTCCCCATGTTTGCACACTGACAACGCCGGTAGAAGGTTTTGATGTAAGACCGCTACGGAAAAAAATATACCGTTTTGCTGATTATATAAGCGAATTATTTGTTGACAAATTTATCGTGGTATCAGACGAATTACAAAAGCTGCTGATCTGCAAACGTAAAATATCTCCCTGTAAAGTGGTACGAATTTATAATGGAATAGAAACCGACCTTTTTAAACCGGAAGACAGTCAAAAAGATATCCGGAAAAAATTTGGTATTTCTCCGAATATGCGTCTTGTTGCTGCTATTGGCAGGATGGTATGGGAAAAGGGTTTTGATGATTTCATCAGAGCGGTTCCTTTTGTTGTATCTGCTATTCCGAATATAAAATTCTTATTTGTCGGTGAAGGACCCTGTATGGCCGGACTGATCAGTCTGTCTGAAAAATCAGGAATACAGGAGCATGTCATTTTTACCGGTTTCAGAAAGGATGTTAAAGAAATCCTTTCAGGAATAGAAATCCTTGTAGTTCCCTCTCTTCTGGAAGGCTGCCCTATGGTTACTTTGGAAGCTATGGCAATGGAAAAAACAGTCATTGCAAGCAATATTCCCGGAATCAGTGAACAGATCAGCGACGGAGAAAACGGCAGACTGATTCCGCCGAAAGATTCTGCCGCATTATCCAAAGTGATCATCGAAATGCTGAATGACAGCAAAAGCGCAGGGAAAATGGGCAAAGCTGCCAGAAAAAGGGTGGAAGAAAAATTTTCCGTTGCCAGGATGCTTTCTGAAACCGGGCAGGTCTACAGAACTTTGTTAAAAAAAGGCTGAGCTGGTATGTCAAAATGTCCATATTGCAAATCAGAAGGATATGCTGATTTTCAATTTTATTCTTCTGTATATCATCGTTGCAGAAAATGCGATCTTTTATATAAAAATCAGAAAATAAGCTATGATGAACTAATATCGGAATACCAGGATAACTATTTTAACAGATATGCAAATGATCAGTTGGAAGGCAGTCGGGAAAAACTATACTTGCAACTGTTACATTATATAGAAAAAATGCAATACGGTTTCCGGTTGCTGGATGTCGGGTGCGGATGCGGGTATTTCATGATTGCTGCCCAAAAAAAGGGATGGCAGGTAAAAGGGATTGATCCCTCACGACAGTCCGCTGAAGTTGCACAAAAACTGTACGGACTGGATGTTGTTCAGGGAACCCTGAAAGATTTGCACTGCACTGCAGTTTTTGATGTCATCACATTTATCAATTCTTTGGAACATTCAAAAGAACCGTGGAGAGAATTGAAAATTGCCAATCGGTTTCTGGCTCCGGGCGGACTGATGCTCATTCGTTCACCGAATGCCTTTGTACATTCCGAAATTTGCCGATACAGTAATATTCTCAGACTTTCAAAACAGATTCATCCTTTCCTGGTTTTTCATCAGTATTCTTTTACCCCGAAATTTTTAAGGAAAATCTTATCGGATTTTGGCTTTTCAAATATCATAATTCGGAACGCCCCCCTGAGTGAAGGAGATCCGAACCGCATATTCAGCGGGAAATCAATTGGAAATATTGCAAAAAAAATGATCCGGCAAATTGCAGTCACCATTGAGATACATAGCCGCGGAAAATGGCTTCTCAGCCCCTCATTATGTATTATGGCGGAAAAAAAACATGTCACAGACTAATATCCTTTTTATTTCCGATGTCTCCATCCGTAATATCATCGGCGGTGCTGAACGGGTGCTGTATGAACAGGCAGCGGGTCTTGTGCGGCGGGGATACAATATTCACATTATGACCCGCAGACTGCCGGAGCACCAGTGCCGTTCTGAAATCATAGAAGGGGTTTGGGAATGGAGATATGATATTGACCGGCGGAATGCGGGAAAATTTTTTCTGTCAACACTGAAGAACGGAAAATTTTTATTTGAAAATTTACAAAAGAGATACCGCTTCGCCTGTATCCATATGCAGCAGCCCTTCAGCGCATTTTCGATCCTTGAATCCCCCCTGCATAAAAACATCAGAAAAGTCTACACCTGCCATTCCCTTTCTTTTGAAGAATATATATCCAGAAACCGGAAACCTGGTACAGCATGGGGAAAAATGCTGTTTTTCATTCATTGCTGCGGAAGAAAATACATGGAAAAAAAAGTGCTGCATCAGGCAGATCATATCATGGTGCTGAGCCGTTTTACAAAAAACAGACTCAGAACAGTATATTCTGTCCCCGGGAATACAATATCCGTGAATCCGGGCGGAGTTGATCTGAAAAAATTTTACCCGGGGCAGGATAAAGACAGCATTCGTAAAAGATTGCATATTCCGGCGGATAAATTTATTCTTTTTACCGTAAGAAATCTTGTACCGAGAATGGGCATTGAAAATCTGCTGATTGCCATGAAAACAGTTATCGGAAAACATCCGGATATTCACCTGGTGATCGGAGGAGACGGTCCTCTGGGGCAAAAACTGAAAACATTTTGTCATCAGTCTGATCTGAATTCCCATGTTCATTTTACGGGTTTCATTCCCGAAGAAGATTTAGCGGATTACTACCGGGCAGCGGATCTTTTCATACTTCCGACAGCAGACCTGGAAGGATTCGGTCTGGTTATACCTGAAGCTCTGGCATCCGGGGTTCCGGTATTGGGCACACCGGTCGGGGGAAGCAAAGAAATTCTTTCTCTTTTTGACAAAAACTGTCTGTTCAGCGATACCCGGCCAGAATCCCTGGCAGATTTAATGATGAAAAATTATCAGAAATGCAGAACAGGCATTTCTTCGTGGAAACACCTGTCAATACAATGCAGGGAATTTGCCGAAAAACATTATTCCTGGAACAGGCATTTGGATATGATGGAAAATGTCAGCAAAGGATATATCATCTGAATGTGCGGAATCTGTGGAAAAGTCATTCTGAATTCCGGAAAAGTACCGGAAGAACTGATTCGCCGGATGTGCGCATCTTTTTCCTGCCGGGGACCGGATGATGAGGGGATATTTATTCAGCATCTGGGAAATCCGGAAGCTCCGCATATCTCCGTCGGTTTCGGGCACCGGAGACTCTCGGTCATGGATTTGTCGTCCGCCGGGCACCAGCCCATGTCGAATGAAAATCAGCGTATCCGGCTTATTTATAACGGAGAAATCTATAATTTCAGGCAGCTGAAAAAATATCTGGAGGAAAAAGGGCATATCTTCAAAAGTGCTGCGGATACGGAAGTGATTCTTCATCTTTATGAAGAAGAAGGCATCAGCTGCGTCCGGCGACTGAACGGGATGTTCGCTTTTGCTCTTTGGGATGAAAACAGACAACGGCTCTGGCTTTGCCGGGATCGCATAGGCATCAAACCCCTGGTCTGGTGCCGGAATGGGCAGCACTTTGCATTTGCCTCTGAAATCAAAGGACTTTTATGCGATCCCCTCATCCCCAAAGAATTGGACAATGAAGCCCTGCAGATGTATCTGACTTTCAGTTATATTCCCGCACCCCGCACCATATTTAAAGGAATCCGCAAACTGGAACCCGGTCATTCACTGCTTCTGGAAAAAGGGAATATTGAAATCCGTAAATACTGGGATATTCCCGAAGCAGACAGTTCAGATACCGTATCCGATTTTTCCGCATCTGATATCAAAGGATATAAAAGCCGCATTGTCTCCCTTTTGCGCGAAGCTGTCAAAGACCGGATGATCGCGGATGTTCCCCTGGGGGCCTTTCTCAGCGGGGGCATTGATTCCGCTATCATTGTCGCGCTCATGTCTGATTGTTCCCCCAAAAGGGTACAAACCTTTTCCATCGGTTTTTCAGATGGGGATTTTTTGGATGAAAGCCCCTATGCCCGTAAATCAGCGGAATACTGGAATACCGATCATCATGAAATCCGGATTTCATCCCGGGATATGCTTTCCGTACTGCCGGATGTGCTGGAAACCTTTGATGAGCCTTTTTCAGATTCTTCTGCAATTCCCACCTTTATTATATCCCGGGAAACCCGCAGACATGTGACCGTTGCCCTGTCCGGAGACGGGGGGGATGAACTTTTTGCAGGCTACCGTTCCTATCTTGCCCATTACTGGCTTGAAAAATATATGAAAATCCCGGCACTTTTCCGCCGCAGTATACTGGAAAAAATGCTGAATTCATTTCCCGATGCCAGAGACAGCAGATTTCCGGACTATATCCGCAGAATGAAAAAATTTATCAGAAGCAGTCAAGGCTGTTTTGCCCGGCGGGTTCTGACG
The DNA here is from genome assembly GCA_011390755.1 of Desulfobacteraceae bacterium. GTDB lineage: Bacteria > Desulfobacterota > Desulfobacteria > Desulfobacterales > Desulfococcaceae > JAABRU01. The sequence goes on along the minus strand of JAABRU010000174.1, from coordinate 6,093 downwards.
TTAAATGAAATTGCACCGGCCCGGATACGGCAGCGCATTTTAGACCGCGGGGCTTTCCCCGGCAGGAACACAGATGCGGATACTGCCTTCCACTGGACCCGGCAGCAGTTGCAGACATTCAAAGGAGATCCCCTTAATGCGGTTTTATATGCGGATATGAAACATTCCCTGCCCGGAGACATGCTCACCAGAGTGGATTGGATGAGTATGAAACATTCACTGGAAGTGCGGGTCCCTTTTCTGGATCACCGGGTTGTGGAACTGGCTTTCCGAATACCGGGACATCTGAAACTTTTCAAAGGGCGGAGCAAATACATTCTGAAAGAATCTTTCCGTCATATGCTTCCAAAGTTTTTGTACCGCCGTCCCAAGACAGGCTTTGAAATTCCCATCGGAAAATGGCTCCGCAATGATCTTGCCTTCCTGAGCGATCAATATCTTTCTCCTGCCAAAATAAAGGAACAGGGCATATTTGATGAAAAAACTGTCCGCGGTCTGCTCCGGAATCATATGAATCATAAAACAGATACATCATGGATATTATGGAATCTGATTGTTTTCGGATACTGGTTCGACCGTTATTATAAATAAATACCTGATCTGTACTTTTGCATTTTTTACAGTAAACCACGAAATTTACGAAAAAAATATAAAAAAAACAGCAGGATATAAATATTTTCCGATAGTCTTCTGTGTCTTTCGTGGTTAAAATAAAATCAAGTGGTTATAAATAAATGCGAAACTATAGTACCTGATGAAAAAAAAGAAAATCAAAATTTTCCATATCATCACCCGTATGGATGCAGGCGGTTCCGCGCAGAATACTTTGCAGAGCTGTCTCGGTTTTTCCCCTGAAAAATATCAGCTTTTTCTGATACACGGCCGGAGCCTGGAATCCCGCATGGATGAAAGGGAAACCGCTCTTGTAAACCGGGGCACAGAAAAAGCGGAATCTCTGGGGGTAACAGTAATTTCCCTGCCCTCCCTGGTGAGAAGAATTGATCCGCTCAGAGACGGCATTGCATTTTTCCTTCTTTGGCGCATCATGCAAAGGGAAAAACCCGATATCGTCCATACCCATACATCCAAAGCCGGGATACTGGGCAGGTGGGCTGCAAAAGCGGCCCGCATTCCCCGCATTATCCACACACCCCACGGCCATATCTTTTACGGTCATTTTTCCGGGCCGGTGTCCGCAATTTTCCTTCTTGCAGAAAAACTGACATCCCGGATCACAGATGCAATGATTGCGCTGACAGAAAATGAAAAAAAAGATTATCTGCGTCTCAAACTCTGTCCGGAAAACAAAATGCCGGTCATTCACAGCGGGGTGGATACGCAACGTTTTGCCCATTGCAGTGCTGACATCAGCGAAATGAAAAGGGCCATGGGAATCCGTCCCCGTGCACCGCTGCTGTGCAGCATCGGCTGGCTGCTGCCCGTAAAAGGGCCGATGGTGCTGTTCCGGGCCATGCAGCGGGTGTGGCAGGTCTGCCCCGAAGCCGGACTGCTGTACGTGGGAAAGGGGGAGATGCAAAGAAAAATAATGCAGGCCGCGGAAAAATACGCTGTGGCAGACAGGGTGCATTTTACGGGATGGAGGGAAGATATCCCCGAAATTCTGCATATGGCGGATATTCTGGTGCTGCCCTCCCTGAATGAGGGGATGGGAAGAGTGCTGGTGGAAGCAATGGCCGCGGGAAAAGCAATTGTTGCCAGTCGCACCGGCGGCATTCCCAGTCTGGTGCGGGAAGGGGAAAACGGTTTGCTGGTTCCTCCTGGCAATGCGGAAAAACTGGGGGAAGCACTGACTTATCTCATTCAGCATCCGGAAAAGGCGGCAGAAATGGGCATACGGGGAAAAAAATACTGCCAAAACTTCAGTCTGCTTTCCATGATACAGAAACTGGACAGCCTGTATGAAGCCATGATCTGATGATTGGGGGATCTGTGAAATTTATATGAAAATGCTGAATGCTGTAATGTAACGTAGTCTTTGAGAAAGGAGTGCGAAAATTATTTTTCGCCCGGGCTCCGAAGGAGCGCGGGCCAAAGACCGCTTCGTCCGGCTTCCGCACTCCGGGTTTTTCTGAATAAAATACTGAATATAATCAGTATGAAACAATTTTCTCAAAGGGAATGTTACATTACAGATGAATGCTGAATGTTTAATTATTACAACATGTAACAGTTTTTCATTTTCATGTTTCGCTGTGAGTCAGGGCTCATGGCCGTTTATATAAAAGTCCTGCACAACCCGTTACGGGGCTCTGCCCCGTAACGCATTTTTCCGGGGCTCCGCCCCGTACACAGCATACTGCAGGGTGCGTTAGCGAAGCGTAACGCACCGAACCGGAGATATTACGGTGCGTTACGGCTGTCGCCTAACGCTCCCTGCTTTCATGCTTCGTTGTGAATGCAATTCATGACCGTTTATATGAAAGTCCTTTACAACTCGTTACGGGGCTCTGCCCCGTACACAGTATGAGGCGGAGCCTCACCTCCGGTGTTACGGGGCGGAGCCCCGTAACAAGCCCGGGGAGAGATTTTCATGCTTCGTTGTGAATTATGTCTCATGACCGTTTATATGAAAGTCCTGCACAACTCGTTACGGGCCTCTGCCCCGTAACGCATTTTTCCGGGGCTCCGCCCCGTACACAGTATGAGGCGGAGCCTCACCTCCGGCGTTACGGGGCGGAGCCCCGTAACGAGTCCGGGAAAGATTTTCATGCTTCGTTGTGACCGTCAGTCATGGTGGTTTATATGAAAGTAGAGACGCACGGTGTGCGTCTCTACGGTGTATTTTCATGCTTCGTTGTGACCGTCAGTCATGACCGTTTATATGAAAGTGTCTGCGAAAAACCGGCTTCGGCCTTCATTTCCGCACTCCATGCAGCTATTTTTAAGCGGAAACCAGCTTACTGCAGGCCTTTTTTATTCCAGTTCCCCGGCCCGCTCCAGGGCCTTCCGGGCCTCTGCCTCCTGTCCTTTTTGACTGAGAACGGCCGCGATGATTTTCCAGTTTTGGGACTGAAGGGGGCGGTTGCCCTGCGCGTGAAGATTGGATTTGCGGGCCAACTGTTCGGCCTGGGAATAGTTTTCTTTTTTAAATTGTATCCGGGCCATAAGATTCCACATTTGTGCATTATCCGGATCAATCCGCACAGCCCTTTCCGCAGTGGCGTAGGCTCTGTCCAGTTCCCCGCGATGCATCTGTTTTTCGGCCTGTTCCGCCAGGGGGGAAACAGCCGCCAGCAGATGGTCATCACCGCCGCTTTCCCCGTTTTCACGGGGAAGACTTTCGCCGGAACCGATGCGGGGCGCAGGCCGGGCTGTCTCTTCTGCCTCTTTGTCATATTCCTCGGAATCTTCGTATCCGTCATATGCATCCCTGTCGTCCGGGGAACTGTCCGCAGTGTCCGAAGGCGGATAGGAGGGCGGTCTTTGGCCGGAAGAAGGCAGGGGCTGCCAGAGAATATTGCCGTTTTCATCATAAATGGGCTGCGGGCCTTTGGGAATCGGGGCAGGAGATGTCGTACATCCGGCCAGAAACAGGGCGGCAGCAAACCATAGCGGAAGAATTTTACCAAAATTTTTCATCAGAACATATCCTTTAATAAATCAAAAATGGAAGACTTATCCTTTTTCTGCGGATCGGAAGAAGGCGGTTTCTGCCTTCTTCCGTCACAGTATACCGTTTCCCAGGGTTCGGAACCTTCGACAAAAGGAATGGATATGGCCCCCGGACAGCTTTTGTCCGTGAGTACACCCTGATAGGGTTCCACCGTAAACCATTTTACAGTATCCGGTTTGGAAAGGTGCAGGGGCGCATTGTCAATATCTGCCATGAGTTCTGCCCAGATCTGCAATGCACCGGAGGCCCCTGTCAGGCCGCAGGGCTGATTGTCATCCCGGCCAATCCATACCACCGCCAGCCGGTTTCCCGTAAATCCGGCAAACCAGCTGTCTCTCAGATCGCTGCTGGTGCCGGTTTTTCCCGCGGCATTCAGGCCGGGGGGCAGTATATTTTTCACAGAACGGGCCGTGCCCTCGGTCAGTACGGCCTGGAGCGCCTTGCTGAGCAGATATACCGGTGCAGATTCAAAATTTTCCCGGACGGTCATGGGATAGCGTTTCAGGGGGCTGCCGTCCGGCTGATATACGCCCTGAATGGTGCGCAGGGGAGAGTAAAAACCGCCGGATGCCAGGGTCTGGTACATCCGGGCCACATCTGCAGGAGACATGGACATGGTTCCCAGCAGGGCAGATGGGTAGGGGTCAAATTTTTTTTCCACTCCCAGTTTGCGGACCGTGTCCAAAACCCTGTCCACCCCCAGATCCATTCCCAGACGGACCGTTGCCGCGTTGTAAGAATGGGCCAGGGCCGCATAAAGGGGAACCTTTCCGTGGAATATCCGATCATAGTTCTGGGGGGCCCATATCTGACTGCGGTTCTGTATTTCAATTTCACTGTCATCCAGCAGGGTGATAAGAGTATACTTATCCGGAGACTGCAGGGCCGTGAGGTAAACGGCCACTTTGATAAGGGACCCCACGGGACGCCGGGCTTTGAGTGCACGGTTAAATCCGGGGATTCCCGGATCTCTGCCCCCGACCATGGCCAGCACCTCGTTTCCTGCCGTTGAGGTGACAATTACCGCGCCTTCCAGTTCCCCTTTTGGAAGTCCTTTCCGGGATTCCACAGCCAGCAGGCGTTTTCCCAGGGCTTTTTCCGCTGCCAGCTGGGTTCCGGGTTCCAGGGTGGTAAAAATACGCAGTCCTTCACTGCGCAAATCGCTTTCACTATATTCTTTCAGCAGTCTTTCTTTCAGCAGATCCGTAAAGGCCGGAAAACGTGTATTTCCCGAAGGCGGATCCGGTGTAACGCCCAGGGGGGACTGCCGGGCATTTTCCATTTCATCGGGCCGGATGAGTTTTTTGTCACCCATGACCTTCAGCACAATATTGCGCCGTTTTTCAGCCCGTTCCGGATTCCTCCGGGGATCATAATAGGAGGGGCCTTTAAGCAGGCCCGCCAGCAGGGCAATTTCTCCGGCATGAAGATCATCTGCGGAGCGGTTAAAATAAAAATCCGCGGCCATGCCGAAGCCGTGAATGGCCCGCTTTCCGTCCTGCCCCATATACACTTCGTTGATATATGCCTCGAATATCTGATCTTTTTCATAAGACCATTCCAGACTCAGGGCCATCACAGCTTCATCAAATTTACGCCGTATGGTTCTGCTGCGGCTCAGAAAAAGATTTTTCACCAGCTGCTGGGTCAGGGTGCTTCCCCCCTGTACCGCCTTTCCCGCTTTGATATTGGCAAGCAGGGCCCGGATAACGGATCCCGGTTTTACACCGTAATGTTCATAAAAATCCTGGTCTTCTATGGCCATGATGGTCTGAATCAGTAAAGGAGGTGTTTCTTTGAATGTTACCCAGAGGCGGTCCTGATTATGGGTGGGATAAAAACTGCCGATGAGGGCAGGATCCAGTCGGGTCAGCCCCAGGGCATCCCCGGTTTCCAAATCCCGGATTGCGGATATTTTCCCATTGCGGAAAGTCACACGGATTTTCCGGGCCCCTTCCGCACCGTCTTCAAAACGGAAAGCACGGGTGAACAGGGTAAAGGTATCGTCTCTGCGGGAATAACTGCCGGAAGTATCAATCCGTTCCGTATTCCGGTACCGCATGAGTTCCAGTTCTTTTGCAAATGCATCCGGTGCCAGTGCCAGTCCGGAATATAATTCCGGAGGGCGGGCATAAATCCGTGCCGGAAGTTCCCATTTTTTGCTTCCGAATTTTTCTTTGGCCGCCTGGCTCAGACGGAAGACGTAAATGCCTGTCAGGCCTCCGGCAACGAGGAAAAAAACCGTAAAAAAAATTGCTGTAATTTTCAGAATTTTTCTGATCTTCATCATCCTGTTCCACTGTGTGCTGATGCGTATCCGCAATTTTTCTGTCAGTCGCAGATCAATGTCATTGACGTAAGACTCCCCTCCCCTGAGGGAGGGGCAGGGGGAGGGTGAAAAGCGGTTTTAATTACAGTCCGCTGCTTCCCCCTCCCACCGGGGGAGGGGAATATTCTGC
>JAABRU010000050.1 GCA_011390755.1 Desulfobacteraceae bacterium | reverse complement strand
TGCCCCGTAACGCATTTTTCCGGGGCTCCGCCCCGTACACAGTATGAGGCGGAGCCTCACCTCCGGTGTTACGGGGCGGAGCCCCGTAACGAGTCCGGGTTGAAACTTTCATGCTTTGTTGTGACTGCATATCATGGCCGTTTATATGAAAGTGTCTGCGAAAAACCGGCCTCGGCCTTAATTTTCGCACTCCTCCGCAGCCTGACTCGTTCCCTGGCCCCGCCTGGGAACGCTGGGGGTGAGACTCTGCCTCACACACTGCCGGAGCCCGGGAACGGGTTGAAACTTTCATACTTCTTTGTGAGTCATAACTCATGGTGGTTTATAAATATGGAAATACCTGTTTGCCGTCAGCATAAAAAAATTTGACAGTCAGACGGAAAGGGATTTTATAACTCCGTTTTCAGGAAAAGCATTATGATTCGGATAAGGTGATTTCCTGAAAAAAATGTAGCGAAGGAGTGCCAGACTGAAAGTTTGGCAGTGTCTGACAGACGGCAGTCCGGTTACAGACTTTCCGTTTATGACTCCTGCGGAAGCGGTACATTCATATTTGGAAATCGCCTAACTGACCAGATTTACGAATAATCAGGGACAGAAGGTTTGAAAAAATACTGAATATGATAATAAATGGCACATATATTGCATAATACCGTCACGGATACTGGCAAAGCAGGAGAAAAACAAATGAAAAAAACGGGTATTGCTTTTTTGATAATCATCATCTGCTGCATACCGGCTGCGGCTGAAGAATACAGGGATCCCGAAGAGATTTCATCCCCCGGGCTTTCCCCCAGAATCGTGGGGGGCAGAGAAGCAGAAGACGGCGACTGGCCCTGGATGACGGCTTTGGTTTATTCCGGAATCTCTTCCTATGATTCCGGGCAATTCTGCGGTGCTTCCCTGGTACATCCCAACTGGGTGCTTACGGCAGCCCACTGCGTATACCGGAAATCTTCCGGCAGTGTGGATGCGGTGCTCAATGTGCATGATCTGGAAAATGACAGGGGGGAAAGGGTGAATGTCAAAAGGATCATTATCCACCCCTTTTATAATGATTTGACGCTGGATTTTGATATTGCCCTGCTGGAACTGGAACACAGTGTATCCTATGAAACAATACGGCCTGTATCAAAAGATGCTGTTTTGGAGGGGCGGCTGTCTCTGACAATGGGATGGGGAAAAACGGATTATCATACCTGGTCCTATTCGGACAAACTGCTGGAAGTGCTGATCCCCATTGTCAGCAATGAAACCTGTAATGAAGCTTTTAACGCAATTGCCTATTATCATAATGACATCACGGATGTGATGCTGTGCGCCGGATTTGCTGATGGCGGAAAGGATGCATGTGTGGGGGACAGCGGCGGACCTCTCATTGTGTGGGAAGACAGCGCGTGGAAACTGGCGGGAATCGTCAGCTGGGGGGATGGATGTGCAGAACCGAATCTTTACGGTGTGTATACCAGAATTCCGGAAATGCTCAGTTTTATCAATAAATATATACCGGTTACCGTCATTCCGGGTGATTTTGATCAGAATTCCCGCATCGGATTGGAAGATGCCGTCGGCATTTTACAGGTGATAGCAGGTCTGCGACCGGAAAGTACAATTTTTCCGCGCAGCGGGGATTATGACGGGGATGAAGAGCTGACATTGAAAGATCCGGTGGGGATTCTGCAGATTCTTGCGGGTTTTTCCCCTACTGCCCATACGGCCCCTGCTGCCCATACGGAATGATGCTTTCAGCGTTTCAGCAGATTTTTTTTCTCTTTCTCTGTCAGATAACGCCATTTCCCTTCCGGCAGATTTCCCAGCCGGATGCCGGACATGCGGATACGTCTGAGTTCACTCACATGCCCTCCGGTTTTGCGCACCATCTGGCGTATCTGCCGTTTTCTGCCTTCCCGGAGGATGATGCGGAAACGCTTTGGGGAAAGTCTTTTTATTTTGGCCGGACGGGTGATTTTTCCATCCAGAAGGATTCCCTCCTCCAATTCCCGCAGGACTTTATCACTGACGGAGTCCCTGAGTGTCACCTCATATTCTTTTTCGTGGTCAAAAGAAGGATGGGTAAGACGCAGATGCAGATCTCCGTCATTGGTCAGCAGCAGCAGCCCCGTGGAATCCTTATCCAGTCTGCCGATGGGATATACCCGCTCCGGAATTCCGATCAGATCAAGAACAATTTTTCTGCCGGGCTGATCGCAGCTGCTGATATATCCCGCGGGTTTATGCAGGGCAATACAGATCGCTTTTCCAGGAAGTGTCACCGGACTGCCGTCCACTTCCACGCGGTCTTTGCCCGGGCAGACTTTGCTTCCCATCACTGAAACCACTTCACCGTTTACCCTTACATGTCCGGCACGGATCAACTCTTCCCCTTTCCGCCGGGAACATATCCCGGCAGAAGCAAGGAATTTCTGCAGGCGCATTTCTTTTTCCATTTACCAGTTTTCATCCCGGCTCATTTTTTTATAGGAGGAAACAAGGGCCGTCACCGCATTTTCCAGCTTGGGACGGATTACTTCCATATCCGATTTCAGCATGGGTTCGGTACCGCCCCGGTGGAACAGCCAGAGGTCTTTGAAGGTTGTCCGGATTTTTTCATCTTTGACTTCCACGATGATTTCAAAACGGCATTCAAACACATGATCCGATGTCCATTTGGAAGGGCGCACATGGTAGATATGGGTCTGACCGACAATAATGCCTTTGTAACGGTCGGAATAACGGATGACATCCAGGTCATCGGAAAAACTGCCGGCCAACCATTTTTTTGCTCCCTCATAGAGTTCTGATTTTGAAAATCCCGGAATATCCGATATTTGGCGAATAATCAGATCCTGCGGTTCTGCAGGTTCGGGCGGCGGAGTATTCGCGCATCCCCAGCAGAATATGTAATAAATCAGCAGAAAAAGCGGAAAAAAGACAGTCTGTTTTTTCATCATCCGGAAATAATTAAAATGTTTCTTCATGAGTAAATTCTTCAATTTTCCGTCGCTCCGGAGCCCTGGATATTTTGGCAGGATAGCCCAGGGGAATCAGCACCATGAGTTCATGACTGTCCGGCACTTTCAGAATTTCTGCGGCTTTGTCATGGTCAAAAAGGCCCACAATCACTGTCCCCAGTCCCAGGGAATGGGCTGTGAGGCAGATGTTCTGGGTGGCAATCCCCATATCAAACATATTCCAGTCTCCGAATTTGGTGCTGGCCTGACCATTATAATAACCCGATACTTCTTTTTTGGCGCAGAGGGCCAGCAGCAGGGGGGCCGCCACAACGGCTTTGGTGGCCGGATTTTTCGGGCCGATGGTTTCCTGAATCTTTGCACGGGTTTCCGGATTTTTTATGATCAAAACTTCCCAGCACTGGCAGTTGGTCCAGGAGGGTGCCCACTGCACAGCTTCCAGAATCTGCTGCAGTGCGGATTCCGGAACCTCCTTTTCTTCGTATTTGCGGATGCTTCTGCGGCCTTTGATGATTTCCGTAAAATCTGACATATAATATCTCCTTTTTTTTCGGTAATGGCTCGGTGATTTTTTCTGATTTACAGTGTATCAGCAGATCGAAACGTTTCCGGAGGAGTGCAAAAACTGTATTTTTGCACGGGGCAACTGTAAAATTTACGGATTCTTTATCCGTCCCCGTTTTTATGGCAGATGCAGTCATGATCATCGCAGTGGGGGCAGCTGTACCGCACTGTATCCGAATTATCCGGAACTGCTTCTGTTTTTCCGTTTTCCGATCCGCTGTCTTGGGGCATATGATCGCTGTCATCTTTCCTGCCCAGCAGGGACCAGCATAGGATGCAGACAATCAGAAACCCGCCGATGAGCAGTAAAACTGTTACAGACATATTTTTATTTCCCTGTAATTTCTTTTAATGCCGAATGAAGGTCTGCATATCTGAACCTGAATCCGTAATGCAGCAGTTTTACGGGGAGGGCACGCTGCCCCGTAAGCAGCACATCCCCCAATTCCCCCATGACAGTCCGGATCATAAAGGCAGGGGCCGGAAGAAATGCGGGTCTCCAGAGAATTTTCCCCAGAATATGGGCAAAATCTTTCTGCCGCACGGGTTCGGGAGCGGTAAAATTCAGAGGTCCGCTGATTTCATTATGCTGCAAAACAAAGATAAGGGCGGACACCAGATCGTGTATGTGAATCCAGGGAAGCCACTGTTTTCCGTTTCCCAAAGGGCCGCCGAATCCCAGTTTATAGGCCGGAAGCATCTGCTTCATGGCTCCGCCCTTTTCCCCCAGCACAATGCCGAAACGGGCAGTGCTTACCCGTACTCCTTTTTTTTCTGCGCGGAATGCTTCTGCTTCCCAGTCTTTCCCCAGTTCGGAAAGAAAATCATCTCCGCAGGGGCTGTCTTCGGTGAGCACCTCATCCCCTGCGGGACCGTAATAGCCCACCGCAGATGCGCTGCACAGGACGGTATTTCCGCCTTCCGCGAGTGCGTCCGCAATATTCCGGGTGGTCAGTATCCGGCTGTCATAAAGTTCTTTTTTATATTTTTTCGTCCATACATGGAAAATACTCCGGCCCGCCAGGTTGACCACAGCATCGGCTTCCCTCACAGCCTCCTGCCATTTGCCCGGCTGTGCGGTATCCGCAGAAATATAACGGAACCGAGGATGGCGGACGGATTTCTGTTCCGCACGGCTTCCGCTGGCTGTGACATCATGCCCTGCATCCAGAAGCTCTTTTGCCAAATAACTGCCGACAAAACCGGTTCCCCCGGTAATAAATACTTTCATATTCCGCTCCTGTTTTTTTTCATAATCAGCGGATCAAAAAAAAGTGCCGCCCTTGGGGAGGACAGGACAGCGTCTTCCCCGAAACTGTCCCGGAGAGCCTTATGCGATGTGAAACTGCTCCGATTCAATATAGGGAACATCTTCCACATCCAGTGCATGAACAATATGTTTATAGATACGGGTCTTCATTTCCCGGATAACTTTCCGTTTTTTCTGCACCCCTTTGGCAAAGTTCATGGCTTCATCCAGCAGGTTGTCCGTATGACAGGCTTTGCGGATAATATGATGCCTTTCGCATTCTTCTGCGGTCAGGCGGATACCCAGATGGTGCATTTCTTCCATTTTATAAAAAGGGATGGCTTTTTTCAGCAGTTCCAGCATACCCGGCAGAAAAGGAATTCCCAGGTCCACTTCCGGAAAACAGAAATACCCTCTTTCTGTACGCATAAAACGGAAATCAAACGCGCAGCTCCAAATGGCTCCCCCCGCAAAAACATGACCGTTAATAGCTGCAACGGTAATCATCGGACAGGTGAGGGTGCGTTTGAAGAGCCAGTTTAACTGATAAAAAAAATCTTTGGCCTGGGATGTGTCATTTTTCTGAATCACAGGAACCAGCCATTCCAGATCAATGCCGTTGGAAAATATTTTTTCATGCGCGGAACGGACAACAACACTCAGTGCCTCTGTGCTGTTTTCAATTTCATCCAGCACATCTGTCATGGCCGTAAGAAAATCCGGATTAAAACGGTTTTCTCCGTTGTTCAGGGTAATCAGAGCAACAGTGTCCTCCACTGTATAGTCAATCATTTTTTAAAAACCTCCGTATTATCATTTTTCCGGAGAAATATATCTTCGGAAAGCGGTAAATGAATTATCTATCGTTTTAAGATAATTATTTGGGGCAGGCCGGGGTGAGCGCAGTGAAGCCCAACCTACTGAATCTGCCGGGGTTCGTTCCTCCCCCCCAACCTGCATGAACCCCCAAATCTGTTTTCTTAAACACTATATCAGAAACCGTGCCGAGTATTGCATTTTCAGTAGATCGAAACGTTTCCGGAGGAGTGCAAAAATTATATTTTTGCACGGGGTGACCGGAAGCTGCAATAGTGCAGAAATACAGTTTCTGCACTCCGGGACAGCCCTGAAACCGTATCCGGGGAAAACTTTTCGATCTGCTGATTTTTCAAAATAAGTGTAAATTCTATCATGTTCCGGCATATTCGTCAATCATCAGAAATATTAAAATAACCCAGCTTGCCACCTGTCGGGGCAGCAACCAAAAATCAGGCAGTTACAGGATACTCAAAAGTTACCGGAGCGAAAAATCAGCAGGTTGCGTTTATTTGACATACTGGGCAGATTCGGAGAAAGCATTTTTGATTTCAGGAATCTGTCAGGAATCTGTCAGGAATCTGTCAGGAATCTGAAAGATGCCGAAAAACAGCCGGATGATTAGGGGAAAGAGGGGAGAGGTTCGGACACCAGCGGAAAGTAAACAAAAAGGGATGTACCTTTCCCCGACTCTGATTCAATACGGATATAACCGCCATGTGACCGGATAATGGAATAAGCAATGCTCAGACCAAGCCCCATCCCTTTTCTGGAATATCTTTCTTTGGTCGAATAATAGGGATCGAATACTTTTGTCAAATGTTCTTCCGCGATGCCCGACCCGCTGTCTTTGATACAGATTTCCGCATAATCCGCAGTTTCCGGATGATGCTGTAAAAGCATATCCCTGTGTCTGATATTGCCTTTTTCTGCTGTAATACGGAGTGTTCCGCCTTCCGGCATGGCATCTGCCGCATTTTCAATGATATGACAGATGGCTCTGTGAAGCATATTTTCGTCTGCATACACATAGGGGGAGGGTTTCTGGACTTCGACACTGTATTGTATTGATGCATTGAAGCGGAATTCCGAAACGGCATTTTCCAGAACTTTATCCAGTTTTACCGGAAGACGGTACAGAGTGCGGGGCATGGAGAGATGAATATATTTCCGTGTCAGTTCCCTGGCTTCCAGAACAGCGTTTTCGGCGGCCTGCAGATAGTCGTGCAGATCTTCTTTTGAAAAACTGTCTTCTTTGGCTAACTGAATATTTCCCAAAATTATTGCCATCAGGTTGTTGAAATCATGGGCCATGCCTCCGGCAAGTATGGCCGCTGTTTCCATCTTCCGTGCCCGGTTTGCCTCTTCTTCCATATGCTGCATTTTTTTTTCCATACGGGCTTTATACAGCGCAATGGAAATACTGATGTGCAGTTCTCTTTCTTCAAAGGGTTTGATAATATACGCGTAGGGTTCGGTAATTTTCGCGCGTTCCAGAATTTCATCATCGGCATATGCCGTAAGATATATCACCGGAATTTTCAGTTCACTGCGGAGCTGCCCGGCTGTTTCAATTCCGTCCATTTTATCCCGGAGCATAATGTCCATAATCACCAGATCCGGCCGTTCCTCCCTGGCCCGGTTTACAGCCTCTTCCCCCGAAGACAGCACAGAAGTAATCCGGTATCCCATCTGCATCAGCGTTTCCGCTATATCATCGGCAATGAGGGCCTCATCTTCCACGATCATAATCCCTGCATTCACATATTCTGCATCTGTCATATCACCCGTCCTCCCTTTTGATTGTCTTATGGGCCAGTTTTTCCAGTTTGAATACGGCCCGGTCAACATCTCCTTTTTCATTGAAAATAGGATTTCCGCTGACCGAAAGAATCACTTCCTGCCGATCCGGTTTTTGTAATTTCATGACATAGTTTCCCACCTTTTCTTTTTTTCCCAATATCTTCGCAAGGGGACCCTGGTGGATGGAAATCGGGTTGCCGTCCAGATCACAGATGTCCAGTCCCTGGGAATCAAATGATTTGTCTTTGATCTGTCCCAAAGAATCAGTCAGCAGTTCGGCGGCAGGCAGATTGAAAAAAATGATTTTTCCCTCCCGATCTGTCATCAGCTGCGCGGCCGGACTGGTTTCCAGCACCTGCTGCAATACTTCCACCTGTCTTTCCAGTGCAATTTCAGCATGTTTCTGTTTTGTGATATTGACAATGGAAATCACAACGCCCCTGAATTTCTGCTGTTCATCTGTATAGGGATGAATGCGGAGAAGATACCACTGCTTATTGGGGCTCAGGATTGTCTGCTCGGATTTTTCCCCCTGAATCAGGGCTTCCCGGATGATGCGCTGCACATCCGACAGCATGGGAATGGACAAATCGCTGAAAGGTCTGCCGATATCCTGCTGCAGCAGATTGATTTCCTGGGTTACGGCCGGGGTGAACTTACGGATGCGCAGTTTGTCGTCCAGGAATATAATGCCTATATCCGTACTGTGAAAAAGGTTGTCCATATCGGTATTCAGTTCAATGAGTTCCTGAATTTTGGACTGATATTCCGCATTGACCGTATTGAGTTCCTCATTGACCGAATTGAGTTCTTCATTGGTGCTTTGCAGCTCCTCATTGGAGGCCAGCAGTTCCTCATTGGTGGCCTGCAGTTCCTCATTGGAAGACTGCAGTTCCTCATTCGCGGCCTGCAGGCTTTCTTTGGTCAGCTGAATTTCGTTTTGCAGATCCAGAATATGCTGATCCGATCGTTCCTCCAGACAGTAGGCAGTTTCATTGTTTGCCGCTTCTGCGTAAATTTCTTCAAAGGTAATCAGAAGTTTCTGCTCTTCCGTCCGGGGTTTTAAGGGAACAATTTTCATGCGGACATGCCGCTGTCCTTCAGGGAATTCGGAGCGTATATCCGGAAATGCAATTTTTTTTCTGTCTTTTACAGCATTGCGTATTCCGGTTGAAATGGCCAGGGCCATATTGGGTGCAACCATGCGGCTGATATTCAGATCGGCTTTTCCCGGATGGGTTTTCAAAAAATGATCCGGGTTTCCGAATGTTTCCGACAGTACCCCTTTTTCACTGACCACGGCACAGGCCGGTATCAGGTGATTGATAATCTCCTGATAATAATTTTCCAGCCTTTCGATTATTTTTCCGGGAGAATCACAGGGGGAATGCGGACTGCTTCCCGCGGGAACATAGCGGTTTTTGGGGCTGATGGCCGGATGGGGAATGCGCCGGACCGGAGGAATTCCTCTGCCCTTGTGCAGAAAAACCTTGACAGTACGGTCGGCCGGCACGAAATAATCCGCGGCATCCCCCACGGTTTCACTGGTTCCCAGAAAGAGATAGCCCCGGTCTTTGAGGGCAAAATGAAAAAGACCCATCACATCTTTCTGAAGATTGGACTGCAGATAAATGAGCAGATTGCGGCAGGTAATCAGATCTATTTTGGTAAAAGGCGGATCCCGCAGTATATTCTGACGGGCAAAAATTACCAGTTCCCGGATATGGCGTTTCACCCGGAAACCTTCGCTGATTTTGTCAAAATATTTTTCCAGCAGCACCGCATCCAGATCACCGGCGATTCCGTCCGGATATATCCCCTGCCCGGCTTTGATAATGGCATCTTTATCAATATCCGTTGCAAACACTTTGATTTCATAATATTTTTTTTGACTAACCATATAATCATAGAGCAGAATGGCAATGGTAAAGGCCTCTTCACCGCTGGAGCATCCCACCACCCAGACACGGACAATTTTATCCTTTCTGCAGTTTTCAAAAATCACCGGAATAATTTTTTCCCGCAGATAATTGAACTCATCCTTATCCCGGTAAAAGCGGGTAACACCGATAAGCAGATCCCGGTACAGTGCATCCACCTCTTCCGGGTAATCTTTAGTGTATTGGAGATATTCTCCCAGATTGGCAGTGCCGGTTATGCCCATACGCCGTTCAATGCGCCGCTGGATGGTGGCGGTTTTGTAAAAGGAAAAATCCACTTTGGTGCGGCTGCGCAGCATGGCAATGAGTTTGGTCAGATCGGTTTCATAATGACTGAATATGCGGGACCTGTCCTCCACTCCGGAAATAACAGGATGCCGCGCATAGGCCAGCATGGCCTTGGGCATTTCCGCGGGCCGGATGATATAATCCACCAGACCGGTGGCAACGGCACTGCGGGGCATACCGTCAAATTTCGCGCTTTCCTCATTCTGCACCAGGGTCATGCCGCCTGCTTTTTTGATGGCCTGAATTCCTCTGGTCCCGTCACTGCCGGTTCCCGACAGAATAATGCCGATGGCTCTGTCTTCCTGATCTTCGGCAAGGGAACGGAAAAAAAAGTCAATGGGCAGATTCAGACCCGTGTGGGATGCCGAATCGCTGAGCAGCAGCTGACGGTTAAAAATGGTCAGATTTTTTTTGGGGGGCAGCAGATAAATGCGGTCGGGCAGTAAGGTAATGCCGTCGCTGACTTTTATGATTTCCATTTCCGTATGCCGGGCCAGCAGTTCATCCATCAGACTTTTATAATCCGGGGATAAATGCTGCACCACCACAAAGGACATACCGGTATCCGGGGGGGCATGACTGAAAAATTCCACCAGGGCCTCCAGTCCGCCGGCCGAGGCCCCCAGTCCTACGACAAAAGAACAGGGGATATTCCCCCCACTTTTTTCCGCGCATTTTGTTTCTTCGGGTGTTCCCGTTTCTGCATGTTCTGTATCCATTGATCTTCCTCATTTCTGTCCGATTCTTGCTTTGGAATCGGGTGTAAAACAGATGCGGAAAGCCGTTCCCTGTCCGCTGCGCACATGTACCCGGGCTCCGAGCTGGCGACGGGCCAGAATCATCACTGTTTTCAGGCCCATGCTTTCACATTCCTCCAGGTTTGTATCTTCCGGCATACCGCATCCGTTATCTTCAATCCGCAGTTCCAGGCGGCGGTCTTCCAGCATTTCCGCCCGGATCCGGATTTCCCCTTCTTTCTGATTGGGAAAAGCATATTTCAGTGCATTGGAAATCAGTTCATTGACAATCAGACCGCAGGGTACGGCCTGGTCAATGTTCAGTTGCATATCCGGGTCTGATCCCTCATCCGTCCTGCCGATACGGATATCCGGACGGACAGACAGGCCGGGCCGGGCATACACTTTGATCAGACTGCGGACCAGGCGGCCCAGATAGTCAGCCAGATCAATATGGGCCAGGGATTTCTGCCGGTACAGTGTTTCGTGTATCATGGCCATTACCCGGATTCTTTCCTGGCTTTCAACAAAAACAGCCGCGGGTTTTTCACCCTGAATCTTACGGCTTTGCAGCCGCAGCAGGCTGATGATCACCTGCATATTGTTTTTGACACGGTGATGTATTTCCCGGAGAAGCACTTCTTTTTCCTGATTTGATTCCGTCAGACGCTCTTCCGACTGTCTGCGGATGCAGATTTCCTCCCGCAGGCGGCGGTTGCTTTCTTCCAACTCTTTTGTACGGCTGCGGATCATTTCTTCCAGGTGCAGATGGTAAGTCTCCACTTCCTGTTCCACAGATTTTCGTAAACTGATATCGCGCATGGCACACAGAACCCGTGACCCGGGATCATGGACCGGTGTCCAGGCAGAAAAATCAACCTGCGCCCAGAATTTTATCTGTCCTGTCCCGACAAACTGCACCTCTGCGGTTTCCGGTTTTTTGGCAGACAGTACCTCCTGAAAGGGGCGGAAAAAGGGGATGCCCGGCGGCATGACAAAAGAGGAAAGACGCATTCCTTTCAGGTTTGTCCCGGATGTGCCGAAAAGGGCGGCCCCGGCCCGGTTAATGCGCAGGATATTACTGTGCTCATCCAGCACCGTATAGGCAATGGGGGCAAAATCAAAAAGGTCGGAAAATTCCTGGCGGGACAGTTCCAGATCAGACCGGGCTTCCCGCAGTTCTTCATTCTGCAGTTCCAGTTCAATGCGGTACACATCCAGTTCATTGATCAGATTTTTCAGATCGTAACCTGCAAAATCCCTGCTTTTGCTTTCTGCATCTTTGAGCAGGTTTTCTGCCCTTGCCCGCAGTTTTTCAAATGTTTTCATCGGATAAACACTTCTTTGTCCCGCACAGGGTAAAATAAAATGTACTTCCTGCACCGGGGCAGGATTCTATCCATATTTTTCCGCTGTGATGTTCAATGATTTTTTTCACAATACAAAGCCCTGCCCCGGTTCCGCCCTGAAATTCATTTGCTTTGTGCAGTCGCCTGAAGATTTTGAATACCGTATCATAATTTTTTTCCGCAATGCCGATACCGTTGTCCCGCACATAAAAAAAGGGAATATCCGCATTGTCCGCGGTAAAGGAAATTTCTATCCATTTATCATCTTTATCATTATATTTCAGAGCATTGGATATAAGATTCTGAAAAACCTCCGCAATCAGCTCCCTGTCACAGCAGACCGAAGGCAGAGATCGGGGAATCCGTATTTCCGTCCTGTTTTCATGAATTTTCAGTTTCAGGGTCCGGATCACATCCCAGACCACGGCATCCATATCCGCGGGCTGCAGCCGGAGTTTCTGCCGGCCGATGCGGGAATAGCGGAGAATGGCCGAAATCTGTTCATCCTGACGTGTGGCCAGCGCGCAGATTCTTTCCAGCATATAACGGCTTTTTTCTGACAGCTTTTCCGCCTCATCTTCCCGCAGAATACTGGCATAGCCGAACAGTCCCCGCAGGGGTTCCCGCAAATCATGGGATACGGTGTAGGCAAAATCGTCCAGATGCCGGTTGGTCTGTTCCAGTTCCCGGTTTTTCTGCTGCAGCAGATCTTCTGTAAAATTCCGCTCCTCAATTTCCGCCAGCAGCTGAATATTGGCCTGTTCCAGTTCTTTGGTGCGGATTTTCACCTGTTTTTCCAGATCGACGCTGACATTTTTCAATGAATTCCGGGAAGTTTCCAGTTCTGTTTCCCTGCTTTTCAGTTCCCGGAAAAGGAGGGCCGTCGGGTCGGAAATGCCGGTTTCCACAACGGCCCTGTATAAAAAAAATACAGAGATAACCAGCAGATAATGTCCCAGCAGATTGGAAATACCGTACACACTGACATAAAAAATAAAAGCGGTTTTGGCGGCCACGGCAAAGAGTACGGAAATGCTGAGCAGACGGATCACTTTTCCGGAAAAGCGGGAACGGTATTTCTGAAACAGGGGAAGACAGGTCAGCAGCATGAAAGATGTAAAAATCTCACTGCATTTTTTAAATAATGTCAGACCGATTCCTTCCCGGAAGCAATCGGGAAAATATCCGGCAAAGATGAGCCATACCAGCGTAAAACCCAGAAAAGCAAATACCGCCAGGATGATTTCCGCTTTTATTTTCCCGGATATAAAGAAAAATCCTCCCAGCAGGGACAGGGCCAGAAGATACTGCCAGGCAATCCATAACTGTGTGGGCAGGTTTGCATCAAATCCGTAAAAAATATTCATGCCTTTGTAGGCCATGACATGCAGCAGGTCCAGCACTCCCACAAAGAAATAACCGGTTCCCATAAAAAGGAAATATCCGTTTTCCATCACATGCCGGGCATTCCATACCACAAGAAATATGGCCCATACCACAGCTATGACAAACATTTCAACAACAGTATGGAACAGCAGGTAATTATAACAGCTCATGCCGTAAAGGGCAATGAGTATGAGGGGCCAGACGGAAAAGAGGATGATTTTTTTGAAATATGTCATAAATACCGGAGAATCCGCTGCACCGTATCCCGCATATCAAAGGGTTTGGTGATATAGTCCTTTGCCCCCATTTCCAGTGCTTTTTTCCGGCTTTCCTCTCTTTCCAGCAGGGTAAAAATAATGACCGGAATTTTTTTGAGCCGGGAATCTTTCTGAAATTCTTCCAGAACTTCAAAACCGTCTTCCCCGGGCATAAAAATATCCAGCAGCACCAGATCCGGCAGATTTTCCCGGGCCGCTGCCAAACCGCTTTTTCCGTCTTCTGCCAGCAGGGGAAGCAGATCTTCCTTTTGCAGCAGGTTTTCCAGTATCTGCCGGTTGGCTTCATTATCATCTATAACAAGGATCTTCGGCTGTTTATCAGCAAGTTTATCATTCGGCATCACTTCACTCCTCCCTGTTTCTGCGGCAATGTTGATGTTCCCGTAAAAAGTCGGAAAATCAGGCCATGAAACACATTCATCTGCTGATTTTATTCCCGCATTTCGCTCTCCGGCAGTCTCAGCAGATCGGAAAGTTTCCCCCGGATACGGTTTTACGGCTGTCCCGGAGTGCGGAAACTGTATTTTTGCGCGGCAGCATCTCCCCTGAAAATAAGGATGTTCCGACTTTCAAATGCGCAGCCTGTTTTGTATCCGTCCCTTGGCATTTCTGAAATATAAAAACGAAATTGCGCATGTACCCGGAATCAGAGTACTGTATCCCGGACATTGTAACCCTGACAATACACTGTCTGTTTATTTACTACAGTCTTCCCCATACTTCCAGAGAATTTATCAGCAGAATTGAAAAGTTTCCCCCGGATACGGTGCTGCAACGGTCCCGGAGTGCAAAAATCGGAGTGCGGAAACTTTCCAACCTGCTGATTATCTGCCATTGTGCGGGAGCCGGTATTGTTTCTGTCTGTTCCCGGATGCTGAAACAGCAGTGCCGGGGACCGGGCAAAAAATAAATTGCGTGTAAGCAAAACAGTGCCAATGACCGGATTCCGGTTTTCAGGGTTTCACAAAAACCGGAATCCGGGAAATCTGCCGGATGACTTTCTGCACCATTTGGGTCACGCTCAAATAAATTCCTGAAACAGTCTGACAGAAAAATGCAGATATCCCTTTCTTCCCTGCTGCCGGAATTGTGCGGGGGAATTATTCTTTTCCGGGTCTCCCGGCAGATACGGAGGGGTGTATTTTTTTTGAAAATCTGATATGCTGTCGGAAGCATGAATGTGAATCCGGCTCCCTTCCGGCAGAAGACAAATAAGATTTTGTCCGCTAATCTGCCTGAGTTTCCATAAAAAATATCTTAGCATGTCGCTTTTCAATTGACAAATGATCCGCTTTGTTTTAGGAGATAACCTATTAAAAACACAATCAAAGATATGGACTGATTTATGACAGATCTTCTTCCTTCGGAAATACCGGACGGGATGCTTCAGAAAAAGGCGGTGGATGCCATGATTGCCATGAATGCCGCAATCCGGACGATCCATCTTTATCCTGTCACCAGTACGGCCTGTGCCAATGCCATTGAAAAAGCCTATTCTTTTGCCAGCGATATTCTGGAAAAGACCGGGGAACTGCTGTTTGCAGAATCAGAAAAACGTCTGCTCATCTGCGGACAGCCCCTGAGTGAAAGTGAGCTGCAGAAACCCCAGGTATCGGCTTTTGCGGACCTGCTTCTGCGTTTTGAAATCAAAGAGCTGTCTTTGTCAAAAGGCTTGGGAAAAGAAGAATTTGCCTCTTTCCTGGAAATATTTGCGGCTTCTCCGGCGGGGATAAGGGAAAAGGGCGGTCTGCGCAGACTGCTGTCGGAAAAAAAACTGCCCCATATACAAACGGACCGCAGGCGTTTTGTTGCCCTGGAAAAAGATCAGCAAGTCGGAGAGAAGGGAAAAAAGGCGGTAGAAATTGAACAGGTTTACGGCCCTATGGTGGAAACTCTGGACAATATTCTGGACAGCGATAACAAAGACCGGGTTTCCCGCTGCCTGGCCTCCTCCATTGTGAAAAAAGATGAAAATTTTCTGACCAATATTCTGGTGCAGAAAACAGAGGGGGAACTGAGTCAGCAGCTTTTCCGCTATTTAATTGATGAAATGGATGAAGGACAGTTTGAAAAACTGCTTTTCCGCATCCGGCGCATGGTGAAAACAGATACCGCGGGTGAAAAAGAAAAAGACACAGAAGCTGTTTTACAGACCATCCGCAGTATGCTGCAGACTCCGAAAGGGGAAATGCTGCAAAAACGTATGCAGGAGAAAAAAACACAGGCCCGGAAAGAAAAACTCCGGCAGGCAGCCCGTCTGCGGGCCGGAATCAACAGCATTCTCAATGAAGAGGAAAAAGCCTTTGCCGACAATGAAGTCATGGCATATCTGCCCGGTGCCATCCTTGTTCTTTTTGAGCAGAAACAGAATGCGGCCGCGGAAAAACTCATTGACTGTCTGGGAGAGGGACTGCGCAGTAAAAATCCGGAAATCCGTTATTCCGTTGCCCGGACACTGGCCTCCCTTATCCGTCAGAGCAGACCGGAGCGGCAGAAAACAATGATACGGCGGCTTTCCCGGCCCATGTCCGACTGGATAAAGAGCGAAAAGGAAATCCGGCCGGAGTACGGGCAGATATGCCATTATCTCAAAGACACGGCACAGTCCGCCATCCGGGAAAAAAGTTTTGAGGAATGCGTTCATATTGTGGAAGCCCTGCACATGGCCTGCCGCACAAAAGAAGCGGAAAAGGCGGAAGACCGTATGCAAAACCGGGAAATTCTGCAGGAACTGGCTTCGGAAGATATACTGGAACTGCTGCTCACAGAATTCATGGCCAAAGATACAGAACGGCGCAGGCGGGGTGCTCTTTTGCTAAGCCGTACCGGGCCGGCTGCCGCAAAAGTGCTGCTGCATCTGCTGGAGGAAAGCAAAAACCGTTATGAACGGGCACGGATTCTCAAAACTATGTCGGACATCGGCCCGGATGCACTGCCTGCACTGGAAGAGGAAATCCGGAAAAGAACACCCTGGTATTATATGCGCAATCTGATTCTGCTTTTCGGAAAAACCGGGAATGAATCCCATACGGACATTATCGCCTCTTTTCTTACAGACAAAGATATCCGGGTACGGAAAGAATGCCTGAATACCCTTTTTCTTATTGGCGGAAAACAGCGGGAAAAAATATTTCTTTCCATGCTGCCGGAAGCCGATGTGTCTATGAAAATCAATATACTGAAGTTTCTGGGCCGTCTTAAAAGCAGAGATGCCGTGCCTTTTCTGTCTGAAATGCTGGAATCCAAATCCATTCTGACATCCAAATACAGGAGCAGACTGGAAGAAGGCATATGCGCGGCACTGGGGCAAATCGGAACCCCCGAAGCGGTTGCCGTGCTGGAAAATATCCGGGATTCGGAACAGAAAAAACGCCTGCTGACCCGTGCTTCGGATATTGAAAAAAGAAAGGCCGCGGCAGAAAAAGCCCTGAAAATGATGCAGCAGAGCCGGGGCAGGGGATAGTCAGCTTTTTTGCGCTTTTGCTTTTCTTTCATCAAATCAATGGGGAAAAATGACAGAACATAAAATATACACTGTTTCGCAGCTCACTGCGGAAATCAGACATCTGCTGGAAGAAAATTTTTCTTTTGTCTGGATCAGCGGAGAAATTTCCAATTTCCGCATACCGGCCTCGGGGCATTATTATTTTACGCTGAAAGATGACAGAGCCCGGCTCGACGGGGTGATGTTCCGGGGGCAGAACCGGAAGCTGAAATTCATCCCCGAAGACGGTATGCGCATCACGGGCCTGGGCCGTATCAGTGTATATGAACCCCGGGGAAGTTACCAGATCATCCTGGAATATATGGAACCCAAAGGCATCGGGGAGCTGCAGGTGGCGTTTGAGCAGCTGAAGATGCGTCTGGAAAGCGAAGGACTTTTTGATCCCGTCCATAAAAAGGAAATTCCTTTTCTGCCGGAAAAAATAGCCCTGGTTACTTCAAAAACAGGGGCTGTGCTCCATGATATTCTGCAGGTGACCGGTCGCCGTTATCCGGATATCCCCATAGAAATTGTCCCGGTCAGAGTGCAGGGAGAGGGGGCTGTGGAAGAAATCTGCGATGCACTGGCCCTCATCAATCAGGAGAAAGACGCGGATCTCATTATTCTGGCCAGAGGCGGCGGGTCCCTGGAGGATTTGCAGGCATTCAATGCCGAAAAAACCGCACGGGCTGTGTTTGCTTCGGAAATACCGGTCATTTCGGCAGTGGGGCATGAAACGGATTTCAGCATTGCGGATTTTGCGGCGGATCTGCGTGCCCCCACGCCCTCGGCAGCCGCGGAAATGGCTGTGCCGTTAAAAGCGGAACTAATCCGCGCATGTGATGCCCTCCGGCAGAATCTGCAGGAAGGTATGCGCCGTTATCTCCGGGAACGGCGGCAGGCCCTGCTCATGCTTGGCAGACGTATCATTCATCCCCGGAGAAAAACCGATGATTTCCGTCTGCGCCTGGATGATTATCATCAGCGCATAAAAAAAGCGGCGGCCCGCATTCTTTCCCATCGCAGGGAACAGGTCCGATGGCTGCGGGATCGTCTGCTGCGGAAAAATCCCGCAGGCATCTGCCGGGAACAAAGGGAGAGACTGGAAGTCCTCCGCAGTCGTCTTTTATTACATATCCGATATACAAACACACAGAAAAATGCCGCCTGCCGGGAACTGAAAGCCCGTCTGGGCAATCTGAATCCTTCTGCGGTACTGGAAAGAGGATACAGTATCGCCTTTACCGTACCCCAAAGGATAATTGTCCGGGAAGCCGCAGCCCTTTCGCCCGGTCAGAAACTGGAAGTCAGGGTGGCAAAAGGGCAGTTGCACTGCCGCGTGGAAGGAGTCAGCAATGGCAGCAAAGAAAACATTTGAAAAAGCAATGCAGGATTTGGAAAAGATTGTTCAGGAAATGGAATCCGGGGATCTGCCCCTGGAAAAAGCCATGAATAAATTTGAGGAGGGCATGAAACTTTCCCGGTTCTGTTCTCAGCAGCTGGATGAAAGCGAAAGGAAAATCACCATGCTGACGCAGGATCAGGATGGAAAGGCCGTCCGCACGGAAGCGGATATATAGTGTCAGTGCCGTTTCCTCAAGACTCCCCTCCCTCAGGGAGGGGCAGGGGGAGGGGGAAAAATCCGACTGACTGCAAAGCCCTGTTTCCCCCTCCCCTGACCCCTCCCGCCGGGGGAGGGGGATTTTCTGCTTAAGGAAACGGCATTGTATATAGTGGGGGAGTCTCACTGTTTTGGGGCAGCCCGGGTGAACGCAGTGAAGCCCGGCATACGGAATCTGCCGGACTTTGTTCCCCACCCCACCTGCAGAAAACCCCAACTCTTTTAGAATATTAATTATTTTCGTTTACAGGAGAAAAATTTTCCATGCCGATTTATGAATTTGAATGCAGAAAATGCAGTCACTGTTTTGAAAAACTGATGTTTGCTTCGGATGAAAATATGCCGGAATGCCCGGAATGTCACGGCAGGGATGTAAGCCGGCTGATGTCTGCGGGATTTGTCCGGCCCCGGGGAATTCCCAGCGGAAGCGGCGGTTTTACCCCGCCGCCCAAAGCCTGCGCGTCCGGCGGCGGCTGAGCCGTCTGACATGTCTTAGGTTAAGACATTGTTGATGAACCCGTAAAAAGTCAGATTTCTGAAAATCGCTGTTAATAAAATCAGCATATTAACGTGTATCAAAACCTGATTTTTTGACTTTTTACGAGATCATCATTGTTGGAAACAGAAAAGTGGAAAGGAACCGTAATCTGAATGCCGGTTCCTTTTTTTTATTCAATAGCGATTACGATTTTTTCTGCCGCGTTCTCCACTTCAATAAGCGTTCCCTTGGGTCCCTGTTTGGCAAAGAGTACGGACAGCTCGCTCAGATCAATTCCCTCCCGCTCCAGAGAAGCCTTTACCCGGCTGGGAAGCAGTTTTTCCGATATGCTCAAAGATGAAAGGGGGATGGTTATTCTCGTATCCGGTTCTTTTTTCTGGGGTTTGTAAATATCAATTTTCAGTATCTGCATCATGGTTCCAGCACCTTCTCTTTAATGATTACAATGAGTTAATTATATTATAAAAGATAAATTCGGCATTCTATATCATTTTTTTTTTTATCAGACAAGATATATCAGAGGGGAAAAACAGGATTTTTCATTCGGGTATTTTTTTCTCTTTCAGCATTCCTGATTTTTGGGGATTGCTTTTTTTTCCTTTTTCGGATTAATATGGAAAGAATCCGGCAGAAAATTGCCGGACTGTTTTCTGCCGTCCCTCCGGGACTTGTATAATTCTTATAACCATGTCCCGGCAATAAATTGCCGGGTTATTTTCTGCCGTCCCTCCGGGACTTGTGTAATGTTTTGAAATTATAATGTAATCAAGTTACGCATAAGGATGAGGGCCAAGCCCCGTGAATATTGAAAATCTGTCCCATAGGGACAGAAAGAGAATAGCCCGGCAGTTTACTGCCGGGAAATATTGGGAAAATACAAAACATGAAAGGAAAAACAATGACAAAAATGATTCGGATCTGTACCCCTGTTTTACTGATGCTGCTTTTTGTCTGTATGGGAATTACAGACGGAATTTCTGCGGAAGTGCGGCAGAAAAAATTCAGCCCCGAAGAAATTGCGGCCATGAAAGATACACAGGCCCTCATCCGGACAAAATTCGGTGACATGACCATCCGTTTTTTTCCGGAACTTGCCCCCGGACATGTGGATAATTTTATTGAACTGGCCCGCAAGGGTTTTTATAACGGGACAACCTTTCACCGGGTGATTCCCGGATTCATGATTCAGGGAGGTGACCCCAATTCCAAAAATCCGGATCGCGGAACACACGGAACCGGCGGACCGGGTTATAATCTGAAAGCCGAGTTCAATAAAAAGCCCCATAAAAAAGGCATTCTGTCCATGGCCCGTTCCGGTCATCCGGACAGCGCAGGGTCCCAGTTTTTCATCTGCGTGGCCGATGTGCCGCATCTGGACGGCAAATACACGGTTTTCGGTGAAGTGATTTCCGGAATGGAAGTTGCGGATAAAATTGCATCCCGGAAAAAAGACGGCCGGGACAATCCCCTGGAAAAAATTGAGATGCAGGTGGAGATTGTTTCTGTTCCCAAGACTCCGGCAGTGAAAACAGAGAAACCGTAAAGCCTGGGCTGCCTGTTTATCCTCTGTCATATTCTCAGTAGATCGAAAAGTTTCCGGAGGAGTGCAGAAACTGTATTTTTGCATGGGGTAACCGGGAGATGCGGCGTTGCAGAAATACAGTTTCCGCACTCCGGGACAGTCGTAAAACCGTATCCGGGGGAAACTTTTCGATCTGCTGATTCTCTGAAACCACGAAAAACACGAAAGGAAACAGGTTTTTTCGTGTATTTTGTGTATTTCGTGGTAAATACGCAGATCATGACCCACAATTTCAATCCTGAAAGGCAATAGGGGAAAGTGATGAATGTTTCCGAAAACCTGAAACAGCAGCCCGGACCGGGGCGGCATCTGCTCCGCTTCCGGGGGGATACCTGTATCTTTACCCTGTCCGTGAGCGGGGATATGAAGGGAAGCGCATGGCTGCGCACCAATATCGGGCAGGCGGAAACCATCCGCTCCGAAATCATCCGGGAGGTGCTGTATGAAGAATCCCCCCTTTCCCGGCACTGGTTTGATATTCCCATGATCCGGACGGAGCCGGGGCTTTTCCGCCTGTGTCTTCCCCTTTCCCAGGTCGGTCATTTTGAAGCCAAGGCATATTTTCTGGCAGAAGGAAAGAGCGATCCCCTCTGGCCGCCCGGTTCCAACACCGAAATCAATGTGGAACCGGCCCACACCTGCTGCGCCAATATCATCTATAATGCCTTTGTCCGGCAGTTCGGCCCCAATAAAAAAGAAAAGACCCAAAGGGAAAAGGGGGAAAGCGACTGTGTTTCCCTGCTGGATCAGGCCGGATATACGGTGATTCCCAAATCCGGCACCTTCCGGGATCTGATCCGGGAGCTGGATTTCATTATGGGCGATCTGGGCTGCCGCTACCTGCAGCTGCTTCCCATCCATCCCACCCCCACCACCTACGGACGCATGGGGCGTTTCGGCAGTCCCTACGCTGCCCTCAGTTTTACGGAAGTGGACCCCGCGCTCGCGGAATTTGATCCCAAAGCCACCCCTTTGGAGCAGTTCATTGAGCTGCTGGATGCGGTTCACGGACGGCAGGGAAAGCTCATCATGGACATAGCCATCAATCATACGGGCTGGGCTGCCAGTCTGCATGAAACCCATCCCCACTGGCTGGCGCGGGATGAAGAGGGACGCATTGAAATGCCGGGCGCGTGGGGGGTTACATGGGCCGACCTGACCAAACTGGATTACCGGCACAGGGATCTGTGGCAGTATATGGCCGATGTCTTTCTCACCTGGTGCAAAAGAGGGGTGGACGGTTTCCGCTGTGATGCCGGATATATGATTCCCCTGCAGGCCTGGACTTTTATCACGGCCACGGTGCGGGAGCAGTATCCGGACACGGTCTTTTTTCTGGAAGGGCTGGGCGGAAAGATTTCCGTTACCCGCGCGCTGCTGAATACGGCCAACCTGAACTGGGCCTATTCGGAACTTTTCCAGAATTACGACCGGGGACAGATCGAACATTATCTGCCCGGTGCCTTTGAGATTGGCCGGACAGACGGAGTGATGATCCATTTTGCCGAAACCCATGACAACAACCGCCTGGCCTCCCGTTCCCATACCTATGCCCGGATGCGCACAGCCCTCTGCGCGCTGACATCCTTAAACGGCGGTTTCGGATTTGCCAACGGGGTGGAATGGCTGGCCGGAGAAAAAATCAATGTGCATGAATCTTCCCCCCTGAACTGGGGAGCGGCGGAAAATCAGGTCGCGGAGATCCGCAGACTCAGCCGTCTTCTCCGCAGTCATCCGGCCTTCCATGACCGGACAGAACTGAAAATGATTCAGGAAAAAGAGGGAAACGGGATTGTTCTTCTCCGTCACCACCGCGCTTCCGGAAGAAAAGTGCTGGTGCTGGTGAATCTGGATGATGAAAATCCCGCGCGGCTTTTCTGGAAAGAAGATGGGGAAGAAAGGGAATACCGGGATTTGCTCAGCGGGCAGAATATCCGGGTGGAAAGGGAGGGGGAATTCAAAAGCTGCGGACTTGTGCCCGGACAGGTCTGCTGTCTGGAAGCCCCGTCACCGCCTGCTGTTTCAGAGGAAGCAGACAGAATTCTCCGCCAGTGTTACCGGGCCAAAGCCCTGGAACTGTACTGTTTTTACCGGGGAACCGGGGATACGGGCGATTTTGATCCTGACACCGCCGCAGGGGAACTGGCGGAAAATCCCGCTGCCTTCTGCCGCAGTCAGCATCCCCGCGGCAAAGAATCCAACGTAATCTGCTGGCAGTGGCCCGAAGATCTGCACCGGGAGCTGATGATTCCCCCGGATCATTTTCTGCTGCTGCGGGCACCGCATTCTTTCCGGGCCTCGGTGCAGGATGGAAATTTCACCGCGGCACGGGAGGAAAGTCTGCCGTCCGCGGACGGAAATCACTTTGCCCTTTTTTCTCCCCTGCCGGTTCCCCCGGAACACCGGCAGTACCGTCTCCGGATTTCGGTATTTTCCCCGGACAGATGCAGACACGGGGAATCCGACCTGCTGTATCTTGCATCCCCCGGAAATGTAAAAATCCGGCGGTTTTTTTCCCGCCCGGAAATTCTGAAAAAAGAACTGATATTTTTGGGAAGCAACGGCCGCGGGGGAATGCTGCGCGCGGCTGTGTCCTGGGGGGAATTATACAGCCGCTATGATGCCCTTCTGGCCGCGAATATCAGTCCCCGTGTTCCCGAAGACCGGCGGATCCTGTTCACCCGGTGCCGGGCCTGGGTGGTTTTTCAGGGATTTTCCTATGAAATCGGGATAAACTGCCTGGATTCCTTTGCTTTTGATGAGCAGAACCGGGCATTCTGGAAATACCGCATTCCCACGGGCCAGGGTTCGGATATTTCCTTTTTCATCTCCATGGAAATGATACAGGGCTATAATGCCATGCGTATTTCCTTTTTCCGGGCCTTGGGGGAAGGGAGAGACAGGGAACTGCCGGACGGAAAAGCCGTGCGCCTGATTCTGCGGCCGGATGTGGAAGACCGCAGTTTTCACGATACCACCAAAGCCTTTACCGGGCCGGAACATGACTGGCCCAAAGCCGTCCGGAAACAGGCAGACGGATTTATTTTTGCCCCGGCCCCGGACCGGACTTTGGAAATGGGGATGACTTCCGGAAATTTTGTGTATGAACCTGAATGGCATTATATGGTTTTCCGCTCATTGGAAGATAGGAGAGGACTGGACCCCCATTCGGATCTCTTCAGTCCCGGTTATTTTTCCGCTTACCTCAAGGGCGGGGAGGGAAGCGAACTGCGGGCCTGGGTAAAAGGAGCGGGAGAAATGGATTCCGCTGAGCTTTTGCGGAAATATAATGCTGCTGATTACTCGTTCCCAGGCTCTGTCTGGGAACGGATGTCCGGAGGCTCCGCCTCCGACTGTGTGAGGCGGAGCCTCACGGACTGCATTACGAGGCAGAGCCTCGTAACGAGAGGAAAAAACCTTACGTCAGCAGCATCGCCCCCAGGGGAGGGGAGTTTTACAGCCTCCCTCATAACGGCTCTGGATCATTATATTGTCCGCCGGGATCATCTGCAGACCGTTATTGCAGGGTATCCCTGGTTTCTGGACTGGGGAAGGGACACCCTGATTGCGGTGCGGGGGCTGATTGCAGCCGGGAAAACAGCGGAATCCCGCGCCATTCTCAAGCAGTTTGCCCGTTTTGAGGAAAAGGGAACCCTGCCCAATATGATCCGGGGGGAAGATGCGGGAAACCGGGATACTTCGGACGCGCCCCTGTGGTTTTACCGGGCCTGTGCGGATCTGCTGGAAAGCGAGGGAAATGATTCTTTTCTTCAGGAATCCTGCGGCGCGCGCAGCATCCGGGAAACCCTGGCCGATATGGCGGATTCCATGATGCAGGGAACGCCCAACGGCATCCGCACGGACCCGAAATCCGGACTGATCTTCAGTCCCTCCCATTTTACCTGGATGGACACCAATCACCCGGCCGGAACCCCGCGGGAAGGCTATCCTGTTGAAATTCAGGCCCTGTGGCATTCGGCCCTTTCCTTTCTTGCCCGTATTTTTCCGGAAGAAAAAAAATGGTCAGAACTGGCACAGCAGGTGCGGGAGTCCCTTATCCGTTTCTTTTTCCGGGAAGACAAAGGGTATCTGTCCGACTGTCTCCATGCCCGTGCGGGAGAGTCCGCAATGCAGGCAAAGGCCGATGATGCCCTGCGGCCCAACCAGCTTTTCGCCATTACAATGGGGGCCGTGGAGAATTCCCGTATCTGCCGCAGCATTCTGGAAGCCTGTTCCGGTCTCATTGTACCCGGAGCCATCCGCAGCCTGGCGGACCGCCCTGTGGAATTTCCCCTGGAAATCCGGCATCATGGAAATCTGCTCAATGATCCGCACCGGCCCTATCAGGGAAGATATGAAGGGGATGAGGATACACAGAGAAAACCGGCCTATCATAACGGAACCGCGTGGACCTGGGTTTTTCCCTCTTTCTGCGAAGCCTGGGCCGAAGTTTATGGAAAAGAAGGGGCAGAAACCGCCCTGGCCTGGCTGGGAAGCTGCACCCGGCTGATGAATACGGGATGTGTGGGACAGATGCCGGAAATTCTGGACGGAAACGCGCCCCACAGCCCCCGCGGCTGCGATGCACAGGCATGGGGGGTCAGCGAACTGTTGCGGGTTTGGATTAAATTATCCAATAATATTGAACAGTAATATTTTTTGGCTGAAAAATATTTAATACTGATAAAAAATTTCATGTTGACATTGAAAAAGGTTATTAGGATAAACAGAAAATCCATTGCCGAAAATTGTCAGGGGCGGACATGATTCCGGGTTTTTAAGGGAAACAGATTTCTTCCGCTGTCCGGAGGAATACGATGCAGATTTTTACTTGCAGAGGAAAGATTTTATGATATTTAATGAATCTTCCGTATATTTTGCGGAAATACCGGATGCCGGCTTTCACCGGAATGACATCATGCCAGCGAAAGCAGGTGTCCATAATCTGCCTCTGCCCGGACGCAAAGCAAAACAGACAAAAAATTATGGCACGGATATTGCTTTAAATATTTTAGGGTTTTTTTATCCGGATTTCATTGGAAAGATTTTTTTTCTGCTTCCGAATCTGATTTTAACCCCCTAGGGGTGTCAGATAATAGCCCGGCATTTTAATGCCGGGAAATGGCTGATATATTACACCGCACCGACAATATCATATTCTGAGAGGCTGATAATGGAATTTAAAGAAATCATATCCCAGGTTACCAAAGTCTATAAAGACCGTTCAGAAGATTTAGAAAGAAAAAAACAGTTATGGATTCAGGAAGTTAATAAGTTGTATGACGAAATTGGAAACTGGCTGGATGAATATATCCAAAGCGGAGATATAATTGTTGATTTTGACCGTCTGAAATTTGCTGAATGCGAAGAATTTATGATGAATATTTCCATGATGTATCTTTTTTTTGGCAGTACGGAAGGTCCGTCAGTAATTTTTGAACCAACCGGTATTAATGTTGTGGGTGCTTTTGGCAAAATTGACTTATACTTTCGAGGGCATAAAGAAGATAGTGTATTTCTGTTACTCACCGAAAATAAATCTCATTGGGAAATTTGGAAAAGCAGAAAACAGGAAGAAAATATCAAAAAATTAACAAAAGAATCATTTGAAGAACTAATTGGCGAATGGTTGAAAAGATGGACTGATATTTAGAGGATAAACTATGTCTCCCGCAGAAATATTGGAAGAGGTATATCAGCATTATCTTTCTTCAATGGTAATACACGGATTTGCCAAAAACAGTATAGGAAACAATCAGAAATTAGCCAGAGAACTGACAGTGCTGTCACCCCGTAAAGCGAAAAAAACTCAGGATAAAAAGCAGATTATTGATGATTATTTTGATGAACTGAAAACAGATATTACAGAATTATATATTTTGAATATTATTACAACTTTTGAAAAAATAATCTTCAGTAGGATAGATAATGCATACGGAGAAATCAAAAAAATTGTATCAGAAGAATACAGGAGAAGGTATTTAAAAAAACAATTTGCTCCTTTACATCATTCTGTAAATTCTTTCATAAAAAATAAAAATGATTTTTACAGTCTTTCAGGTGCAAAAAAAGTGTTGAAAAATCCTATTTCCGAGGAGTTATTTCAAGACCTGACAGAGATTATTGAATACAGAAACTATCTTTCTCATGGAAAAAGACAGGATGTTGGCATTGCTTCAACATTTAAGATTGGAGAGATAAAAGATATATTGATAAATATAATTGAACTTATTGAATGAATAAGCGATGAATCCGGTCGTAAAAGGGTTCTGATTTTAACCGCTTTTTTCAAAGATTAACCGAGGCGTAACGATGAACCGGATAATTTCCGCTGTTTATGAACATGGACGGATATATCCTTTGGAACCTCTGAATATAAATGAAAATCAGAGACTGAGGGTTCAGATTGTTCCTGAAATATTATCAGATCAATCCGAACATGTTATACAGTTTCTCATTCAAGGAATTCAGGTTGTTTCAGATGATCCGGCAGTTGGGAAATACAAATGAAAAAAAAGACAATCTGATTGAAACAGTGATGAGACAGATGAAGACATTTTCTGAAACAGAAGAATACAAACAAAAGAAAAAATGGCTGCAGACAGGTGACAAATCCTTTTTTCAGTCTGTCTGTCCTGTCAGACCTGAAAAAGATTCCCCGCTTGCATCCGATATTATTCTTGAACAGAGAAGGCATCTGACAGAGAATCGGAAGTAAATATTTTTATTGATTATCTGTAGTTTCGCATTTTTTATAACTATCTGATTTTATTTTAGCCACGAATTACACGAATTACACGAATGATACAGAAGAGTAAGGAATAATTTTTTATCATCTCCGGGCAGTCCTAAAACCGTATCCGGGGAAAACTTTTCGATCTGCTGATAATGGAATTTAAAGAAATCGTATCTCCGGTTACCAAAGTCCATAAAGACCGTTCAGAAGATTTAGAAAGAAATAAAACAGTTATTTAGTGAGAGTACAGATTGCAAACAGATACCAGACTGAAACAAATAAAAAGACTGATATTGGACAGGCAGGTTAAATTTACGCTGAAAGCTGAATTGGAGTTAGATGAAAATCTTGATAAAAGAGATGTTTATGAATCAATTCTTAATGCAGATGAAATATACAAAGTGCTGAACAGTACAAATCCTTATACAGGAAAAAAAGAAAAACTGTACATTATTAAAGGCCCGACATATGATAATATTCTGATATATACGAAAGGGAAAATATTTGAAAACCAACTTTATATTCTGATTTCATCAAAGAGGGCGTTATGAAAAAAAGTGAATTTACGGAATGTCCTATGTGCGGGGGAAGATTAGAGAAGCATACTGTTTTACATCATCCTGAAAAAGGGATTCTCTATCATATCCCGCATGATGTCTGTACACATTGCGGAGAAATTTTTTTAAGTGATGAAAGTTTTGATATTGTCCATTCTTATGGGCGTAAAGATAAAGCTGTCGCCTGAAATCCGAATGATGCCAAAAAAATGGGGGGCATAACCCGCCATTCATGCGGTTTGCGTTATATGAGTTATATTATCATAAAAACACCCGGTATCCCAATCCGGAAAAATCTTTCCCGGCCCTTTTGCAAAGCGGGAAAACAAAAGACCTAAGGAGGTATGACATGAAATCAAGGTATATCAACTGTGTATTAATGGCAATCCTGCTGCTGCTGTCTGTTTTTCCGGTAAGCGCGGGCGCGGCTCCTTTCAAAGAAGTGCCTGGCGATTATATCTCAGGAGATAATTTCGGATATTCGGTTTCCATTGACGGTAATTATGCTGTTGTCGGTTCCAAAAATGCCGGAATTTCAGATATCGGAGCGATCTATATATATCAGCTAAATTCTTCTGCCTGGACAGAAGTGGATCGACTTGATCCTGATGACGGGCAAAGTGGCGATCAGTTCGGAACTGCTGTCGCTGTTTCCGGGAATTATATTATTGTCGGTTCGCCGCAGTCGGATGTGAGGGTCAGCAATATTCTGCGTCAGAATGCGGGAAGTGCTTATATATTTGATAGGGACGGGCTGCCTTTGGCCAAAATATTCGCCAATGACGCTACAACAGACGATAATTCCGGAACATCTGTTGATATCAGTGATTCTTTTGCGGTTGTCGGTGTGCCTTTTGACGATGACAATGCAAAGGATAATTCGGGTTCTGTCATCATCTATAAAAAACCTGAAAAAGGTTGGGCTGTCTGGAAAAGTCTTGGTTCTGTTGAGAAAGCCGGTCTTCAGACAAAACTGACACGCGGTGCCAGTGCATCGGGAAATGATTTTTTCGGTAATTCCGTGGCCATTGCCGGAGATCGGATTATTGTCGGTGTGCCGGGAGCTGATTATCTTGTTCCGGAAAATTCTCCGAATGTTTTTTATTCCAATGTCGGTTCTGTATATATTTACTATTATGATGGTACGCAGTGGACAGAAGAAAAACAGTTTAAAATCACGGATACTCTAAGTGCCAATAATAATACGAACACTTTTAACTTCGGGAAATCTGTTGCAATATACGGTAATTCGACGGACGGTTATTATGCGATTATAGGAGCTAAAGGGCAGGCTTTCGCATTATACCATAACGGCAGTTCATGGTCTGAGCTACAACGACTGGAGCCACCACCACCGGGAACAGAAAACGATCCAGACTTGCTTGCGGAGTTCATTAACAACCAGACATCTATTAATTACGGTGTATCTGTTTCCATAGGCAAGGATTACGCCATTGTCGGGGCGGATAAGGAAAATAGCGACAAAGGGGCTACCTACATTTATAAGTTTGATGGTTCTAACTGGACTGAACAGACAGATCTGCAACAAGTTCCGTCATCCCTGCTTTCCGGCGATCAGTTCGGTTATTCAGTGGGTATCTCCGGTGAACTGACGGTTGTGGGCGCTCCCGGAACAGATACATATGTCCCGGATACATGGGTATATGATACCGGTGCGGCTTATTTTTCTTTTGCTGTTGATGAAGCAACATTTAATTATCCTCCGGCCATTGACGCAATTGATGATACTTATGTCACCGATTTTGGGTCAGTCAGTATTCCGATTACTGTGTATGATGATGTTTCTGCTACTGCAGGGGTCACTGTCAGTGCAGAAGCTCTGAATCCTGATAATATCGGTTCGGAACCCGCTGTAACGCCCTCTTCGCCGTCCCTGAATTTGACAGACGGTATTGGCACCGGTTCTGTCAATATTTCTCCCCAGACAGATGTGTACGGATATTTTGAAATTACTGTCACGGTAAGTGACGGAACAAAATCAGCAACAGAAACCTTTGTTTTCGGTGTCAGCCGTCTGCCAACATTTGATCCGGTTAATCCGATTCCGGACAAAGAAATGGCGGAAGATGCAACCCCGCTGAGTTTTTCTTTCAAAGTCTATGATGAGGACGGCGATGCCTTAACTGTTTCCGCTGTTTCGGACAATCAGGATGTGCTGCCGGATGCAAATATTCTGATTAACGGTTATGTCAGTCCTTATACCACCACTCTGTTGACTGACGGAGACACATTCAGCAGATCACTGACAATGAAACTTGATCCGCCTCTGAATGCGAACGGTACAGCAAATGTAACGGTGACGGTGACAGATGGCAGCGGGGATGTTTCCGATTCATTTGTTCTGACGGTCACGTCTGTAAATGACCCCCATGAGATTTCCGATATTCCCAATAAAACTGTATTGGAAGATAGTACTCTTGGCCCTTTTTCATTTACCATAACGGATGTGGACAGTGATCTTGCTTCGCTGCAAATCACTGCAACATCCAACAACCCGGATCTGATTCCCGATGATGCAGAACATATTATTATTGACCAGACAGATGCTGATCCCACTTTGACAATAATTCCGGCACCGGATGCCAACAGCACGGAATTCGGTACGGCAACTATCACAGTAGTCGTCAGTGAAGTGGATATTAATGGAGATCCCATTGATCCCACAGTCTCCGATACTTTTACAGTAACTGTCACAGCAGTGACAGACAAACCGGTTTTCAGCAATGTTCCGTCAGATGATGCGGATACGCCTGAAAATCCACAGACAATTATTGAGGGCGGCGGTTCTCTGGCCGTGCCGACCATTATCCTCCGGCACGGAGATCATGACGGAACCCCGAATTTTGTATGGATTAGTGCCGCATCAGGCAATCAGGCACTGGTTCCGGATGCCAATATTTCAATAAACGGTATAAGCGGAGCTTCCTATTATCCGGTTTTGGTTGATAAAGAAGCTGAATTATTTGTCATTATTACACCGGAACCGAATCTTTCAGGAACGGCGGTTATTACGTTAACAGCAACAGATACAGCGGGGGCAAATGTATCTGTGGCATTTGATTTTGAAGTTACAGATTTTAATGATCCCCCTGTGATAAACCCAATTGGTAATCAGAGTATTAATGAAGACGGCGTACTGGAAAATTTTGCCTTTACCATCAGCGACCAGGAAAGCGCCGGTAATGTGCTATGGAACAGTATTACCGTCACTTCATCCAATACGGAACTTGTTCCTGATGATAACCCTACTACTGCTGAACCAGATAGTGGTGGTGAAAATATTGTAATAGGCGGTTCGGGTACATCCCCCACACTGACGATCACACCTGTAGCCAACATGTTCGGAACAACAGTTATCACCGTAAAAATTACCGATGACGGCGGGAAGACAGCGACGGAAACATTTATTCTTAGCGTTACATCTGTCAATGATATACCGGAAATTGTGTTAAACACACCCAGCCCGGTTATTACAGATGAAGATACGAAAACCGGAGATATTTCTTTTACTGTCAGCGATATTGACAAGGATGATCTGTTGACCATAACGGCCACAGCCGTAAATCAGGCGATTCTGCCCATTGATAACGACCATGTCAATATCGGAGGCAGCGGAATGACGCATATGATGGACGTAAACGGCGGCAGCGGAAATTTTACGATGACGCTCCTTCCCGCTGAAAATGCCAATGGGAATACATCTGTCACTGTAACGGTAAATGACGGCAAAGGCGGAACAGATGTTGCGGTTTTTCAGTTGAAGGTTAATCCTGTCAACGATCCGCCCACAATTGATTCCGGTATCAAGGAAGGCGATATTTTTGAAACAGATGAGGACATCTTTATCAATATTGATATTGTGATAAATGATGTTGATACGGCTATCAGCAGCCTGGTTCCGGAAGTTGTTCCCAACAGTACGGATATTATAGCAAATACCAGCATCAGAATCACCGGTGCCGGTGCGAATTACCGGATCAAACTTACACCGAACGAAAATAAAACCGGTACGGCTGAACTGGTTTTATCAGTGAATGATAACAATCCGGAAGATGCAAAAACGACATCTGTTACCTTTTATCTGGAGGTAAAAGATGTGAATGATGCACCGGTATTCACTGCACCGGCAAATTATTCTGTTCACACAACGGATGAGGACACCGAAATATCAATCCCTGTTTCGCTTAGTGATGTGGAAGACACAAATGCGGACAATATCACTTTGACTGCTGTTTCCAATAACACTGCTCTGGTGCCGAATAACTACAACAACCTGCGGCTTGATGGAACCGGAAACAACCGCACCCTTGTAATAACACCGGCAAAAGACGCATTTACTCCCCAAAACGGCATTGCGGAAATTACAATTACAGCGGATGATAATTCGGGAAGTGCGACTGCCACGTCCAAACTGGTCGTAAAACTGCAGGTTAATCCGGTGAATGACCCGCCTGCTATCGAAGGAATCAGCAATAACGATATTATTCCGGCAGATGAGGACACCCCGAAGGAAATCACGATTACCTTATCGGATGCGGATACACCTGTGGAAAATATTGAGCTTAACTGGTCAACACCTGTAAACTGCACAATTACAGCAAGCGGACTGGGAGCCAGCCGTATTCTCAAAATCACACCGAACAGTGATTTTTCCGGCCCGATCAATATAACCCTGACAGCAGATGACGGAGAAGCGCAGAATAATACATCTGCTCCTGTTTCATTCACATTGAATGTGGGAACTGTCAATGATGCGCCTTTTGTTTTCAGCGGACTTGTGGCAAATCAGTTGATTGTAATGAATGAGGATACTTCCGAAGATATTGAAATTGTGCTGGAAGATGTGGACACCGAAGCAGAGAATATCACTGCAAAGGTGACATCCGGGAATACCAATCTGATTCCCAATCTTTACGCCAATCTGCGGATAACAGGAACCGAAGCAGCCCGTACCATATATATCCGGCCAAAAGAGAATGCCAATACGCATGAGAACGGAACAGCGACCATCACCCTTGAACTTAATGACAATACAGGTACGGAAACCGCTGTTTCCACTCTGGTCTTTACTGTGGAAGTGACGCAGATCAATGATCCTCCGGTAATAACCAATATTGATCCTGCGGTGATAATAACCACACCTGAAAAAACAGAGAAAGATATAGCCATTACCCTTACAGATCCTGATACGCCTTTGGGACAGATCGTTCTTTCTGCCAAATCAAGTAATCAGAATGTTGTGCCTGATGCCAATATCCGGTTTACCGGAACGCTGGGCAGCCGTATCATGTATGTTCAGCCTGCTGATTATCAGTACGGAATTCTTAGCATTGAAATCACAGCAGACGATCAGGAGGGGACGGGCACCAGCACATCTGTTCTGACGATCACTTTTTCCGTAGGCCCGGTAAATGATCCCCCGTCAATTCTGGGAATTGATCCCTTTGACGTGGTGACATTTTCTGAAGATCTTGAAACAGAGGGAACAAAAACCTTTGAAATTCCCTTCCGGGTGGAAGATGTGGAGCAGGTTCCCCATCAGTTGACAGTTTCGGTGAAATCCGGAAATACAAATCTGGTGGCAGATGCCTATGCCAGTCTTCATGTGGAAGTGATTGACCCGGATGATCCTTTGCGGGATGAATGTAATATTGATTTGCCAGAATGTCAGGATAATCCGGTTCCCGTACCGGCAGAATGTATCTGCAACCGTAAACTGGTCATTGTTCCTGAACCGGATGCCAACACCTATGATTTCGGCACAGGAACCATTACTATGACAGTGGATGACAATACAGACACAGAAACAGCCACATCGGATTTCACCTTTACCATAGAAGTGAATCCGGTCAACGATCCGCCGGAAATCAGCGGTATCAGTGAAGGCATGATTGTTGATGCAGAGGAGGATGTTGCTGCCAGTATTCCTGTAACCCTTTCTGACAAGGAAAGTGCGCCAACACTTATCGGCCTGACCGCTGTATCCGGAAATGAAACACTTGTCCAAAATACGGATATCCGGATTACCGGAACCGGTGCGGACAGAAGCATTGTCATTACACCGCAGACGGATCAGTCCGGGGATGTGCCGATAACCATTACAGCAAATGACAACAGCGGGGCAGGCAATGCTGAAACGGCAGTTACTTTTAAGCTGCGTCTTAATCCTGTGAATGATTCGCCGTCTGTTGACACGGGACATCCGAACAATCAGATAAAACCGAATGCAGTTGTTGAGATGCAGGAGGATGAGAACAAATCGCTTACGGTTGTTGTTGCTGATCTGGACACCGACCCCTTAAATATTACGGTTACGGCAGAATCCGATAATACATTTCTGATTCCCAATGAATATATGAATATCCATGTGGAACCGGGGGCCGAGGATGATGAACGGATTATCGTCATCAATCCGGCGGATAATGCCAACACTTCCATTAACGGAACGGCCAAGATTACTCTGACCATTGATGACAATACCGGAACTGCCACAGCCACCAACACGATGACCTTTACCGTCAATGTGCAGCCGGTGAATGATGCTCCCGGTATTACAGGCATCAGCAAGAATCAGATTTTCCCTGCCCAGGAGGATGTTGAACTGGAAATACCGTTCACACTCACGGATATTGATTCTCTGGTGGAAAACATAACTGTTACTCCCACATCCTCGGATGAAACCATACTGCCGACGGATTATGCACACGCTCATATTACCGGCGGCGGAGCGAACCGGATTCTTGTTTTGAAACCGGCAGCAAATCAGTCCGGCATGGTCAGTGTGACACTGACTGCTGATGACGGTGGAACAGGGGACAGCAGCTATTCCCTTATCTTCAAACTGGCTGTGGAAATTGCCAATGATCCGCCTGCGATTACCGGCATTGTTCCCAACCAGGTTATCACAATGGAAGAGGATACCACCAAAAATATTGTATTCCGGGTGGATGATGTGGATACCGCTCTGAGTAATGTGACGGTATTTGCTGTATCCTCAAATGAGGAACTGGTGCCCAATGAATTCTCTTACCTGACGACCAGTGAAGTGCTTATTAAAACCGATCCGGTTACTTCGGAAGAATACGGCGAAGTCACACTCACGGTGAAACCGCTGGAGTCAATGAATTCTGCCCTAGCCGGGAATACGGAAATTACCATCACTGCCAATGACAATACCGGCGGCCCCACGGCGAGCAATACCCTGATGTTTGTCCTGCGTGTTCTGAGTGGAAATGACGGCCCTGTCATCAGCTCCGCCACTTCCAGTTGGACCATGAATGAGGATGAAAGCAAAGATTTTACATTTACTGTAAATGATGTGGACAAAGATGAGCTTTCTCTGACCATTACCTCCACCAATGCTTCTGTTCTGCCGACGGACGGGCAGCATATCCTGGTAAACGGGCAGGATTACGCAGACGGATTTAAAATCAGGGAACCGGTTTACAGTGCCGGACCGATTACGCTCACACTCATACCTGTGGAAAATGCCAATACCGGTATCAATCCTTCCACACCGGTCACTCTTTCAGTAACAGTTGCAGATCCGGGAGGAGATACGGCAGACAAAAATTTCATCCTGACGGTACTGCCGGTTTCGGATCCTCCGGTCATTTTTATTACGCCCGGCCCCAAAGTGACACCGGTCAATACACCGATCACCGTCACTTTCCGGGTGGATGATCCGGATACCCCGATTGCCCAGTTGCAGGTGAATGCGGATTCCAAGAATACAACCCTTGTACCCCTGAGCAATATCACCGGGCCGACATATATAACATTGGCAGGAGCCAATGATCCGAATTATACAATGGATATTAATCCTGCGTTGGATGAAACCGGAACTGCGGATATTGAAATCCAGGTGTATGACGGCCTGGATCCTGATCCCACAACGGCCACTTTCACTATGACCGTATATGATGTGACATCGGCATCCGATCCGCAGA
The DNA here is from genome assembly GCA_011390755.1 of Desulfobacteraceae bacterium. Lineage (GTDB taxonomy): Bacteria > Desulfobacterota > Desulfobacteria > Desulfobacterales > Desulfococcaceae > JAABRU01. Next base: position 5,112 of record JAABRU010000050.1, on the reverse strand, counting down.
TTTTTGTGGAAAGCCCGGTCTATACCAGTGAGGATGTTCCTGTGACGGTTATATTCACCATCATTGATGAAGATACCGGGGTGGACGAATTCAATAAAATTGATGTTCATCCTGTAACACAGGATGCCCCGCTGATTCCTTATGAAAATATTGTTCAGCCGACAAAGATTACCCCCCAGCCCGCTGATCCGAGGGAACATACTTACCAGGTAACCATCCGGCCGGGAACCAATGTATCCGGTTCAGTGGAACTGGAAATACTGGTCGTGGATGTGAAAAATCAGCCTGCACCGCTTCAGGTAACCAAAAAGTTTACGGTGACCATCCATCCGATAAATGATGCACCGGTGATTCTGGATCTGCCTTCCAATATTGAGGGCTTGGAAAACAGGACAGAGGAATTTGATTTCCTTATTTATGATCCGGATGGCGGAAGTCTGACTTTAACCACATTATCCATGAATACAGAGTTGCTTCCGAATGTGAATATTAAGGTAACGGAATCCGATGATAGTCCGGCAGCATTTCCGGTAATATTGGAACCGGATGAACGCTATCCGCTGAAACTGATTCTCACCCCTAAAATCAATGCATTCGGTACAGCGACCATAGAAGTGAATCTGCGGGATGACAGTGGTTCTGTCTTTGATACATTTATCCAGAATATCACATATACAATCGGAGAAGTGAAAGCATTGTATGTAGTTGTGGACAATGTCATAGACCTGAAAGATGCCATTCAGGCTCTGAAACTGACTGCCGGAATATCGGTTCAGAACGTCAACCGGGGGGCAGATGTAAACAATGATACAAAACTCGGTCTGCCAGAGGCCATATTTGTCATGCAGAAAGTGGCCGGGCTGCGCTGATAAGGGGTTCACTTTCACTCGTTCCCACGCTCTGCGTGGGAATGCCGCGGGGACGCTCCGCGTCCCGTGCGGAAAATGCCGCAATGAATCCCAAAATCTGCGGATGTATTTATTGCAAACAAACATTACTTGATTTCTTAACCCTTATTAGTGTATGAATAAAGGACGGTGGATTCACCGTCCTTTATTGTTTTCGGCAAAGGAGGTTTATTATGCTCAATACCTTTAACATCTATTCGGAACTGAAAACCGTGCTGGATGATGCGGCTGCCAGAAAATTTGCCCATCTGCTGGGAGAAATGTGTGAGGAAATTCAGAATACCGTAAGAAAAGAAGATTTCAGTGAATTAAAAGGGGTCATGAAGGAACTGGCCCAGGCCCAGAAAAGAACCGAAAACCGGATGGAGGAACTGGCCCAGGCCCAGAAAAGAACCGAAAACCGGATGGAGGAACTGGCCGAAGCCCAGAAAAGAACCGAAAACCGGATGGAGGAACTGACTGAAGCCCAGAAAAGAACCGAAAACCGGATGGAGGAACTGGCCGAAGCACAGAAAAGAACTGAAATCAGGGTCGGAGAACTGACTGAAGCACAGAAAAGAACCGAAATCAGGGTAGAAGAACTGACTGAAGCCCAGAAAAGGACTGAAAGCCGAGTAGATGAACTGGCTGTTTCGCTGAAAGAACTGGCCGAAGCCCAGAAAAGAACTGAAAAATCCTTAAAACATCTGGCGGATGAACATACGGAAACCAGAAAACAGCTTGGCGGAATTGCAAATACAGTAGGATACAGACTGGAAGACCTGGCCTACAAATATCTGCCCGGACTGCTGCAAAGAGATCACCGGATAAATCTCAAAGAACGTCTTATCCGGAAATATCTCAGGGATAATAAGGGACGTGATCTGGAAATCAATATCCTCGGTGAAGGTATCAGAGACGGCAGATCGCTCATGATTGTGGGAGAGTCCAAAAGCCAACTGTCCAAAAACGATGTGGATCGCTTTGTAAAAAAACGATTATTGAAACTGGAAGGAATTTTTCCCGATATTTTCCCGGTTCTGGTAACATATATGATCTCCCAACCGGATGCGGAAGAATATGCAAAGGAAAAAGGGATAGCAGTTTATTATTCCTATGATTTTGTATGAAAAGAGACAGGGAGTGTGAGACAGAAAAACCTGTAGGAGAATAATGTAACCCCCGGTTACATGCAAAAATGCAATTTTTGCACTCCTACGGAAACTTTTCGATCTACTGACAATCAGCAATAATGCTGTCCGGTTTTCTAAGTCCGGGCAGATTTTACAGGTATTATTCATATGAAAAAATTTCAGACATTTCAGGTTTTTCCTAATATCCCGGAACCATTGGCTTTTCTGGAAACCCTTTCCCGGAATATATGGTGGTGCTGGCAGTATGACGCGGTGGATCTCTTCCGCCGCATCAATCCCCGGCTCTGGGATGAGTGCGAACGCAACCCCATCCGTTTTCTTACCTATGTTCCCCAGAAAAGACTGGAAGAACTGGCCGGGGACCCCAGTTTTCTCTCCCATTTGCAGCGGGTGAAAGACAGTTATGAAAAACTGCCCTGCGTGGGGACGGATAATTATCATTCCCTGTTTCAGCAGAATAAAACCATAGCCTATTTTTCCATGGAATTCGGGATCCATGAAAGCATTCCCCTTTTTGCGGGAGGTCTGGGCATTCTGGCCGGGGATCATCTCAAAGCCGCATCCGATATGGGGCTCCCTCTGGTGGGAGTCGGCCTGCTCTACCGCCAGGGCTATTTCCGCCAGTATATGGACCAGGAAGGCTGGCAGCAGGAGGAATACCCGGAAACCGACATTTACCACCTGCCCGTCAGCAAAGCCAAAGACCTGCAGGGAAATGATCTGCGGGTCATGGTGGAAGGGCCCGAGGGTGAAATCCGGGTCGCTGTCTGGTGCCTGCATGTGGGCTGCGTCCCCCTCTATCTGCTGGATACCAATCTTTCGGAAAATCCCATTCATATACGGGATATTACATCCCGTTTATATGTGGGGGAGCAGTCACATCGCATCGCGCAGGAAATGGTGCTGGGTATCGGCGGAATGCGGGCATTGAAAAAAATGGGCATCCGTCCCGCTGTCTGTCACATGAACGAAGGGCATTCCGCGTTTTCCAGCCTGGAACGGCTGGCCCAGATGATGGAAGATTACGGAACAGATTTGAAAACAGCTATGGAAATCGTCCCCAGAACCACGGTTTTTACCACCCATACACCGGTTCCTGCCGGGAATGAGGAATTTCCGCCGGATCTCATCCGCCCCTATCTGATTCCTTTGGAGAAAAAACTGGGGGTAACGGCCGATGAAATCATTTCCTGGGGCCAGCCGCCCGGTGCCGCTCCCCATGATTCCCTCTCCATGTTTGCCCTGGGTGCGCATATGGCCCAATACTGCAACGGAGTCAGCCAGCTCCATGGCCGGGTGGCCCGGCAGATGTGGACCCGGCTCTGGCCCGGAAGACCGGAAGAGGAAATCCCCATTGGTCATGTCACCAACGGGGTGCATATTGCCTCCTTTCTTTCCCATGAGAATTCCCAGCTCTTTGACCGCTATATCGGTCCGGAATGGCAGAAGCATCCTTCCCGGCCCGACAATGCCCGGCGCATTGAGGATATCTATGATGAGGAACTCTGGCGCGCCCATTCCATGAGCCGTGCCCGGCTGATCCGTACCTGCCGCAAACTCATGGTAAAACAGTACAAACGGCGCAATGCACCCAGGGAAATCATGAAAAGGGCAGAGCTGGTGCTGGATCAGGATGTGCTGACCATTGCCTTTGCCCGCCGTTTTGCCACCTACAAACGGGCTTTCCTCCTTTTGCAGAATCCGGACCGCTTTGAAGCCATCCTGACCAGCAAAACCGCACCGGTACAGTTTATCTTTGCCGGAAAAGCCCATCCCAGGGATCATGAAGGAAAAGAACTCATAAAAAACCTGATTCATTTTGCCCGCCGTACCGGAATGCGGGACAGAATCATTTTTATTGAAGATTATGATATTTTTATCGCCCGTCACCTGGTGCAGGGCGCGGATGTCTGGCTCAATACGCCCCGGCGCCCCTTCGAGGCCTGCGGCACATCCGGCATGAAAGCTGCCATCAACGGCGTGCTCAATGTCAGTGTGCTGGACGGCTGGTGGTGCGAAGGCTACGCGGAAGACCGGGGCTGGCGCATCGGCAACGGGGAGGAATATACGGATTACGGATACCAGGATGCCGTGGAAAGCCAGGCCCTGTACAATGTGCTGGAAGATGAGGTCATCCCCTGTTTTTATGACCGGAAAAACGGGGATATTCCCAGCCGCTGGCTGCGGATGATGAAAGAATCCATGAAAATGGGAATGCGGATGTTCTGCAGTCACCGCATGGTGGGTGAATACAATGAACGTTTTTATGAACCGGCCAAAGATCGCCTGCGTTCCCTGACTGCCGCCAATGCACAGGAAGCAGGAGAACTGGCAGTGCAAAGAGGAAAACTGAGAAATCTGTGGGAAAATATCCGTATTGATTATCCTGAGCGGCAGTCCGAAGGACCTTTCCGCGTGGGGGAAAGTTTTCAGGTGACAAGTATTGTCAGTCTGGGGGAACTGCGCCCCGATGATGTGGAAGTGGAACTGTATTACGGAATTATGCGAACTCTGGATGATCTGAACCGCAGCGAAGTGCAGTCCATGTCCATGCTGGAAGCCCATGGAAACGGCATCTATCTCTATTCATGTGATATTCAGTGCCGTGTCTCCGGCAGGTACGGATTCACAATCCGTGTTATTCCCAAAGGGGATGAATGGACCCGTTTTATGCCCGGATTTATTACCTGGGTATAAGGAGGTGTCAGGGTGTTAAGTGTCAGGTGTTCGGTGTCAGGTGTTCGGTGTCAGGGTGTTAAGTGTCAGGTGTTCGGTGTCAGGTGTTCGGTGTCAGGGTGTTAAGTGTCAGGGTGTTCGGTGTCAGGTGTTCGGTGTCAGGTGTTCGGTGTCAGGGTGTTAAGTGTCAGGGTGTTCGGTGTCAGGGTGTTAGGTGTCAGGGTGTTAGGTGTCAGGTGTTCGGTGTCAGGTGTTCGGTGTCAGGGTGTTAGGTGTCAGGTGTTCGGTGTCAGGGTGTTAAGTGTCAGGGTGTTAGGGTGTTAGGTGTCAGGTGTTCGGTGTCAGGGTGTTAAGTGTCAGGTGTTCGGTGTCAGGGTGTTAGGTGTCAGGTGTTC
>JAABRU010000173.1 GCA_011390755.1 Desulfobacteraceae bacterium | reverse complement strand
GTAAAAAAATTCGGGCTGAATAATTTCAGCAGGTTATGAAATGAATACAGAACATCCGCATTTAATGGTTTCAGACAGTTATGGTTTTATGCCCTGTAAGTCGGAAAAAATTACCGAACCATTGCTGTATCGTGTTTAAGATAATAATTTTGGGGTCATTGTAGGTTGGGGTGAGGAACGAACCCCAACAAATTCAAAATGTTGGTCTTGACTGCATTCACCCCCGGCCTAGTGTTATGTCAGGTTTTGAATGACGGGTTATGCTGCTCTGCAGGACTGGGTACTGGGTACCGGGTTGTTTACTCACTCCCTTTTCGCAGCAGTCTGTCCCGCATTTTTTTCATAAATTCAGGGATTTCACGGATTCCCAGCAGATACCCGGCAAGGGGAAGCAGCATCAGAAAGCAGCTCCCGATAATCGAGGCAGATGCCATGCTTCCGCTCAGCGTTGCAGTGTCCATTCTTTCTGAAAGGAAGCGGCGGAAAAGTTCCAGACCACCGCCCAGTGCCATACTCATTCCGCCCATTTTTAAGTAAAAGAAATAGACTTCCCGGCTGCCGGAATTCCGGGTGCGGCGGTTCCAAAGACAGTAGAGCAGCCAGACCTGCAGAATGGCCGAGAAGGAGACGGCCAGGGCCACGCCGCTGATGCCCATTTTCTGCATTCCCAGCCAGTAAAAGGGCAGACTCAGCAGAACGCCCAGACTTCCGAATATGGCGGGGAACATGGTGTTCTGCATCGCGTAATACCCACGGACCACCACTGTCTGGGCTGCATAGGCAAATGTGCCGATCAGCAGAAAGAGAAGTACATGCGCGGTGATTTCCGTGGCCGTTTCATCAAATCGCCCCCGCTGAAAAAGAATCCGCACAATCTCATACCGCAGCACCATAAAAAGCAGGGAAAAGGGAATGACCAGGGCAAGCCAGCGCAGGGTGGTATTGAGCAGGCGGTTCATTGCTTCTATCTGATTTTCCGCTGCCAGCCGCGCCATAAAGGGAAAGGAGGCCATACCCGCTGCCTGACCGAAAAATCCCACCAGGATAAACATGATCCGCAGGCCGTAATTGAGACTGGCAATACTGCCTTCCGGAAGATAACTTCCGAAGTATTTAAGAAAAATTTCTGTAGAAAAGCTCATGGTCAGCCCGACCATCAAAGGCAGGGAAAGGCGGATATATTTTCTGAGATCCGGGTGGGAAAAATCAAAAATAAAGCAAAATTTCATGCCTGCTTTCCGCGCGCCGCAGATCTGCACGGCAAAATTCCCCGCAAACGCGCCGCCCAGTACTCCCCAGGAAAATCCTTCCATACCGATTTTTTCACTCAGCAGAATGCCGCCCAGAATAATCCCCAGATTATAAAGCAGGGGAGCCAGTGCAGGTACGGCAAATTTTTCTTTGGCAAACTGCACGGCCATGAGCAGGCCTCCGGCAAAAAAGAAAAACTGGGCGGGCAGGATAATCCGGGTCATGCGCACGGCTTCGGCAATGCGGGCCGGATCATCCATGCCGGGGGCAAGGATTTGTATGAGCTGCGGAGCCAGAAAAGAACTCAGGAGGATAAACAGTATCAGCAGGCTCCCGAAGGTTGTGAGGATAATGGAAAAAACTTCCCATCCCCTATCCTCTTCCCCTTTTGCCATATAGGCGGAAAAAATGGGAATAAAAGTGACAGAGAGAAAACCGCTGGCCAGCATATGGTTCAGAATCTCCGGAATAATAAATGCCACCTGATAGGCATCCACCGGGGCCCCGGCCCCGGCCGCATATGCAATAACCATCTCCCGGAACAGACCGATGACCCGGCTCAGAAAAACCGAAATCATCAGAATCAGGGAGGCTATGCCGACTTTTTTGTATAATCCCATGTTTCAATTTTGCTCTGTAAAAGTTCTTCTACTGCATTGTTTCACTTAAAATTGTGCAGGTATTTCGGAGCAGAACATCCGAATGCCGGGTTACGCTTCGCTAACCCGACCTGCAATTTTAAATGAAACAGAGCACTACATAATACTTGAAATATTCGCTTACTTTTAATTATTATAGACATCATCAAAAATAAGATTCATCCTAACCGCTGTTGCGGTTTATAAAGATAAAATGCTAATGTAAAGTGTTTTTTGATCACTGAAACGATAACTGCGGGCATTTTTTTATGAAATGTCCTTGTGTGCCCGCAGGGATTTCTCGGAGGTATTATGAACAAAGTCGTTATTTCCGTACTCGGTCAGGACAGACCGGGGATTATTGCGCAGGTATCGGGCGCGCTGTTTTGCCGGGACTGCAATATTGAAAATGTCAGCCAGACCATACTGCAGTCGGAATTTTCAGGTATCTTCATCGCGGAGATTCCGGAAGATATGTCATTGAAAGAACTGGAAACATATCTGACGGCTGAAACAGCGCATATGGGGCTGCATATATTTGTCAAAACCCTGGCAGTGCCGGAATCTCTCCCTGTATCCAAAAAAACGCATCCTTTTGTTATCACAACCCGCGGGCCGGACCGCAAAGGACTGGTGGCCACGGTCACAGACATCATTGCCCGTCATCATGTAAATGTCAGCAATCTCCAGGCTGTGTTCAAAGGGGGGGATGATCCCAACCGCAATATCATGATTTATGAAGTGGATATTCCTGCCGAAACAGATCAGAAGGCTTTGGAAGACGAGCTGCGGGAAAAAGCCGGGGAACTGGGGCTGGAAATCAGCATACAGCACCGGAAAATTTTTGAAACCATGAACCGGATATAAGGCGTGAAATCCAAAATATATCTGGCCCCGCTCCGGGGTTTTACCACTTTTGTATTCCGCAATGTCTTTTCCCGCTTTTTCCGCGGAACGGATCTGGCCGTGGCCCCTTTTATTTCCACGGTCAGCAGCCGCTGCATCAAAAATTCCCTGCTTCAGGATATTCTGCCGGAAAACAACCCGGAAATGCCGGTAATTCCCCAGATTATCAGCAAAGATGCCGAAGATTTCATTGCAATGGCAAAACGTATGGGGGATTTGGGCTATGATACCGTCAACTGGAACCTGGGCTGCCCCTATCCCCAGGTTGCCAAAAAAATGCGGGGATCGGGTCTGCTGCCTTATCCGGACAAAATAGATGCATTTCTGGAAAAGGTCATCCCCGCAGTGCATCCGCTGAAAATATCTGTGAAAACCCGGCTGGGCCGTTATGATGCAGAGGAAGCCGCTGCCCTCATGCCGCTTTTCAACCGCTATCCTTTGGCAGAAATCATTATCCATCCCCGCACAGGTGTGCAGATGTATGAGGGAACACCGGATTTGGACATATTTGAAAAATGGATGCAGTGCAGCTCCCATCCCATTGTCTATAACGGGGATATCCGCAGTGCAGAAGATTTCCGCCGTCTGTCAGAACGTTTTCCCCGTGCGGAACGCTGGATGATCGGCCGCGGGCTGCTGTCCAATCCCTTTCTGGCAGAAGAGATTCGGACAGCCGGGGGGGAATGGCCGGAAAAAAGGGCGAATTCCTTCGGGAACCCCCCCCTTGCTGTTTTCCGGGATTTCCACAATGCCCTGTTTGCAGAATACCGCCCGGTTTTCAGCGGAACCCACCACCTGGTGGAACGGATGATCGGTTACTGGCATTATTTTGCAGACGCATTTGCAGAAAACAGGAAATTTATCAAAAATATCCGCAAATGCAGAAAAGCGGAGGACTATCTGGATACCGTCGGCCGCTTTCTGGAAACAGAGGCCAGGTGGAAGGCATGACAATCATTCCCTACACTGTTCTCCGGAATGACTTTTCCAGAAATCTCACTCCCCAGCGTATCCAGGTTGGTCGTCCGTGGGGGCAGTTGGATGGATTTTCGCATTGATCCATCTGCCGCAGAAGTGCCCGCATTTCTTCCCGTGAAAGTGTCTGCCCGGCCCGGATGGCCCCGTGGCAGGCTGTGAGAATAAGCATTTCATCCCTGTTTTTTTCCATATCCGCTTTGGTATCCACCCCGATTTCCGTCATTCTTTCCAAAATTTCCGCAATCAGGGGACTGATTTCTTTTTCCGCAAGTATGGCCGGAGCGGATTTTACGGCAAAGGTATTGCCGCCGAAGGGTTCGATTTCAAATCCGTTTTCCGCAAAACGGGGAAGCAGTTTTTCCATCATGGCCGTTTTTTTATAACTGAGTTCCAGTGTTTCCGGAATCAGCAGTCTTTGGGACAGGGATTTCTGCTTTGCTGCCCTTTCTTTGAGTTCTTCATATACAATGCGTTCATGGGCCGCATGCTGATCGATGAGAATCAGTCCCTTATCGGATTCACAGAGGATATAGGTTCTGTGAAACTGCCCGATGATCCGCAGTTCACGGAAAGTTTTTTTCCCTTGCCGTTTATCCGGTATGTGGGGAATATCAGGGGTATTTTCTGCCGGAATGCTTTGCCGGTGCGCGGACACCTCTTCTTCCTTCTGCTGAAAAGAGGGAACAGTCTCTTTTTCTCCTGTGAGGGAAACGTAAGAGGACAGACCTTCGGAAATTTCAGAAGGATGCGGCGGCGGCGGGATTTTTTCTGCTTCTGAAAAAGGAAGGGGACGGGCTGAAAAAGATTGCCGGTTTTCCGGAAGATGCGCGGCAGGGATTTCATCTGCCCTGTCATTTCCCACCTCTTTGTCATATCCGGCCTGACGCAGGGCTGCGGAAACCGCATGGGAAACTGCCTGATGCACGGCTTTCTGCTGCACAAAGCGCACTTCGCTTTTGGCCGGATGCACATTCACATCCACCTGATCCGGGGCAAGGGTGATAAAAAGGACGGCCAGGGGAAACTGCCCTTTCATGAGCCGTCCCCGGTATCCGCTGAAAATGGCGTGCTGTACCATGCGGTCTTTGATCCAGCGGCCGTTTACATACAGATAAATGGAAGAAGAGGTGGCCCGGTATTGGGATGGCAGGGAAATGCGGCCGGAAATGCGGATATTTTCCCCTTCGTACCCGACAGGGCATAATTCCCTTTGCAGGTTTTGCCCCAGAACATCCCCGGCCCGCTGCAGGGGATTGTCAACCGCAGGCCAGTTCCGCAGAACTTTTCCGTTATGCAGCAAAGAGAAGCGGACCCCGGGCTGTCCCAGGGCAATACCGGCAAGGGTATCCCCGATATGCCCCATTTCCGTGCCTGCGCTTTTCATAAACTTCCGTCGTGCCGGAGTGTTGAAATACAGATCTTTGACCGTAATCATGGTTCCCACGGGCGCGCCCAGTTCCGAAACATTGCGGAGGGTTCCGCCCTGTATTTCAATGCGGGTTCCGCTGTCACTGCTTTCCGCGCGGGTTTCCATGACAAAACGGGATACCGCCGCAATGCTGGGCAGGGCTTCTCCCCGGAAGCCGAGGGTGCGGATGGAAAAGAGATCCGCATCATCCCGGATTTTGCTGGTGGCATACCGCTCCACGGAAAGCAGCGCGTCATCATAACTCATGCCGCAGCCGTTATCCGAGACCCGGATCAGTTTTCTGCCCCCTTTTTCCACTTCCACGATAATCCGGCTGCTCCCGGCATCCAGGGCATTTTCCACCAGCTCCTTGACCACGGAAGCCGGGCGTTCCACCACTTCCCCTGCCGCGATTTTGTTGGAGAGAATCTCCGGAAGGATTCGGATGTGAGACACAGTCAGCAGTCCGTTTTTTCCTGAGCAAAAAAACGTCTCAGATAATCGGCTTCTTTGGGGGAAAGATCAAAGCGGGAACAGGCTTCGTTAAGCAGTTTTCCGGTGCTTCTGTCCGGATGATCTGTCCTTTCTTCCGAAATCCATTTTACGGCTTTGCGCAGGTCCTCGCCCTGGGGTATTATTGTTGTCATTTTATTCCTTTCCTGCATTAATATTGACGATCTCGTAAAAAGTCGGAAAATCAGGTTTTGATACACACTAATCTACCGATTTTATTAACAGCGATTTTCAAAAATCTGATTTTTTACAGGTTCATCAATATTCATAATCCACTGCGCGGATGTCTTCGCAGATTTCTTTTAATACGCCCGCAACTTTCTGATGATCAGGATGCATCATATATTTCCGAAGGGCTTCCATGTCTGCAAAAGCGGAGATCAGCCCGAAATCATAGGATCGCTCGGAACGGGCTATGTCTCTGCCGAATTCATAGAATTCAATTTCGGGAATCAGCGCAGGAAGTCCTTTCAGCCCTTCCTGCACTTCGGCAATACGTTTTTCATCGGCATCTGCCTTAAATTTCATGAATACGATGTGTCGGATCATTTGTTTACCTCATTATGGTTTGTTAGCAGAACAGTCTGTACTCAATGCATATTATATTTCCGGTTTCTTTTTATGAAAATCCGTTGCCTGCTCAAAATTCCAGGCGGTTTTCAGCAGGGTTTCTTCTCCGAAATGCGGCCCCATAAGCTGCAGTCCGATGGGGAGTCCTCCTGATGAAAATCCGCAGGGCAGGGAAAGACCGGGAATGCCTGCCAGATTTGCCGAAAGGGTGAATACATCCGAAAGATACATGGTCAAAGGATCATCACTGATTTCTCCGATGGGGAAGGCCGGGCCCGGAGCCACCGGGGATACAATGACATCGCAGTTTTTAAAAGCCTTTTGAAAATCCTGCATCATCAGGGTGCGCACCTGGGATGCTTTGCCATAGTAGGCATCATAATATCCGGCAGACAGGGCATAGGTTCCCAGGATAATCCTGCGCTGCACCTCTGCCCCGAAGCCCCGGGAACGGGTACTGCGGTACATTTCCAGTATATCTTTTTTTTCCTTGTCCCGGAAACCGTATTTCACACCGTCATACCGGGCCAGGTTGGAAGATGCTTCGGAAGGGGCAATCACATAATAGGCGGCCACAGCATATTCTGTGCGGGGCAGGGAAATTTCCACTGTCTGCGCGCCCATATCTTCCAGTGTGCGGATGGCTTTTCGCACCGCTGTTTCCACCTCCGGATCCAGACCCTCGCTTTCATAATATTCTTTGGGAATGCCGAGCCGGATTCCTTTGATTCCCTCTTTCAGAGCTGCGGTATAATCCGGCACATCTTTGGGAACCGATGTGGAGTCCTTCGGATCATATCCGGATACGGCATTCATGAGAATCGCACAGTCTTTGACATTTTTGCACAAAGGACCGATCTGATCCAGGGATGAGGCAAAGGCCACCAGACCGAAGCGGGACACCCGGCCATAGGTGGGTTTCATGCCCACAATACCGCAGTGGGAAGCCGGCTGACGGATGGAACCGCCCGTATCCGAACCCAAAGAGGCAATACACATATCCGCGGCCACGGCCGCTGCGGAACCTCCGCTGGAACCGCCCGGAACACGGGACAAATCCCAGGGGTTGCGCGTAATTGCAAACGCGGAATTTTCATTGGAAGAACCCATGGCAAATTCATCCATATTGCATTTGCCGGTAAAAACTGCTCCGGTCTGTTTCAGTTTTTCAATCACTGTTGCATCATAGGGGGGGATAAAATTTTCCAGCATTTTCGATGCGCAGGTGGTCCGCAGTCCTTTGGTGCATATCAGGTCTTTGATGGCAAGGGGAATGCCGGTCAGCGTCCCTGCATTTCCCCGGGAAATGACCTGATCCGCTTTCCGGGCCTGTTCCATCGCGGAATCCGCGGCCACTGTGATATATGCTTGTATTTTTTCATCCAGGGTCCCGATTCGTTCCAGTATGGCACGGGTCAGTTCTTCGGAAGTGATTTCTTTATTTTTCAATAAGTTATGTGCTTCATCAATTGTCAGTCTGTAGAGTTCCATTTTATCATTTTCCTTATGCGGTTCTAATCTTTTTCTTTATGCGGTTTCCAGATATGATGCTCCCGGAAGGCACTCAGCAAAAAATAAGGGCTCCCTTTTATCTGAATAACAGACGGTCTGCGCAGTTTCTGTTTATCCGCCGGATACTTCCGGAGGATTTATTTCTTACCGGGTGCCCTGCCGAAAAAGTCGGAAAATCAGGTTCTGATGTACAGTCATCTGCTGATTTTATTAACAGCGATTTTCAAAAATCCTGACTTTTTACGGGTTCATCTTTTTTACTGTATTGCAGTTTCATCCGGTTTCCATACCGGCAGCGTGATGCGGAAAATACTTCCTTTGCCTTCCGCACTTTCCACGCGGATTGTACCGCCGTTTTTTTCTGTAAACTCCCTGCACAGAAGCAGCCCCAGGCCGCTGCCTTTTTCGCTCTGTGTGCCTCTTGTGGTAAAATGCTGCTGCAGATGAAAGAGTCTGCCGATATTTTCTTCTTTGATGCCCACGCCGGTGTCGCTGACAGAAATCTCCACTTCATCTTCTTTCCATAAGGCACTTACGGATACCTGACCGGAAAGGGGTGTAAATTTCAGGGCATTGGACAGCAGATTCCGCAGCACAATCTGCATCATCTCCCGATCCGCCCAGGCCAGTTTTTCCTCCTCTCCGCTGCATTCAAAGATTTTGGAAATCAGGCGGATATCTTTGTTTTTTGCAATACCCGACAAAAGCTGAATATTCGGCTCAACAATATCGCACAGACGCACAGGAGTGGGACTGAAGGGAATATGGCCGCTCTGACTGCCTGCCCAGTATAAAAGATTTTCCAGTAAATAATGGGCACTTTTTACCGATATACCGAGACTTTTCAGCAATTCCCCGCGCAAACCCGCTTCCAGTTCTTCCGGTTCTTCTGTCAGAATTTCCACGGTCTGGCATAAAGAACCGATGGGGCCCCGCAGATCATGCGCAATCACAGAAAAAAGTTTGTCTTTGGCCGCATTGGCTTCCTGCAGCAGTTCATTGGCGGTTCTGAGTTTCTCATTTGCCCGTTTCAGTTTCAGATGAACATTAACCCTGGCATAAACCTCTTCCCTGTGGAAAGGTTTGGCAATATAATCCACCCCTCCGACCTCAAAACCCCGGAGTTTGTTATCCGTATCTGCCAGTGCGCTGATGAAAATAACAGGTATTTCGGCACTTTCCGGATCCTGTTTCATTCTCCGGCAGACCTCGTATCCGTCCATTTCCGGCATCATAATGTCCAAAAGCACCATATCCGGTTTTTTCCGCCCGATGAAATCCAGAGCCCTGATTCCGTTTTTCACCATTGCAATTCTGTAATTACCGCCCCTGAGGATATCGGCCAGTACCTGTAAATTCTGTACATTATCATCCACAATCAGTACGGTAAAGGGAAGTTCTTCTGTCATGATTATTTCCTGTGCCGGCATAATAAAAAATATAATGATCCCCTAAAAAGCAGGAATTCATAAGATGCTGAAATTTCAGCGTTCCATCCGAATTACGGGAAAGTTGAAAACCGGGCTTTTTACCGGTTCGTCAAATATGAATTCCATAATCCGAAAAAAAGAATTCTGCCATTATGTACTTCAGAATGTCAATATATTTTTATATGAAAGTCCTGCACAACTCGTTACGGGGCTCTGCCCCGTAACGCATTTTTCCGGGGCTCCGCCCCGTACACAGCATACTGCAGGGTGCGTTAGCGGAGCGTAACGCACCGGAAGTTACAAATTCCGGTGCGTTAGTCACCGTAGGTCGGGTTAGCGAAGCGTAACCCGACACAAATATATGATATTGTTGGGTTACGCTTCGCTAACCCAACCTGCTTTCATGCTTCGCTGTGACCATGCGGTCATGGCCGTTTATATGAAAGTGTCTGCGAAAAACCGGCTTCGGCCTAAATTTTCGCACTCCTCCGCAGTTTTCATGCTTCGCTGTGAGTCATAACTCATGGACGTTTATATGCCTTAAGTCAAGGCATTGGGGATGGGGGGACAGGGACAGCATTGTCCCCTCCGTATTTTTGCGGATTTACGGCATGAATATATTTCCGACAGCATAACTGCTGCCCAGATGTGCATTGATTTTCTTTGAGCCCAGCTCCGGGTGTATGATTTCAATCACATAATCCCCGCTGTCTTTGGACAGATTGTCAAATGTAAAATCGCCGAAGGCATCGCTGCGGATTTCCTGCAATTTTTTCTGATCTTTGTACAGGATAATATTTGCACCGGAAACACAGTCCTGAATGCCTTCTTTTTCCGCAGCGACACTTCCGGCAATAAAGCATTTTTCATAACGGTAAAGATTCCGGTAATATACACCGGGAAAGGTTCCCCGGCTTCTTTTTCCCGGTACTTCCAGTTTTTGGGAGTTTATCATTTCCCGCAATTCTTCTTTTTCCAGTTCACAGAAAGACAAAGCTCCGGTCGGACATGCCTGCACACAGCGGGGTTTTGTCCACCCCTGATCCAGCAGATGGGCGCAGAAGGTGCATTTCTGGGGAATTTCTTCTTCCGCATTCCACCAGATGGCACTGTAGGGGCAGGCATTCACCATTTTTCTGCGACCTTTGGCTTTGTCCGGATCAATGAGCACAATGCCGTCTTCTCTTTTTGTAATAATGCCCTTCCCCGATACCCGCATACAGAGCGGATCTTCACAGTGCATACAGGGCATGGGCAGGTAGGCAGCATCAACAAAAGGGAACTGCCCCCGCTCTCTGCGGTGGATATTCATCCAGCGGTGTCCGTGCAGGGGCTGGGGGCGGGAATAGCCCGGCCAGTTGTTGCCGCAGTGTTCATCTTTGCAGGCCAGAAAGCAGTTGTTGCAGTTTTCACATTTTGCCACATCAATTATCAGGATTTTCTTTTTCATGCGCCTCTCCTCCTGTCCATTTTTCAATCTGCACCAGGCATGAATTGGATGCGGTGGAATGGGATTTTGTAATAATATTCCGGCCGGGGGTCAGTGTATTGATGCAACCGCCTTTGTCGGGGGAATTTCCGGGTTCACCAATGGGATCGTAATTGGCGGAACCTTCGCAGGAATGGACCGTTCCCGGCACAATTCTTTCGGTCACCTGGGCGGCGCAGATGACGGCCCCCCGGTCATTGAAAATTTTCACCAGATCATTTTCCCGGATGTTTCGGGCTTGTGCATCCTCTGAACTGATCCGGACAATCCAGTAATAATACCCGTCAATGGGAACCCGGTGATCTTTTACATCATTTATAATACCGTCTTTACCGTCAAACATGGTATGAAAACTGTAACGGGGATGGGGGGAGATAAGCTGCAGGGGATATTTTTCATACAGTTCCTTCACATGCGGCCCTTCCCAGGAGGGGATATAAGTGGGGATGGGGGCACGTTCCGGATCTCCAGGGGCAAAGCGTTTGAGACTGGAGGATTCAAATTCCAGTTTGCCGGACTGGGTCTGCAGACCGCACCGCCATTCTTCGGTATAATCCGCGGGCAGGGGGGAAAGTTCGGGGACATCTTTTTTGCGGCCTTCGGCAAACCAGCGGTAGGATACGGGCGCGCGGAGTTCTTCTTTGGGGGCAGGAACCACATAATATCCTTTTTTCAGAAACTGCCGCCAGGAAATCACCTTGGGCAGATCACTGGCATAAAAAATTCTTTTGCACCATTCCTCTTCCGTGCTTCCTTCGGAATAGGGAGCGCCCAGCCCCAGTCTTTCCGCAAGCTCAAGGAAAATCTGATAATCGGATTTGGATTCCCCCAGCGGTTCAATGCATTTGTGCTGCATGGTAATCACGCGGTGATTCCACTGAATGAACTGATGATGACTGTAACCGCCGGAATTGGCGGTTTCCCCGATGTCCCACCGCTCGAAATTGGTGCAGGCGGGCAGGAGAATATCGGCAAATTTGGCTTCCCCCTCAAACCAGATGGACTGGTTGATCACAAATTCCAGATTGTCGCTCCGGTAGGCCCTGGCATAGCGGTTGGAATCGGCCATGGTGCCGAAATGGGAGCCTCCGTATTTATAATACATTTTTGCAGGGGAATGACCGGGGGCCGGGTATGTGATTTTTTTAAACTGCCCCTCAATGCTTTTGGGATCCGTGGGATAGCCCTCGCATTCCCCGTTTAAAACGGCTTCGGGAATGCGCAGGCGGGGAATCATCTGGGAAACGGTGTTCATGGTCGGGAGCTGGGGCATCCGCTGGTACATGCTGACCCGCAGACCCGTGTAATCCAGATCACCGGACAGACCGCCTTCGGCATAGCCCGGAAAATAAAAAGAAGTATCCAGGGGCGCGCCCTGCTGCAGGCATCCCATATTTATCCCCGGTTTTCCCAGTCCCTGCATGGCCATCAGGCAGACCATGGAGCGCGCCCACTCGATGCCGGTGGCGCAGCGGCAGGCCCCCCCGAATCCGGCCAGGCCGCCGGGAGAAAGATAGGTTTTCTTTTTTCCCCATTCACGGGCCAGTGCGCGCAGATCCTTTGCGGGAACAGCCGTTTCCTTTTCCTGCCATTCGGGAGTTTTGGCAATACCGTCCTTTTTCCCCAGAATATAATCCCGCCATTTTGCAAAACCTTTTGTGCGTTCCCGGACATATGCTTTATCATAGAGATTTTCTGTAATCCAGACATAGGCTATGGCCAAAGCCATTGCATTGCCCGTATCGGGCCGCGGGGCAATCCATTTTCCGCCGAAAAGCGCGGCCGTATGGTTGAAATAGGGATCAATATGCACCATTTTTATCCCCAGTTCCTTTGCCCACTGTCTTCGGACTGTGCCTTCAAACGCGCCGTACACACCGCTGGTGCTTTCCGGATCACTGGACCAGAAGACAATCATTTCGCATTCTTTCAGGCAGTCTTCCACAGTTCCGTAAGTATCGGTTGCGCCGTTGCGCATACTGTTGCCCCAGTGATGCATGGCCCCCCAGTACCAGCCTTCCCAGCTGTCGGGATTATGCACCACATGACTGGAACCGATGGAATTCATAAAGCGGGTTTTGGCGCTGAGCCAGTATCCGATATTGCCCCAGGTATGGTGGGAACCGCTGCCGTTCATAATCGCTCCCGGGCCGTGTTCTCTTTTCACCCGTTTGATTTCTTTGGCTGCAATATCCAGGGCTTCATCCCAGGAGATACGTTCATAGCCGGAAATGCCCCGGTTTTGGCAGTTCCGTTCTCCGTCCGGATCAAAATCAGCCCGTTTCATGGGATACAGCAGGCGGTCCGGGGAATAGATCAAAGATTTCAGTGCAAACACATAGGGGTTCACACTGCCTTTCCGGGGCGGGGTAAATGTTTTTCCCCGTGCCCGGATGCTCCAGGGCGGTGCATCTTTTTCATCAAATTCAATGGGGGTAATCCGGATGATTTTCCCTTCTTTTACATATACAAATACGGGGCCGCCGTTGGTATTGCTGACATAGCGGACAAGTCCTTTTCCCGCGGGTGTTCCGTAAGACAGGGGGATGAGCTGCTGCAGTATTTTCAGGGTCTGCATAAACCAGATGGCGTATTCATCCGGGCCTTCCACATCCACCTGGAAATTTTTCATGGCATTGATCTGGCGGAGATAATTTTTTTGGGAAGTCATGAGAATGGCCGCAGACTGGGCCTTTCTGAAAACCAGGGAAATATCGGGATTTTTCAGTATTCCCTTTTCCGAAGTCACCCTGCCCTTTTTAAAAATAAAATATCTGCCGATGCTGTGATCCCCGGTTTTGATCTGCGCACTGAAATTTTTTTCTTTTAAGCGGCTGCGGAAAGCGGAATCGGTGATTTTTTTATACCGCAGCACATACTTCATGCCAAGCAGCATCGTCTGAACGATGAAGATTGACAAAGTCTCTGATTTTATAAATGCTCTGCTCATCCATCCGGCCATGACAGTACCTCCTTTTTTGAAATATGTTCCGGTTCACAAATGTTTTCCGAATGCACATAATGCAGACATTATGCCGTTTGTTTTTATGCTATTGAAATCAAAGATTTGATGGTGGGGCAAATCTGCTGATTTCCTTCTGTAAGGGGGGATTGCATAGGCCCCGGAACCGGTCCCTGATGGGCGTATGCAATACGCCCTTACAGTCAGATGTTTGATTTATCAACCTTTTTGACCCAGTGCCAAAAATTTATACCCATCCCTATGAATAAACCGCCATGCAAAAGAGCGGAAAAAGTTCAGTAACCGGCAAATCCGACGGCAGACTATTGCTCTGTCAAGTTTTGAATGACAGGTTATGCTGCTCTGCAGGGCGTACTGCATAGGCCCCTGCGATATAAGTCACCCGTCATTTTAATGTTGGCAGAACACTATTCAGTGGGGTTGGTACTGTATTCTTCAAATCCCTGCAGAAAATTCCGGAAATTCCCCCTGTGCGGCATCTTTCTGCCCGACACCGGTCGGGGAATATCAGCAGATCGAAACGTTTCCCCCGGATACGGTTTTACGGCTGTCCCGGAGTGCAGAAACTGTATTTTTGCACTGTCCCG
>JAABRU010000350.1 GCA_011390755.1 Desulfobacteraceae bacterium | reverse complement strand
TTATCTCCCCATTCATACCCTTAGCAGCAGCCAGGCAATCAAATCAAAATGATCCGGCTGATATTTTTCACCGGATTTTATATTCTGCCTTACACGTTTTACACTGTTTTTGTCGCCTTTTTTCAGCTTTGTCAATATATCCCTTGCTTCTTTGCCCATCACGGCTTTTTTTGTGCCGTCAGCCTGCTGTTCAATTGTAACAGCCTGATTTCTCATCCACGTTTTCAGGGCATCTGCCAGTTCTTTTATTGCGCTTTCCTCCCCCCTGTCAACCGCATCCGGCACAAACCTGTTTTTGTTCTTATGCACACTCAGTGCATCAAGGATTTCCTTTTGATGCAGCAACACTGCCCGGCCCTGCATATCAATATAAATCAGATCAAACTGCTGATATTCACCATCCGGATTTTTTGACGATCCTGCCGGATAAGCCAGAAGGGCTATTATGCCGGTCCGGCTGCATATATTGCAATCTGCCCTGCAACCGCTGTAAAGGGCATTGGGCATTTTTGCATATTTTGATGAATTGTTATTAAATTCTTCCCGCAAATCCTGGCGGTAGCGTTCCAGAGAAAGATCATCAAAGCCCAGTCCTTCATCATTCACCTCAATATCATCCCAGGTGGTTTCCATGAGTTTCATCATACGGGCGTTCATTTTCCGATCCAGAGACTCGTCGTAAATCATGGCGGCAAAGGAGGCTGAAAACCGGTGATCCACCTCTGCGCCCCCCAGTTTCATGGCCGCCATCCGCTGTTCAATCCGGCCCTGCAGGTTCAGATAGCTATTGATATTATCGGAGGGCCAGAAATTTATGCCGAATATTTTTGTATTGGGACTGCCCAGACGGTCAATACGCCCCATGCGCTGAATAATCCGGACCGGGTTCCAGTGAATATCATAATTGATCAGCATATCCGCATCCTGCAAATTCTGCCCCTCGCTCAGCACATCCGTGGCAATGAGGATATCTATGGGTTTTGCCAGTTTTTCATGCACCTTCGGATGATTTTCTGCCATCCATTCTGTCCATTGATAATAACTGTTTCTGTCTTTTTTTCCGGATGCAAACCCCTCCCATTCCTTTTCATTAAAGAGTTTGGTAAAAGGGGCAAAGCGTTCAAGGATCGGTTCAAAATTTTTGACTGTCTCCCCGCAGTCATCTGTTTCGGAACCTGTGCCGGATACCATGGCAATTTTATCAAATCCCCGTTTTTTCAACTGATCAAACAGATACCGGGCCGTATCACGGTATGCGGTAAACACTATTACCTTCTGATTACAATCGTTTTCACTGCTGTTTTGCTTTTCACTGATTTTTGCAATCAGACATTCCAGTTTGTCATCCGCGCTTTTCAGATTTCCGGGCGATTTCAGCTCCTGCTGTAAGCGGTTTTCAAATTTCTGCATATTGATAAACAGATTATCCAGGGCAGCAAGGTCTTTTTTCAGGTCGGTTGTAAAAATTTCCAGCTGATTGCTTTTATCAATATCAGACAGGCGAACCTTTGTTTTTTTGCCCAGGGTAAACTCATCCGTTTCATTTGCAGACTCATCCTCTTCAAACAGACCGGCATCATCATATTCAAGGGGCATATCCGAAGATTTTTCCTGATATGCTTTTATTTTATTCAGTGCGTTCTGATGGTGATCTCTTATTTTTTTTACAGTGGAATAAAATGAAAACCATGAAGATTCCAGACGTTTTACCAAAAGGATATAGAGCATTTTTACCAAAAACAGATCCCGCTGCCGCTGATCCTGAAGAATATTTTTATGACTGTCATGGCCGCTTTCCAGATAACGGGAGGGCTGATAACCGGAAAGTTTGGGCGGGAAATGCTCAAAAAGCTCCTCAAAGGAATCATAATTTCCCATCTGTTTCGGTGTGACAAACAGGTTTTCCGGTTTGGCTTTAAGGGGAAAGGTCAGGGCGGCCTGCTGTCCTTCAACCATTTTCCGGGTGCGTGCAACGGTCAGGGAATCGGTGAGGGTGAAAAATGAGGCAGGCAGTTTTTTTATAAATTCCCTGATTGCCGGTTGTTCATTTTCCCGCCATTTGTTAAATTCCTGCTGCGCGGACCGGAACAGATAATCAATATTTTTCACACCCAGTTTTTCATCAAAACCATGCACATCGCCCTTTACCATCAGTTTGAACTGATTGCGGATATCATTTAGGGAATTGTTGATGGGTGTTGCCGACAAAAGCAGCACTTTCATATCCTCATTTTTTTTGAGGATTTGATGCATCAGCAGTTCATACCGCTTTGATTTGTCATTTCTGAGATTATGACTTTCATCAATAACAAGC
Source organism: Desulfobacteraceae bacterium (assembly GCA_011390755.1). GTDB lineage: Bacteria > Desulfobacterota > Desulfobacteria > Desulfobacterales > Desulfococcaceae > JAABRU01. Next base: position 1,538 of record JAABRU010000350.1, on the reverse strand, counting down.
AGTTTGGGTCTGTCATTGCTAAAATATTTGTCTGCCCGGTCATGATATTTTTCCAGGCGATCATCAATCATATCTGTATGAAAGCGGATAAAATAGTCAAACTGATCTTTTTCAAATCGGGATTCCTGATGTTTTCTGTACCGGTTCCAGTTGACTTCCATTTTTTTGGGACACAGCAGGATGGTTTCACGCCCCTGCAGCTGGAAAAATTTTATCACGGCCAGTGCAGTCCAGGTCTTGCCCAGGCCCACGGCATCCGCCAGTATGGCCCCGTTATATTTCTGAAGCATTGTAATCAGACTCAATGCCCCTTTTTTCTGAAATTCATACAGTGCATTGTAAATAACAGAATTTTCCAGTCTGCCGATCTGCCGGTTGAATTCCGGATCCTTTTGTTCATCAAGCACCCGGTTTCCGAAGAGTTCAAAAAGAATTTTATAATAAATATCTTTCGGTGTATAGTGAATGAATATTTTCTCAATCTCATGGATCAGATATTGTTTAAAATCAATTTTTTCTTTTGCACCGTCTTTCAGAACAATGGTTTTGTTCTTGTGGGTCTGCGGTTTTTTCCATAAGTCTTCAAACCATTTCACCAGTTCCCTATACTGATTGTTATTCCCGGTTTCAGCAATATTCAGCTCAATATTGCCCGATTTTTTCAATCCCATGCCCGCTTCTGTCAGGTTGGAACTTCCGGCGATAAAATATCTGTTTCTGTCATCATTGTTTTCCGGCGAAAACATATAATTTTTGGCATGGCAGAAATTGGGTTCCAGGGTTTTGGCCAAAACCTTCTCCTGCTGTAAAAAACAGACGGCTTCACGGGCAAATCTGCTGAGTTTTAAAGCGGTTTCAATGCTTATGTTTTCATTTAGCAAGTCAAGGGGTCTGCTTTCTTCGGGATCAGTGCTGACAATATCCCCCAGGATCAGTCGGAAGGCCGTAATTTTTGAATTGATCTGCTCCGACAGCCAGGCAAGCGCGGAAACGGTGAAATAACCGGTGACAATATCCATTTTTCCCTTTTCAGTATACTGGGAAATCCATTCATGAACTTTTATATTATTATTTTCGTTATCCAATATCATTTTTTTCTCCGGATTCTGCCGGTACATGAGCAGTTTCATTTTTTATATGTAAAACAGTTATGAAAAATATCAAAAATCTCCGGTACAGTCAAATTTTTTCTGTTCACGGGTTTTGCGCGGAAAACAGAACTCTGATAATCCGTATCAGGGGGACGCTGCGTGTTCCTCTCCAAATTCCGGTGCGAATCCCCTCAGTGCCCCGTTTATTATGAAAGTCCCCTGTAGAGACGCACGGCGTGCGTCTCTGCGGCGTGCGTCTCTGCGGTGTGCGTCTCTGCGGTGTGCGTCTCTGCGGTGCATTTTCATGTTTCGTTGTGAGTCACTGCTCATGACCGTTTATATGAAAGTCCTGCACAACCCGTTACGGGGCTCTGCCCCGTAACGCATTTTTCCGGGGCTCCGCCCCGTACACAGTATGAGGCGGAGCCTCACCTCCGGCGTTACGGG
>JAABRU010000004.1 GCA_011390755.1 Desulfobacteraceae bacterium | reverse complement strand
GATTAAACTGACGGGTATTTAAACCCTGTATTTTCGTAGGGTGGGCAGAAGCGCAGCGCTGCCCACCGGGGTGCGGTGGGCACGGAAAAACATGTGCCCACCCTACGGAAATTCAACCCGTCATTTAAACCTTGACGGAACACTAGTACTCTGTCAACGTTTAAATGACGGGTTAAGCCACTCATGCAGGGGCGTATTGCATACGCCCTTTTACGACTGTTCCGGAGTGCGGAAACTGTATTTTTGCACCGCCGCATCTCCCGGTTGACATGCAAAAATACAATTTTTGCACTCCTCCGGAAACGTTTCGATCTGCTGACTGTATGCCGGACGGAAAAGACATCCGCAAAAAAATTGAACTTGATTTTTTCAGTATAAACAGATACAATTGATAATTTTAGAGATTTTCAGAACAATACTGGGAATCAGAACCGGAATCTGCCGACACCGGAAAAATGCTGACTTCCTGTCGGACACAGAAACCGAAATAATGCAGAGAGGAGTATAAGGCTGGTATGGTTGACAAATTGAGAAATGTTGCTTTGGTCGCCCATAACGGCGCCGGTAAAACATCTTTGGCAGAAGCCATATTATTTAAAACCGGCGTGACCAACAGAATCGGAAAAGTGGAAGACGGAAACACCGCGATGGACTTTGAGCCCGAAGAAATAAAACGGGGTTCGAGTATCAGCACCGGTTTACACCAGTTCACATGGCAGAAACACACCATCACCCTGCTGGACACACCCGGAGATCAGAATTTTTTTACAGATACCCGCCTGTGCATGGAAGCGGCCGACGGAGCGGTTGTGGTGGTGGATGCTGTGGACGGTGTCCGTTTTCAGACTGAGCAGGCATGGGATTTTGCCGCGGAATTTGATATCCCCTGCGTGATATTTATCAATAAGATGGAAAAAGAACGGGCTGATTTTACAAAAGCATTTGAGGATACACTGACATCCTTCGGCAGCCCCAAACCCATCAAAGTCCAACTGCCCATCGGTGCACAGGCTGATTTCAAAGGTGTGGTGGATCTTGTCTCCATGAAGGCCTGTATTTTTGAAAACGGCGAAATGACAATCACCGATATACCTGCGGATATGCAGGATGAAGCCGAGACCGAACGGGAAAGCCTGATTGAAAATGCGGCAGAAGCCGATGATGAACTCATTGAACGCTACCTGGAAGGGGAGGAAATCAGCGATGAGGAAATCAAAGCCGCTTTGCGCAAAGGCGTTATCACACGCACCTTTGTTCCGGTGCTGTGCGGTTCGGCAGTTTCTTCCACTGCACTGGAACCTCTGATGGATTTTTTGATCAGTGCCATGCCTTCCCCCCTGGACAGAAAAGGAAAAAAAGCCATCAATGCAAAGGGGGAAGAAGTGGAAATCGCCCCTGATCCGGATGCCCCTTTTTCCGCGTTTGTTTTCAAAACCATTGCCGATCCCTATGCGGGCCGCCTTTCCCTTTTCCGGGTCGTATCGGGAAAACTGGGCGGGGACGGCACTTTTTATAATAGCGGAAAACAGAACAAAGAACGCTTTTCCCAGTTGCTGACTGTTCTGGGAAAAGAGCAGAAACCGGCAAAAGAAGCCCGGACCGGTGCCATCGCGGCCGTTGCCAAACTCAAGGATACGACAACGGGGGATACACTCTGCGACGATGCAGACAAAGTGCAGTTCAAATGCGCGCAGCCGCTTCCCACACTGATTTCTTTTGCAGTATCTGCCAAAAAACAGGGAGATGAGGACAAGGTTTTCAGTTCTTTAAACAAACTGCTGGAAGAAGATCCCGGCCTGATTCTGGATCGCAATTCCCAGACCAAGGAAATTCTGCTATCGGGCCGCGGCCAGGTGCATATTGAAGTGGTGCTGGAAAAAGTCAAGCGGAAATTCAATGTGGAAGTTGCACTCAACACACCCAAAATACCTTATCAGGAAACCATCAAGAAAAAAGTGCGGGTTCAGGGACGGCACAAAAAGCAGACCGGCGGACACGGGCAGTTCGGCGACTGCTGGGTGCAGATAGAACCCAAACCCAGAGGAGAGGGGTTTGAGTTTGTGGATGCCATTGTGGGCGGGGCCATTCCCAAAACCTATATTCCGGCAGTGGAAAAAGGGATTATCGAGGCCTCGGAAAGAGGGGTTCTGGCCGGATTTCCCTGTGTGGACTTCAAAGCCACCCTGGATGACGGTTCTTTTCATGCTGTGGATTCTTCGGAAATGGCTTTTAAAATTGCAGGCTCCCTGGCATTTAAAAAGGCTGTGGAACAGGCCGGTCCCGTTCTTCTGGAACCCATCATGAATGTTACTGTAATGACTCCCGAAGATTTTATGGGAGATATTATGGGTGATTTGAACAGCCGCCGCGGCAGGGTGATGGGAATGGACAGCGAAGGGAAATATCAGATCATTAAAGCCCAGGTGCCTCTGGCAGAATTTCAGACCTATGCCCCGGATCTCCGATCCATGACCGGCGGCCGCGGTACTTATGCAATGGAATTTTCCCATTATGAGGAAGTACCGGCCCAGCTGGCGGAAAAAGTAATTGAAGCTGTCAACAAAGAAAAAGAATCATAATCCCTGCGCAATATGTATTGACAGGTGCTAACTGTCTGGTAATAAAAAATCGGGGGTGAAGAGGTAAGGGACTTGCCCGAAAGTAAACTGCCTGCTCCGGGCAGATTATTTTCGGCGGACTCCCTAAACTTTCACCCCTTTTTTTGCGGGAAAGAGCGGATGCAGGGGCAGCAGCCTTACAAATCCCAATTCATTATTTTCCCGGATTTTCAGGCAGCAAACCGGTGCGGCAGGGGAAATATCCCCGGGGGAATGCAGAAAAAGATCCGCGGGAAGATTCCGGATACCTTCTTTGATGATGAGTCCGGCAGCGGCAATATCAAATGCCATCGCCACGGGGAGACTGCCGTAAAGACGGGAGCAGGAGATCGCAGTATCTGTTTTGCGGGCTGTTTTTTTTATCCGCAAAGATGCTGCTGCTGTCTTTTCATAGGTTTCCCGGTCGCACATGAGGATTGTATTTTCCCCCATCTCCACCGGGCAGTGGGGCAAATCCCCTGATTTTTCCTGCAACGGCGTACTGCATAGGCCCCCGGACACCCCGCTGGGGGGCCTGTGCCATAGGTCACTGCAATGGGAAATCCCATTCATCAGGGGATGTAACCCGCTATCCTCCATTGTTTCCGCTGGACATATTCCGGCAAAGGCATCTTCAATATATCCGTAGCGGATTTTTTCCGGATCCGATGTGAGGATGAAAAATGCGCAGCCTTCTCCCACGGGAGGAGAGGATTTTCCTGATTTTCCCGATTTTTCACAGTTAAAACGGTAATAGGCCCCCACTTTGGAAAATTCATCCACTCCCCCCAGCAGCACCGTATCTGTCCGCTCTTCCCGCAGCCAGTGACAGGCGGTCATAAAGGCGGAAGGAACGGAGAGTTCATACTGGTTTACAGAGAGGTTGGGGCCGCCGGATTTGAGAAATATGGAGATATGCGCGGCCGCGGCATTATGCACGGAATTGGAAAAGAGTGTGGGAGAGCAGACGGCATTTTTTCCGCTCATAATATCCTCAAAATCCAATGTATTGCAGGTGGAACCCAGACCGGTAGCCACAATAATTCCCATACGGTGCAGAGCTTCTCCGGGGGGAATTTTTGCATCTTCCAGTGCCAAAAAAGAACCCAGCAGGGCCATGCGCGTGTAATGATCATTGCGGCGCAGGGTGCGCAGAGGCACATAATCCGCCAGTGCCGATGTATCCGCACAGAGTGCGGGAACCTCCATATCCCCCCCGGCCGTGCGGATTGTTTTCCATGCAGTTTCCGCACTTCCTTTTTTCAAAGCCCGGAGAAGGGCAGGATGACCGCAGCCGAAACCGCCGACGACCCCGATGCCTGCAATGCCGATGCGCATCAGCCTCCCCCCTTTGTTTTTTCCGGTCTGCCCAGAATCAGCACGGCATTGTTTCCGCCAAAGGCCAGGGTGTCGGACATGGCAGTACTGCCGGAAATTTCCCGGTTTTCATGCACCGGGCAGGCCGGCAGCTCCGGGTCCGGTTCTGAAAAACCCGCACTGCGGGGAATGCGTCCCTGTTCCAGGCAGGCGGCAGTAAACACGGCTTCAATGGCCCCGGCCGCGCCCAGGGTATGACCCGTATAGCCTTTGGTGGAAAGAAAAGGAATTCCCGGGAAATCTTCCGAAAATACGCAGGATTCAATCCGGTCATTATCGGCCGTTCCGGTTCCGTGGGCATTGATGAAGGCCAGATCCGATGCAGAGATTCCGGCAGATGCCATAGCTTCTTTCATTGCCAGCCGCAGCCCTCTGCCGCGGGGATGGGGGGCCGTAAAGTGACGGGCATCCGCGGCAGAACCGTATCCCAGCACATATGTTCGTGCTTTTTTATCTCTTTCTGCCAGCATTTCATCGGATTCCAGCAGCATCATCCCGGCACCCTCTCCCAGATTCAGCCCCTTTCTTCGGATATCAAAGGGTTTGCAGGCTTTTGCATCTGTGTTCAGCAGAGACATAAAACCCAGATAGGTGATTTCATACAGGGCATCCGCGCCTCCGGCAATAACCGCATCGCAGATTCCCATGCGTATCCATGCGGCTCCCAGACCGATGGCATCCCCGCCTGCGGAACAGGCATTGACAACGGTCTGTACCGGCCCGGAAATGCCGAATTCCGCGGCAAGATGGCGGGCCGGATTTCCGCCCAGATAGCGGTACTGCGGCAGGATATAGGGATCGCTTTCCGCTATGCGCCACTGCTCCAGAAAAGTGCCGCTCAGACCGCCCCCCACATTGCTTCCCAGGCATACACCGACCCTTTTGCGCCGGAAATAATCTTCGTCCAGACCGGCATCCGCCAGGGCTTCCCGCGCGGCTGTGATGGCCAGGCAGGATGTCCGGGGCAGTTCTTTCTGCCGGAAATGCCGGGGGACATAAAAATCCGATGTGATTTCAAATACAGGATGGGACCCTCTGCCGGAAAAAGAAAGGGGGGGGGCCGGATACCGCTGTCCCTGAAACAAAAAGGCCATGCAGTCTGCCACATTGAGACCGGCCGCGCACAGGCAGCCCATTCCGCTGACAGCAACCGCTTTGTTTTTTTTCATGGATTCATTCTTTTCTCAAGAAATGCGGCAAGGGTGCTGACAGACTGCAGGGCAGGGCGGCCTTCGTTCATGTTTTTGATTTCCACACCGAAATGCTCTTTGATCTGAAATACCAGCTCCACAGCATCAATAGAGTCCAGACCGAATTTATCACCGAATAATACGTCATCATCCTGAATATCTTCGGGGGCAATTTCCTCCAGGTTGAGGGATTGCACAATCATGACTTTGAGTTTCTGCTTAAGTTCCGCCTTCTTTATCATTTTACATTCAGTTCTTTTTTATTTACAGGATTGCTTTTCAGCACCTCTGCCAGATCCCGCAGCACTTTTTCCTCTTCGTCCGCACATATCCGCAGAATAGCAGACATATCCGGATAACCTTCTGCGGCCGGTACACGCTTTTTACAGATTCTGGATGCCAGAAGCGCAAACTCCCGCCAGCGATCCCCCACACGGGTAAATGTTTCCGATAAATCCTGCAGTCGCCCGTCTTCCCGTATTGCTGCACTTTCCTGCAAAAAAGCGGCATAGATAAAGCGGAATCCCGCACCGCCGGTGCCGATTTCCTCCTGCATACGGATAAGCTGCCCCAGATACAATGCGGCTTTTTCCTCTCCCAGTTTTTCGGGCCAGGTTTCCATTTTCCGGGCCAGATAACGGATGCCCTTAATTCCCAGAAAAGGGCCGGGGGCTCTGAGCATGGTACGGCAGACTTCCTTCATTCCTTTATGCACGGCCCCGGAAAAATCCGGCTGTTCCGGCACCCTGTGCACATAATACATGCGGCCTTTGGGGGGCAGAGGGCCGCGGGCAAAGCGGGCCTTCATCAGGGAAGCGCGGGAACAGCGCACCGGTTCTTCAAAAACCGGATCACTGATGATATACTCGTCATCTTCTTTGCCGAATACCACAAGATTGTGCATATTGAAATGGAAGCGGTACCGGCGGGGAAAATAGCTGAGCCAGTAGGCTCCGGTGCGGCAGCCCACAGGAATCTGCTGTTCCAGTTTCCGATCCAGGGCATCCATTGCCTTTTCCGGGCTGCGGAATTTTTCCCCGCGGATACCGATTTTCAGGCGTTTGGCGGTTCTGGACATGATACCGCCGGTGGAAATCCGGAAGGCCGTCAGGGGCAGATGATTTAAACGGATAAAAGGAAAATATCCGAAAAAAAGTCCCGAACCGATACCGAAAACCAGGGATTCGCTGGCCGGAACACCGTAATGGGAAAGCAGGTTGGACATGACCCCGGTTTCACAGTGGGCCGACTGCTGATGTACAAAGGGAATTCTGATATTCATTATTTTGCAGATTCGTTTCTGAATTTGATTTCATCGTTATATATGCCCTGGGAAATATCGGGTATATTTTGCAGTTCATCCGCAGCAATACCGAAAATATCCGCATAGCGATCCAGCAGCTTTGCATCCAGTTTCCGGAAAATGTCGGCACGGAGATGCCGTTTCACCCGCCAGCGGGGTAAATCCGCGTAAGCGGCCAGCAGACTTTCATTCATCAGATTTTTTTTCATATGAAAAGCCAGGGGACTGCGTTTTCCGGACCGAATCATCCGGATCTCTGACACAATATCTTCTTCAATCACCTGCCATGCCTGATCATTGGCCACATCTTTGGGCTGCCATCCCCGGCTCTGCACCTGCACATAACGGCCCTGTTCGTCCACTGCATACATAATTTCCTTTTCGCCCCGGTTCATTTTTGTCTCATCCTGCGGGACATCATTTTTCCGCATAATCCACCTTCCTTCAGCCCAGGACCCGGGGAACAGTAAACGCTCCGTCTTCCTGCTCCGGGGCATTGGCAAGGGCGGATTCCCGGTCAAGCTGTTCTTTTACTTTGTCTTCCCGGAAGGCATTGTTGAGGAAAATGGCATGGGAAGTGGGACGGACACCTTCTGTGTCCACCTCCCGCAGTTTATCTGCGTATCCCAAAATACTGCCGATCTGTTCTGCAAATTTTTCAATGGCGGTTTCATCCATATCCAGTCGGGCCAGTTTTGCCACATGGCGGACTTCTTCTTCAGAAATTTTCATATCTGTTTCCTTTTATTTTCGCTGAAAAATATAGGCGTCCCTGAATTTTTCTTTGCTTTTCAAGTGCTCCAGCACTTTTTCCGCATCGGATTTGTTCCGGAAAAATCCCATTTGAACGCGGTAACGGGTTCCCACTCCGTTCACTTCTTCCCTGCTGATAAAAATACCGCTGTATTCCTTCTCTTTTAAGCGGGCACTCACCCGGTCCGCATCTGCCTGCCGGGCAAAAGAGGCCAGCTGAATCGCGGTGTTCATTTCCACATTGCCGGACAGGACGGCCGGCGGTGCAGGACTCCCGGTTTTTTCGGCTGCGGAAGAGGGGGGGTCTGAAGATTTATTCTCTGTTTTTTCTGCCGTAAGCACAGAATCCTCTGCGTCTCTTTCTTTGGGCAGTGCCTTTTTGATTCCGGGTGCCCCCTTGTTTTCATCCCCCGGCAGCAGGGGCGGGAATCTGCGCTCAGGTTTGCGCAGATCATCATAAAAATCCAGATGGGTATCGTTCAGGGTTGCCAACCCCTCCCGGATTGTCTGCTGATCTTTCCGCATTTCCTTTTCCCGCAGATCTGCCAGTTCTTTTTCCACGGCATGCAGATCAAAATCCGGCGGTGTTGTCACCCGGCCCACAATAATTCCCAGCACAAACATCCACAGGGCAGTGAAAATCAGAAAAAGCCGGCTCACGCCGGGTCTCTTTTTTTCCAAAGCGGAAGTCGGTGATTTCTGCTGCACCGGCTGATAACTGAAAGTCGTCGTCAGAGGACGGGGTCTGAATCCGTTTTTCCTCATATGCGGGAACTACATTTTCTCCGGTGCGGAAACTCCCAGCAGGGACAGCGCGTTCCGGATTACTTCCCGGACGGCCATAATCAGGCAGAGACGGGCAGCTGTTGTTTCCGGCAGATCCGTAAGCACTTTGTGCTTATTATAATAGCTGTGAAACAGGGAAGCCAGATCTGTCAGATAATAACTCAGGCGGTGCGGTTCCATCATTGCCGCGGCCGTTTCCAGGGTTTCCGGGTAAAGCGACAGGGCTTTCATCAGCCGGATTTCCTCTGCTTCTGTCAGTGCGGAAAGATATTCCTCCTGCCAGTCTTCCGGGGCAATCCCCCTTTCACGGGCTTTTTCCATAATGCTGGAAATCCGGGCATGGACATACTGCACATAATACACCGGATTGTCATTGCTTTTCTTTTTGGCCAGCGCCAGATCAAAATCCAGTCGGCTTTCATAATGCCGGGTCAGAAAGATAAAACGGGCCGCATCTTTGCCCACCTCATCCACCACTTCTTTCAGGGTGACAAATTCCCCGGCCCGGCTGGACATGGCGACCGGTTCTCCGTCCCGGAGCAGACTGACCAGCTGGATCAGGATGACCTGGAACTGTTCGGATTTTCTGCCGGAAGCCATAACGGAGGCCCGCATCCGGGGAATATAGCCGTGATGGTCGGCCCCCCACACATCCACCACCCTTTCCAGCCCCCGTTCATATTTGTCCTGATGATAGGCAATATCCGAGGCAAAATAGGTGGTCTGCCCGTTGGATCGCACCACGACCCGGTCTTTTTCATCTCCGTAATCGGAAGTGCGGAACCACAGGGCACCCTCTTTTTCATACAGGTTTCCTGTCTTACGGAAATTCTCCATTACCTGTTCCACTTTTCCCGCATCAAAAAGAGACTGCTCACTGTACCATCTGTCAAAACGCACCCCAAAGGATTCCAGATCTTCGCGGATACCGCTGAGAATAAAATCCGCCGCAAAACGGGCGCAGAGCACAACCGCCTCCTCCGCATCGCCGGAAAGCAGACGGTCCCCTTTTTCATTGCGGATCATGTCCGCAATATCCCGGATATAGTCCCCCTGGTAACAGTCCCCGCCCAGGGGAATATCCTTTCCGCATAACTGCTGATAACGGATAAACACCGAAGTGCCCAGGGTGCGGATCTGCCGTCCGGAATCATTGATATAGTATTCCCGCTGCACATCATAACCGCAGAAGGAGAGAATATTGGCAACCGTGTCCCCCACGGCCGCGCCCCTGCCGTGTCCCACATGAAGGGGGCCCGTGGGATTGGCGCTGACAAATTCCACCTGCACCTTTTCCCCTTTTCCCATGTCCGATCTGCCGTAATCATCTCCCTGCGCGTGAATACGGCGCAGCACCGGCAGCCAGGCAGCGGGCCGGATGAAAAAATTGATAAATCCGGGCCCGGCAATTTCCTTTTTTTCTATAATGCCTTCCGCGTCGTCTGTATGATCCAGCAGAATCTGTGCAATTTTCCGGGGGGCCATTTTCTGCATTTTGGCCATAAGCATTGCCAGATTGCAGGAAAGATCGCCGTGGATCGGGTTTTTGGGTTCCTCAATCACAAAATCCGGAAAATCTCCGGAAGGAAGCTGTTCTGTATTATGGGCTTTTTCAGCCGCATATAACATAATCTGTCTGATTTTTTCTTTCATGTCTTTTGTATTTTTCCGATCTCCGTATAGGTTTTCAGATAACATTCCGGGGAAAGATGCGCCCTGCGTCTGCCACAGGGCGGCAGGAAGCGGAATTCATCAGCAGATCGAAAACGTTTCCCCGGATGCGTTTTTACAGATGTCCCGGAGTGCAAAAACTGTATTTTGGCAGAACAGCAGCTGCGGTTCCCTTATGCAGAAATACCGTTTCTGCACTCCTTCGGAAAGTTTCCGAGCTGCTGATAATGATATCTTTGCCCCCCTGACAGGCCCCGGCAATTATCCGGAAGACTGCAAATCTGCAAAGCATAAACGTAACACATATAGGAAATCTGCATCATAAGTCAAGAATCTATATATTTTTTCTTTTTCTCAGGGAAGCGGGAAAAATGATTCTTTGGAAAATCAGACGGGTAAATGTGTTGGAATTCCGAATAAAATCAATGAGGGGACGAAAATGGGAAACGCGCCGGGAACCGGGGCGGTAATTGACACTCACCGGCACTTCCCGCACCGGAATCCCTTTCCAGGGGGCTTTGGCAAGAATTTCCACCTCAAACTGGAAACGGCGGGCTTTCACCCCCATCTGCATGGATTCCGGCAGGGGATAGACCCGGAAACCGCTCTGGCTGTCGCTGCATTTCCGGCCCCCGGCGCACCATACCCAGAAATTGGAAAATTCTCTGCCGAAACGGCTGGTCCATGGCACTTCTTTTCCCAGCATTCCTTCCCTCATTCCGAGAATGATGACAGGTTCTCTGACGGAAACCGCCCGGATCAGCCGGGGGATTTCCGCGGGATTATGCTGCCCGTCCGCATCAATGCTGATCGCGTAACGGATATTTCTGCCCGGCATACTGAATGCAGCGGAAAATCCGCTCAGCAGGGCCGCCCCTTTTCCCCGGTTCACAGGATGCCGCAGCAGATGAATATTTCTGATGTTTTTTATTCTCTCATATGTCCTGTCGGTGGAGCCGTCATCCACAGCGAAAACCGGAAAACCGCTGTCCCGGCATTCCCGGATCACTTTCGGGGCCATCTCCTCATGATTATACACCGGGATGACAATGGCAAAACGGTCTTCGGGCAAAGGAGGGGGCATGTTTTTTTTTCCGGAACATATCTGCTCCGTGTTCCATAAGTAATCAGTCATCAAAACTCCGGAGTGAGCTGAGAAAAAGACCGATGCCTCCGATGAGCAGGACAAGTATGCTGATCAGCTCAAAAGCGGACATACTCCGCATTCTGAAACTGATGCTGGAAATAATGCCGAAAAGCAGCATGGTCAATGAGCCAATGCACAAAAACCAGCCCGAAAAGTTTTTGGAATTATAAAAAATGATCCCGATTCCGAAAATCAGGGGAATCAGCACCATTCCCGATGTTATGCGCATTTGTCCGAAAGAATAAATGGCAAACCCCATATGAAAATGGTTGCTTACACGGACAGATTCCAAAAACAGATAACCGCCCGCTATCATCATGATAAGACCGATAAAGAATCTGCCGATTCCCCCTTTTGATCCTCCTGCACCGTGAACGGGCATATCCCCTCCTTTCTGCATATCGTGTGTCAATGCCATTTAGTTAAGACTCCCCTCCCCCGCCGGTGGAGGGGGATATAAGAATCAGGGGATTTGACCCACTACCGTCTATTATTCATTGATTTTCTTTACTCTTCCCACCGCACCGCTTTCCAGACGCACCTTTATGCCGTGGGGATGCCGGGCTGATTTTGTCAGAATATCTTTGACAATTCCTTCGGTCAGTTTACCGCTTTGCTGATCCTGTTTGAGTACAATGGCCACCGCCATCCCTTTACGGATATTCTCTCTTTGTCTGCCTTCCATTTTTGGCTTTCCTTTCACAATATAGTGTTTAAGAAAATATTCTTGGGGTTTTCTGCAGTTTGGGGTGCAATGTCATTGACGTAAGGGGCCCGGGATCCCCAAACTGACAGTTTGGGACTGAAATTACAGCATATTATTCTGCCAAACTTTCAGTTTGGCAGTCCGTAATTTTCTTAAGTCAATGACATTGGGCTGGGGTGAGGAACGAAGCCCGGCAGACTCAGTATGCCGGGCTTCACTGCGTTCCCCCCGGCCTGCCCCAAAACAATTATCTTAAACACTATTACTCTGTCAATCTTGATTTTGTGAGTTGCAAAAACCGGATTTTTTCAAAAAATCCGGTTTTTCTGTACACTTCAACTCGTAAAATCAAAGTTGACAGAGCACTATAGTACTTTGTCAAGATTTAACTGACAGGTTATGTCACTCCTGTAAGGGCGTATTGCATACGCCCCTAGGGTTCCGCAGATGTTACGGATATCCGCCATTTTAATATTGATGAACCCGTAAAAAGTCGGTCATAAAAAAATCTGCCACATGATAATGCGGCTGTATCAGCATTTTACAGCATTATACTCAATGGCATTACGTTAAGCCAAAAATTCCCCTCCCCCGGTGGGAGGGGTTAGGGGAGGGGGAAGACAGCAGCCTGTAATTATCAGACGTTTTCACCCTCCCCCTGCCCCTCCCCTCAGGGGAGGGGAGTCTTAACTTAATGGCATTGGCATTATACTGTGATCAAAATGTTCGGTTCTGACTTTTTACGAAACCATCAGTATTGACAGTGCAATCGTTCAGTAAAACATCTATATTTTAATAATTTCAGATATTTATATTTTTACAGCCCGGAAATCAGAAAAAATTACCGGGTTACTGTTTTCATAAAATTCCCTTCTTTTCCTGCGTATCCGAAAAAGACATTTTACACAAGAAAAAGTTGATGAATATGTAAAAAGTCCGAAATCCGGGTATTTCATCAGTTTAACATTCTGATTTTACTAAGATTGAATTCTGGAAAAATGACTTTTTACCGGTTCATCAAAGTTGATGAACCCGTAAAAAGTCCTTCGATAAAAATTTTGCTGCATTATATAGCGATTACCGGAGCAATTATACACAACATATTGCGCTGAAAATTTTAGGTTTTGACTTTTTACGAAACCATCAAAGTTTACTTTCCGAATCAGTGAAGACGATTCTGCAAAAAACCGGAACATCCGTCACCCCGTCCAAAGCAGGAGTCTGTAAACAGTTGAAATTATAAATTCCGTCTTTTGCCGGAATGGCGCAGGATCAGAATTCCGGACTTTTTATGAGATTATAAACAAAAAAAGCGGAGAGGGGTTTGCTTCTTCAGGCAGACCGGCAGAAAATAAAAATATTCCTCTCTGCCACTCTCGCCTTGACATATGCAGTCTCTTCCCTTATTTATACATCTCCGAAAAAGAAAATAAAAATATAGTGCTTTGTCATTGCTTAATTTTAGGATTGTCATTTCATTGCAGGGATGCCAGAGACAAGGCATGCCTTGTCTCTGTCCCCGAATGAAATCAGGCATATCCTAATTTTTAGATTTGACAAAGCAATAGTCACTCAGAACGGTCAGGTTCCCGCCGGTATCCCCCACGGTTTCAGAAAATTCCCGGTTTTCAGGGGATTTTGTAAAAACTGTATGTATTCCGACCTGCTGCTTTCTGAAATTTTTACGGATCCCGGCTTTGGTTCTTCGGAAACCGCCAGACCGGAAATTTTTTATCAAAGGAGATGATTATGAAGGAACTGGAAAAACTGATGGAGCATACGATCGGCCGCGTAAATATCAACCTGCGCCATTCCGGTATTGACGTGGGTCCTTATCTGCGTGACATGGCTCCGGTGGATAATCTTTTAAAATTTTATGCCTTTTACGGAATCTGGTCCAATCATCCCATTCATTTTCATTTCAGCCGCTCCAATCTTGCCGGCAGTTATTTTCTGGGACGCTGCAAGGTGGATAATTCCATCCTCTATAAATGCGATATCCGGGGCGATGAACTCAAGGAAAAAGGGGAAACGTTTGATGTGGACGGCACCACACTGACAGTGGAAGACGACGAAGTTATCTGGATCAAAAACAGTCTCCTTATCAAAACCCTGGTACATAATTTTTCCCATAATCCCGAAAAACTGGAACTTTTTCTCATTAAAAATTCGGCATCGGCTCCCTATGCCAATATTCACGGTTCCCCGGTGGAAGGCTGTTTTCTGGAACCTTTTTCCACTGTGGACCTGACCAGTCTCCACGACTGCCGGATCGGAACCTATACCTATGTGAATGTCGGTTATCTGTCCCACAAAGAAGTGGAATCCGGACGTGTCTGGATAAAACACAATGATGATTTTGAATTCAATTATCTTTTTGACAACGATGTCCTGCGCAACCGCTATATCGCTTTTGAGCCGGGCAAAGGGGCAATGGGGATGTTTATGGATTTTGCCGAAGACCGGAAAATTGATTTTCAGCGGCTCTACGATGTGGTCAACCTGGATTCTCCGGTGAAAGAAATTCCCAGAGGCGCGTCTATTAACCGCTACAGTGTATGGAAAGGGAAAAACAATATCAGCGAAAATGTGCTGGTTTCCCAGCGGGCCTATCTGGAATCGGCTTCCCTCGGACCGGGAGCCAATGCCCAGGAAAACTGTTATATCAGTTTTTCCAATCTGGCCGGTTATAATGTAACGGCCCACGGCGCGACAATTATTTATGCCAATATGGGGAAAAAATGTTTTGTCGGTTTCAATTCTTTTCTGCAGGGGAAACCCGAATGCCAGCTGACAACCGGAGATGAATGCATTGTTATGCCCCATACCATCATGGATCTGAGTGAACCGGTAAACATTCCCGGCAGGCATCTGGTATGGGGATATATCCGGACACAGGCGGATCTGGAGGAAAACAGCATTTCCCTGGAAAGACTGTCCAAAATCAAAGACGGAATTGAAATGGGGAATATGCGTTTTACAGGAAACGGTGAGGCCTTTGTAAACGCCTTCCGGCACCGCATAGATCATATTCTGGAAGCCAACGGGGCCTTTTTTGACGGAGAATCCGGCAGGGGACATGCCCAGAAAGGCCAGAATATTTCTTTCAATATCATCCAGCCCTATCCCAGAGGTCCTCTGAAAGGTCTGTACCCCACTATTGATATTGAACCCTGAAACCGTATTTCCGCAGAGCGGAAACGAATTTCTGACCTGCGCGCAAAAGGAATATTAGCCCGGCGGATTTTTTAACGGACTGATTTTTAAAGGCGGCCTGTGTAAACGGCTGCCTTTTCCTGTTTTTGTTCCGTCAGGGTTAATATGAAAACCCTGCCCTCTGCGGTGGGGCTTAAGGGGTGATTTCCTGAAAAAAATGTAGCAAAGGAGTGCCAAACTGAAAGTTTGGCAGTGTCTGACGGCTGACATCCCGTCACAGACCTTCCGTATGTGACTCTTTCGGGATGGTACATTCATATTTGGAAATCGCCTAAAACTGCCGGTTTTCGCGAATATTATTGGGGAAAGGATATTGCTGTTTCAGTATTTCCAGTCCCCGTGACTGACGGGAAATCTGTTGAGTTCCTCTTTGCGGGATTTCCATTGGGGCATGTATTTTGTCATATATGCCTGAAAGTTGTCATTATGATGTCTTTCCTTCAGGTGTATGAGTTCGTGCAGGATGATGTATTCCAGGCAGATGAACGGTTTTTTCGCCAGTTCAAGGTTTATCCAGATGCGTTTTGCTTCTGCGTTGCAGGAACCCCATTTTGTTTTCATCCGCTTTACTGCCCAGGCATGGGCTTTTATTCCTGTCTTCATTTCATATTTTTCAAGTATGGGGGGTATCCGCTTTTTCAGTTCCGCCCTGTACCATTCATTCATAATGACCTGTCTTTTTTCTGCGGAAGTATCCGGTCTGACATACAAATCAATGAATGTTTTGCTTCTCCGTTCAATCTTCGGGGGATGGTTGTGTTCAATGACATGGAGCAGATAACGCTGTCCGAAAAAGTAATGGCTTTCACGGGCGGTATAATCCCTTTGCGACTGCCTTTCCTGGCCTTCAAATTTTCTCTGCTGCTGCCGTATCCAGGGCAGTTTGGAGATAGCAAAAAGACGGACAGCCTCGTCACTGATACACAGGGGGACGGCAATCCGCACCCGGCCCGCAGGCGGATACACCCCCAGATGCATATTCTTTATGTCCTTGCGGACCACGTCAATGAGGATACTGCCGATTTCCATCTGCTGCATATCAGTAATCCGCTTTCTGTTCGGCTACCAGATGGAATATATTATCAATATCTTCCTCATCCGGCATATTGTATCTGGTGAGTACCTGCTTTACGGCTATTTTCACTTTCCTCTGTTTCAGTTTCGTCCCTCTCCAGTCATCATCTTTGGTGCTTTTGATTTTTTCATCCAGTTCCAGGGCAAGGGCTTCGTTTTTATCCAGATTGTCGTATAAGGCCCGCTTTGCCTGTGTATCCAGTGACGGGGGATAGTCCGGGGATTTGTCGGGCTTTACGACTTTCCGGGTCAGTTCGCTTATTTTCTGAAGATATGCCTCATATGCTTCGGCTTCCTGGTTTCTCAGTTGTATGAGTTCGTCAAGCAGTACGCTCATTTTTTCATAGAAAGCCGGGTTCGCGGGGCTTTCTTCGATAATGAGTTTCCGGATGTTGTTTTCAATGGTTTCGGCCACGGCTTCCTTATTCTTCCGGATGCTTTCCGGCAGTGCTTTGACGGCTTCGTCTGTACCCCGTTCCACAATGAGTTCCAGCAGGCTGAAATCATCAAAGGAGGATATGACTTTGCTTTCTTCCGCAGCGATATAGGTGTCAATAAGATGGCGCATGGCCGGTTCGTACTGCTTCAGGTCAATATAATCACCGCTTGCCAGTTGAACCGTTTCCCGCAGATTTTTATAGCCTGTGATTTCCGCCTTTATGCCGCTGATTTCATCCGCGCTGTACCCGGCTTCCTCCATTTCACCTGCGATATTGGCGTATGCCCGCAGCAGTGAAATCACTGCGCTGTACAATGCCTGTCTCCGTGGCTCTGTGTCTTTGATGTCCTGGGGGATTTCGGTGTTTCCGCAGAAGTAATATCTGTATTCATTATCGGATTTCGGCGGTTCCACGGGTTCACATAATGCCCGTATGCTTTCCAGCGCGTCCTCCAGTCTTTCTTTTCCCTTTGTCAGTCGGTCGGTGAGCAGTCCGTCCACATCCGCTTTTTCATAGTCTTCAAAGGCTTCGGATGTGTAATCATCCACCGACTTTTCCAGCTTTCTGAAAAGGTCTTTGTAGTCTATGATATATCCGTATTCCTTATCATCGCCGTCCAGTCGGTTGACACGGCAGATGGCCTGAAACAGCCCGTGGTCCCGCATATTTTTGTCAATATACATAAAAGTGGCACTGGGCGCATCAAAACCCGTGAGCAGTTTGTCCACCACGATAAGCAGTTTCATCTGTGCGGGTTCTTCCACAAATTTCTTTTTGACCTCATCCTCAAAGTCTTCGGGGGATTTGCCGCTGAGCATTTTCTGGTAGATGTCATACTGCTTCAGCTTTTCCGTATATCCTTCGCCGGTTTCCTCTCCCTTTATATCTTTGTGGGAAGGGATAAAGGAGGTGACAATGGCGCATTGGGTGAAAGCGGACTGCTGAAAGAGTTCGTAATAACGGCAGGCATTGTATATGCTGCCGGATACCAGCAGGGCATTGCCCCGACCGTTCTGCAGGCGTTCCTTTTTTGCCATATCCATCAGAATATCGGCTGTGATTTTCTGCAGGCGGCCCTGGGAACTGAAAAGTTTTTTCATGGTTCCCCATTTCTGCCTGAGTTCGGTTTTGGCAAAATCCGTCAGCCCTTTGGTTTTGACATCAAACCAGTCATCAATTTTATCAGAAGAAGTTATTTTCTGCTCAATATCCCTGGCATCATAGCGCAGATCCAGCACCACACTGTCTTTCACGGCCTCATCAAATTTATAGGTGTGGATATATTTACCGAATATTTCCAGACTGGTCTGTTTGTCCTTTTTCAGCAGGGGGGTTCCGGTAAAACCGATGAGCAGGGAATCCGGCAGGATGCTTTTCATGGCCTTATGGAGTTTACCGCTCTGGCTGCGGTGGCATTCATCCACAAAAACCACCATATCCCCTTTGGGCCGGAAATTTTTGGGCAGGCTGTTTTTCAGTTCCTCCACAAATCCCACATAATCGGCTTCGTCTTTTTTACCGAATTTGTGGATAAGGGAGCAAAGCAGCCAGGGCGTTGCTGCGTTCAGGCTGTGTATCAGGTCGGCCCCGCTTTTTGTGCGGTATATATCTTCCTCAACCCCTTTGAATACCTTTTCTATCTGCTTGTCCAGTTCGTCCCGGTCGGTGATAATCAGCACCCGGACATCCGGGTTGTATTCCCTCAGCCATTTGGTGAGCCAAACCATTGTCAGGCTTTTTCCGCTTCCCTGTGTATGCCAGATAATACCGCCTTCTTTTCTGCGGATATTCTCCTGTGCGGCTTTGACACCGAAATACTGGTTGGGACGGCATATCTTTTTTGTGCCCCTGTCATAGACAATGAAATCGTGAAGGATTTCAATCAGTCTTTCTTTGTTCAGCAGTTCAATGATGTTTTTATCCAGCAGATTATCCGCTTCTGCGGCCAGTGTCCGGACAGGTTCGGTGATGTTCAGCAGGTCTTTGTCATTGGGGTTAAGTTCCTGACTGACCTCTTTCCATTTCAGAAAATATTTTTCTTTGGTTTCAATACAGCCGTAGCGGATGCCTTCGCTATCGCTTCCGGCCATGATAAGCTGAACCGTGGTAAAGAAGTGTCTGATAAAGATATGTTTCTGGTTATCCAGATTCTGGCGGATGCCGTTTGTCACCGAAACCGTGCTGCGCTTGAGTTCCAGCACTCCCACAGCAATGCCGTTGATATAAATCACAATATCCGGACGTTTTTTGTGCTGCCCTTTTACGGTCACTTCCTCGGCTATGGCAAAATCGTTTTTCAGGGCTTCTTTCCAGTTTATCAGGTGAACGGTCTGCGTGTTTTCCCCGGCTCCTTCCTTTACCTTTACACCGTAGCGCAGTAGGGAATAGACGGCTTTGTTGATGTCGTAAAGGCCGCCGCTCTGATCCCCGGCGGTTTTGCCGAATTCAAACAGGGCTTTTTTGATAAGGGTGTCGCTGTAACCGCAATTTTCAAGGTATCGGGTCAGAATGCCGGTTTCTATATTGGGGTTGTCTTCGTTTTCTTCCCAATTGCCAAGATAGCGGTATTGTAATTTGTTTTGGAAGAGTTTGATTACCCGGTTTTGGGTTATCCGTTCTTTCTGACCGATGTTTTTCATAGCAATCTGACCTTTCCTGTTAAAAGGTTCTGCATCATTCCCTGTTTTATCTGCCTGTATTTTTGGAGTTTGTTTTCCAGGGCTGTTATTTCGCTGTCCATGTCGGATAGGATGGTGGCGATGCGGGTTTGTTCCTTTTTAGTTGTTGGAAAATACATTTCAATTTTTTCGATAGTTTTTGCATTTAAACTTGGAACCCCTGATGCTTCATTGTATGAATACCAATTTATCTGTGTAAATATATAAAATATAAACTTTGCATCATAATTATCGAAAATATCAGTATAGAATAGAGTATCAATTGACCAAAATGGCCCATCTATATATTGTGGTACATCTATAGTTCCCTTTCTTCCGATTAATACCGAAGGCTTATTATATAAAAAACATCGTGCTTTTCCAATAATTCCACCAGATGCCAAAATTGGATATTTGCCATGTTCGTCTTTTACTTCATTTTGACTTTTGCCGTGATGAACTTTTAAAATTTTCCCCAATTTCTTCACTTCCCACCCCTCTTTAGGTGAAAGAAGTCTCTGCATCGCCCCCTGTTTGATGTTTCGCTTTTTGGCAATGAGTTTTTCCAATTCTGAAATCAGGGCATCGGCATCGCTCAGGGCGTTGGCTATGGCGGTTTGTTCGGGTAAGGGGGGAAGAGGTACACAATAATCGTGTGCATCATTTCTGTTCAGAGTTGGAACTCCTGAACCAGTGGCAAATTTTTCAAATTTAACCAATAAATACAAGTAATAAACATATCTTGGATTATTACCTTTGAAATCTGTCACCCATAAAGAAGTATTATGCGGCCAGTAATTATCTTCGACATAAGTAACTTTTCCAATTGTACCTGACCGACCGGTAATTATGCCAGGTCCCTTAGCCTGAAATTTGTTGTGATAATTAACAATTCCATTTGAACATACAACAGGATATAATCCTTCTCTTAGCTCTCTGTTTGGCAAGTCAAATCCCCTTTGCAGAGGAGCAATCTCTTTTATAATCTTCACTTCCCAATCTTCCGGAATAACCCCAACCTCAGTCTGCTTGTATCCTTTTTTCAATTTCATAGCTTTCCGTTCTTTCCGTTGTCAGAATCAGGATTTTCAGGATTAAAGGATTTACCTGATTCTTTATCATCCTGCTCATTGTCAGAATCAGGATTCTCAGGATTAAAGGATTTACCTGATTCTTTATCATCCTGCTCATTGTCTGAATCAGGATTTTCAGGATTAAAGGATTTACCTGATTCTTTATCATCCTGCTCATTGTCTGAATCAGGATTTTCAGGATTAAAGGATTTACCTGATTCTTTATCATCCTGCTCATTGTCTGAATCAGGATTTTCAGGATTAAAGGATTTACCTGATTCTTTATCATCCTGCTCATTGTCTGAATCAGGATTTTCAGGATTAAAGGATTTACCTGATTCTTTAATCCTGAAAATCCTAAAATCCTGAGAATCCTGATTCAGACAGTTAAGATAATCCTGAAAATCCTAAAATCCTGAGAATCCTGATTCAGACAGTTAATAATCCTGAGAATCCTGATTCAGACAGTTTATCCTGATCTTTTAGGATTATAGACTTTGTTAAACTGCAGGCTTGTTGCCCCAAAATTGATAAGCAGGCCGACAGGAAAATCATAGGCCACCACATAATTTTTTGCCTGTGCCAGATGCACATTTTCAAGATTGATAAGTGCCTTTATCTCAACAACCACCTGCCGTTCCACTATAAAATCAGCTCTTCGTGTGCCCACTTCGATACCATCATAATAAATTTTCTGGTCAACTTCTCTGGCAAAATGCAGCCCTGCTCTTTTAAACTCAATCGCCAGGCAACGCTGATAAATCACTTCCTGAAAACCGTTTCCCAGGGTATTGTGAACTTTCATGGCACAGCCGTTTATTTTATATGTAATCTGATCCAGCGTCATTGTTTCCTCATTATCCTGTAAATTGTCAGAATCAGAATCCTGATTCTGACAGGTGGGCAAAAAATTATTCATCATCCCGGCTTAACTGTCTTTCAATCAATGCTTTCAGTTCCTCACGGTTGGGCAGGTAAAACTGGTATTTGGATACAAAAAGCTGTGAACTGACATTGTGCATTGCGTATTTTATCAGCAGTTCGTCTTTTTCCCTTGCCAGCACAATGCCGATGGGCGGATTGTCGCCTTCTGTATTTTCCTCATTCTCAAAATAGCCCAGATACATATTCATCTGACCCACATCTTCATAATCCGCCTCTTCCCTTTTCAGGTCAATCAGTACAAAGCATTTTAAAATATGATGATAAAACACCAAATCCACATAATGATGCCGGTTGCCGAGTGTGATGCGGTACTGCCTGCCGATAAAGGCAAAACCCTTGCCCAGTTCAAGCAGAAAATGCTGAAGGCTGCCGATAATTCTTTGTTCGATTTCTGTTTCGCTTAAATGATAGGGTTCGGGGATTTGGAGAAATTCCAGCACATAAGGTTCCCGGATAATGTCTTTGGGCTGTTCAAGGGTCTGCCCCTGTTTTGCCAGTTGCAAGATTTTCTCTTTGTCTTTGGAAGCCGCAAGTCTCAGAAATAAGGAAGCCTTTTTCTGACGTTTCAGTTCAGGTATTGACCAGTTTTCCAGTATGGCCTGCTTTTCGTAAAAACTCCGTTCCAGCTTATCTTCTATCTTCATCAGCTCCACATAATGGGACCAGCTCAATTGGTGCGAAGGCTTCGCACCAATCGGATAGGCAAGATAAAACTGGCGCATCCGCTTTAAGTTGCTGATACTGAAACCTTTACCGTGTAATTCCGACAGGTCTTTGGACAGTTCTTTAATCAGACTTATCCCGTATTTGGCTTTTTCACTGCCTTTCTGCTCAAACTCAACAATATACTGCCCGACCGACCAGTAGGTTTCAAGCAGATGACTGTTTACCGATACGACAGCTTTCTTCTGCCCCTGCAAAAAAGTCTCTGAAATCTGATGAACAAGCCCCTGATAGTTCACATTCTCTTTGGTCAGTTCCATAAAAACCCCATTTTCTCAAGATGGCCTTTCACCTTTTCTTCCAAATCCCCAACTGTCTTGTTATGCTGCGGCAGGGGCGTTTCATAGCGTTCCGCCAGTTCCTTTATGCGCTGGGTCAGGCGCTGACTGATGCGCTCCATTTCGCTTTTCACGGCTTTTTCAATGCTTGCCATCCATTTGTCATCCGCCACCAGGGTTTTTATCTCATCTTCGGTCAGGGGGGCATAGCGTTCCAGAACCTTTGTATCCAGTTCGTTTACGGCTATCCTTATCTGTTTTATGGTTTCGGCTTCTTTGTTAATGAGCTTTGCGTAGGCTTTCAGGACTTTCCGCTCCTCCGCAGCGTCCGTATCATCTTTTATCTCCTTTTGCCTTTTCAGCACAAGGGCTTTGGTGATATTGCCCTTATCGTTTTTCACCTCTTCCAGCAGACCGTCCTCACCGCTGTGTTCCTCTTTCATTTCCTCCATCTGTGCGCTTATGCTTTCTTTCTCTGCTTCCAGATTTCCGATATGCTGCTTTTCCGCCTGAAAGAAACGCTCAAGCATCAGTTCCCCGGGCACAAGGTCGCAGGCCCATCCCTTATCCACCTTTTTCCCTGCTTTGTTTTCCACGGTAATGCGGTAGGGTTCCGCCTTCCATCCCTCTGCGGAAATCAGGTAGCAGTCATCCTGCATGGTCTCATTCCAGAAATCCATCAGGTGCTGATAGACATCGTATTTTTCAATGAGCTTTTTTCCGGTATAGGCCGACAGCAGATCTTCGGAAATACGGAAGATAATTTCTTTGGGTTTCAGACCTTTTTCCAGTGCTTTGAGCAGTTTCGTATTTCTGCTCTTCCAGGTATCAAAGAGGGTATCCATCTCTGTGCTGAATGCGGTGAATTCCGGATGGGAGAAGATTTTCTCTTTCAATTGGGAATGATGAACGCTTAAGCGGGAATAATTCGGACGTTTTTTATTATTTAATTCCTGATTCATCATTTCTGATTCACAATTCTCAAAAAGCCCGGTCTTCAGGGCCGGGTACACCTCCCAGTATTTTTCAAGGGCATCGATATCGGCATTGGGGATACCGCCGGTCAGATGGGCTTCGATGTCCTGTATATCCTCTGTTTCCTGACTGTCTATGTAGCGGGGGATATTCAGGTTGTAAGCGTTTTTCGGGTCGCTGATTTCACTGAGCGGGACCATCCGGCTGAAACCGGGTATTTCCGTCTGCTTATTGAATACATCCGTAATCTTATGGATGTCCTGCTCCCGCAGCCGGTTTTTATTGCCGTCTTTGATAAAGCCTTTTCCCGCATCCACCATGAAAATACCTTCGCGGCTAGCGGCATTCTCCTTATCCGCCACCACAATACAGGCCGGGATACCCGTACCGAAAAAGAGGTTGGCAGGCAGTCCGATAATGCCTTTGATATAGCCTTTCTGTATCAGGTTTTTCCGGATGGCCGCTTCGACATTGCCGCGGAACAGCACCCCGTGGGGCAGAATACAGGCCCCTTTGCCTTTGCTTTTCAGGGATTTGACAATATGGAGCAGAAAGGCGTAATCCCCGTTTTTGGCAGGGGGAACCCCGTAGCCCTTGAAGCGTTCAAATATATCATTGGCCGGGTCAAAACCGTTCATCCAGTTTTTGGAGGAAAAAGGGGGATTGGCGACCACAAAATCAAAGGTTTTCAGATACCCGTGCTTATCTTTGAAAAGCGGGTCCGACAGGGTGCTCTGCCCCCTCTGGATTTCTGCGGTTTCATTGCCGTGGATAATCATATTCATCCGGGCCAGGGCAGCCGTGGCCACATCCTTTTCCTGCCCGTAGATTGTCACTGTCACCTTATCATCGGTTTCGGCAACAGATTTCAGCAGCAGGGAACCCGAACCGCAGGTGGGGTCGTAAATGGTTTTGCCGGTTTCAATGTCTCTGATACCGATGACTTTGGCGATAATACGGCTGACTTCGGAAGGGGTGTAAAACTGCCCTTTGCTTTTCCCGCTGTCTTTGGCAAAGTTTTTCATCAGGTATTCGTAGGCATCCCCAAGAATATCATCATTGTCGGCACGGTTCTTACTGAAATTCAGGGCAGGATTTTCAAAGATGGC
The DNA here is from genome assembly GCA_011390755.1 of Desulfobacteraceae bacterium. Classification (GTDB taxonomy): domain Bacteria; phylum Desulfobacterota; class Desulfobacteria; order Desulfobacterales; family Desulfococcaceae; genus JAABRU01. Next base: position 10,831 of record JAABRU010000004.1, on the reverse strand, counting down.
AATCAGGTGGGTCAGCCGGTCCGTCATCTCTTTGCCTTTTCCCAGCTTATCCTCATCATTGAAATCCACCGCATCAATGACACCTTTCAGATCCTCATTGATTTTTGCCAGTTTCCCGATGATTTTGTTGATACCGTCCCCTATCTCTTTTTTACCCTTCAGGGCGACCATATCCCTGAAACTTCCGCCTTCGGGTATCTCTATCAGCGCATCGGGGTCTCCCGCATTTTTGTCAGATATATATTTCACAAACAGCAGCACCAGCACATAATCCTTGTACTGACTGGCATCCATACCGCCCCTGAGCTCGTCACAGCCTGCCCAGAGGGAACTGTACAATTCCGATTTCTTTATTGCCATACCAACCTTCCGTCCATTCTTCCTGATTGTTTTTGCCAGTAACACTTCAATGTCATTGACGTAAGACTCCCCTCCCCTGAGGGAGGGGCAGGGGGAGGGTGAAAAGGGTCTTTCATTACAGTCCGCTGCTTCCCCCTCCCACCGGGGGAGGGGAATACTCTGCTTACGTCAATGACACTGACTAGCACTTTCAAAGGGATTTATTTACCCCATAAACCCCGGATATTCAAGTGGGAAACAGAGGAAAGATTTTTGTGGGAAACGTACAGACTTTTCAGAAAATGGTTTTGGGGTTGTCCAAAATTGTAAATATTATAAATTCAGCATATTAAAAACGGAGCTGCCCCAAAACCATTATCTGAAACACTATACCCTTAATTTTTTTTGTACTCCCCCTTATCATCCGCTTCCCTAATGTATATTTGATATTTCCGGAGATACGGATATAATTTACATATGAAAGTAAGAGATGTGAGATAAAGAAGCCGGAAAGGGCCGGGTGGTATCCCGTTCGTACCCGCGGCAGTCACCGGCAGTATAAGCATGATGATTATCCGGGACGGGTGACGGTTTCCGGAAAACCGGGTGATGATGTTGCGCCCGGTACGCTGAGCAATATCATTAAGCAGGCAGGAGGTAAAATATGAGGTATCTGGTTATTTATGAAAGGACAAATACAGGGTATTCCGCTTATTCTCCGGATGTGTCCGGATGTATCGCCACCGGCGGCACCAGGGAAGAAACGGAGCGGATGATAAAGGAGGCTCTGGAGTTTCATCTGGAGGGACTGAGAGAGGAAGGGCTTTCTGTTCCGGTTCCGGGTTCCCATTGGGACTATCTGGATATTGCTGCCGGATTAAGCAGGGCGGGGAATCCATCCGGCGAGAAAAATTTTGATTTCTGACATTTCCTGAAAATGACATCCGGTGCAATCAGCAAAGGGCTGCGGCAAAAACCGCAACCCCCTGATTTTATGGTACGCCCGGCACGATTCGAACGTGCGACCTACGGATTAGAAGTCCGTTGCTCTATCCAGCTGAGCTACGGGCGCTTATGTTCATTCAAAAAACGGGCAATCTATAGCATATGTGTAATTTTCTGTCTACAGATTTTTTACATGATTTTATACTCAACTTCATACAGATTTTTTCAGTTTCTGAATATATTCAGAAACCGGTTCGGAGTCCGTCCCTTCCGACTTATTTTTCGCACTCCGTGCAGCTTTCATGCTTCGCTGTGAGTCACGGTTCATGGGGGGTTATATGAAAGTCCTGCACAACTCGTTACGGGGCTCTGCCCCGTAACGCATTTTTCCGGGGCTCTGCCCCGTACACAGTATGAGGCGGAGCCCCGTACGAGTCCGGGGAGAGATTTTCATGCTTCGCTGTGAGTCACGGTTCATGACCGTTTATCAAAAAATAATTACACCCATAATAAATTTTACAGGTATTAATAATTTTAAGGGGGGAATGTTTTTATTTCAGGGATATTTCTTATCCTTCTGTCCGGAGCCCGGCCACTTTCTGGAGTATGTAGATGGGGTTTTCCAGGCCGATGACACCGTTGGCATCTGCGTCATTTTCCTTTACGATTGTGGCAGTTCCGGTATCAACACCGGCAAGAATCTGCAAAGAGAGAATGGCATCCGCCAGATCAACCTTGTTTTCTGTGTCTCCGTTGATGTTGCCGGGGACGGGGTCGGAGGGACCTGTTACAAAGGATATATTATCCAATAAGAAAAATGCTTCCTGATAGTTCGTTGTACCGGTTACGCTGAATTGAAAATAAAAATCATAAGTCTGACCAGCATATGAACTGACATTTATTTCCTGGTCCGGCTGTTTCCAGTCAACTACAGTGCTGTTTGTTAAAGTAAACAGTTCTGCCACAGGATTTGAAGTTTCTGCTTCCATTAGTTTGACTTTGAAAGATGTTGAGGTCAAACCCAATGATAAAGGGGGTTGTGATACCTTATAATAAAATTTTAAAGATGTTGCATCCGAAGGGATTGTAATCGTTTGTTTTAAATATGCATCTGTCTCTTTGCAGTCATAACCGACTCTTCCATAATAAACTGCTGTTTTGGTGCTGGTGTTGTCTACCGCTGGAAAAAGGGTGCTGTTACTCTGGACACTGACTCCCGGATAAACGGATTGATTTCCCGGACATTTCATGTTTTTATACCATCCTGTCTCCCCGCTTTCAAAGTCTCCGTTTTCCAGCCCCCATGCCGCAAAGGGAAAGAAGACCAGTCCCAACATACATATCTGCACAATTCTTTTTACAATTTTTACTTGCATACCGCACCTCATTTCTTTAAAGTGTTTATTCCTGTTGTCCGAAATTATGCAATAACTGTACCTAATATGATTCATATAAATAATTGTACTTCTTTTTTTGCATTACTGCAACTTTTTTCCCAATGTCATTTACTTTAGAAAATTACGGAGTGCCAAACTGAAAGACTTCGGCGGGCTCAGTCGGGTCGTTTGGCAGTATTTTTCTGCATTATTTCAGAGTCCCAAATTTTCAGGCTCCGCCGCTGGGAGTGTGTGAGGCAGAGCCTCATCCCATGCGTTCCCAGGCAGAGCCTGGGAACGAGTTGAAAGACCTTTTTCACCCTCCCCCTGCCCCTCCCTCAAGGAAGGGGAGTCTTAAGTCAATGACATTGGGATGCACCCTGCTATTAAAGAATTTTATATATGAAATTCATCTTTGATTATATCCGGGATTATATCTGCATTTGGCTGTCTTTATTTATGAAGAAATATTTTTTTATTTAATTTGTTATAAAAACGGATGATTGTTTTTTATTCTATACAGTTTTCACCGTATAAAAAAATATTTTCAGCATTATGGCATAATACTTGAAGGATATATTTTACAGAAGGAGGAGATAATTATGAAAAATAAATCAGGATTTACTTTGGTGGAACTGATAGTGGCTTTTGGTATTCTGGCAGTGCTGATGGTGGTTGCGATTCCCAATTTTTCTGTATGGAAGGCCAACACCCAGTTAAAAGATGCGGCAAATGATTTGTATAATACCATGCAGAGAGCCAAAATGGGGGCCATCAGCAAAAACAGGGACTGGCGGGTAACTTTTAACACCTCGGGTGGTACATACAGTCTTATTGATTCGGTGAACGGCACTTTGGATGATGCAGACGATATTACTGTGGAAACAATAAACCTGAACACTTACGGCAGCGGTGTCGGATACGGGCATGGGGCGGCCAGCAGTCCCGTCGGTTCTTCATTCGGCACAGGCAATGTCACTTTTTCCGGAAGCAGGGTCACATTTGACAGCAGGGGGATGCGTTCCGGCGGTTCATTGGGTTATGTATATCTTTCCAACAATCAAAACAATTCTTACGCGGTGGGTTTGAATTCAAACGCCGGTAATGTCACCATAAAAAAATGGACCGGCAGTGACTGGGAATAGAGGGGGGATCAGATGAAAAAATTATACAATAAAGGTTTTACCCTGATAGAGCTGATGGTTGCGGTGCTGATATCTGTATTTATAATGATGGCAATTTATATGACCTTTGCCTCACAGGAAAAATCCCAGATTACCCAGAAGCAGATCACCGAAATGCAGCAGAATATCCGGGCGGCCATGCACATTATGGCAAGTGAAATCCGTCTGGCCGGTCATGATCAGAGTCTGGGAAGAACAGCCGGAGCCAGGCTTATCGAAGCCGGGCCGGGTTATATACAGTTTAGTATGGATATATGTCTTACAGACGGAACCGTTTATGTTTATGATGACAACGGAACCCCTGGTGATACTTCTGATGATTCTAAAGTTGACCCGGATGGTAGCACAGACGGGCCCAATGAAAATGTGATCTATGCCTTTGATCCTGCCGATGATGCAGATGAGGACGGCATGATAGACAGTCCTTCCGCCAATTTTGAGAAACTGGTTTTGAGGCGAAAGACCTGTCCTACTGACCTTACTTGCAGTGGACTGCTGCCCTTTGCCGAATTTATTCAGGGAATACGTTTTACCTATTTTGACGGAGCAGGCAATCTGATTGATAACGGCGGTTCCCGTCTGTCGGCAACCCAGAGGTCTAATGTAAGAACCATTCGGATTGCCATTCTGGGCAGAACCAAAAGAGATATTCGTGAAATGCCGGATACCAATACCTATGATATGGCTGGTGTCCGCGAAGCAGATGGAAAATGCTATGATCTGCAGACACCGACTTCTCCTCCTGACGTAATAGACTGCGGTACGGTCGGCCCTTTTAATGATACTTTCCGCAGAAGACTTCTGATAACGACCATCAAATGCAGAAATCTCGGCATTCAATAATATGACAGTTTTACAAATTTTCACAAGGAGACACACAATGAAACTTTCAGAAAACAGGCATATACATAAAAATGAAAAAGGCTTTACCCTGCTGGATGTGCTGATTGCCACCGTTGTCCTCAGTGTCGGTCTGCTGGCCATCGGGATTATGCAGTTGTCTTCCATCAGCGGAGATGCCCAGGCCAGGGAACTTACCGAGGCAAGTACGGTTGCGATGGATCAGTTGGAAGAATTGCTGGCAAGGAATTACGGCAGCATCAGCACCGGAACCGATCAGGAAATTTATGATGACGGCAAATATACCGTCACCATAGATGTTTCGGAAAATACGGATACCACAACAAGTGTCACCGGTTTGGGGGTGGATGTCAAACTGGTGCTGATGACAGTTACCTGGAAAGATGACAAAGGCGCGGATAAAACATTTACAATGCGTCATGTCATTCCCATGATTGACTGATAAGGGAGGAGGTCCTGAATATGAAGATAAAAATAAATCCTGTGAATAATCAGAAGGGTTCGGCTTTGTTTATTGCCATGATTGCCCTGGTATCCCTTACCCTGCTCGGTATTATGGCCATTTCCAATACCATGACAGAGCTGAAAATTGCCGGTAATGACCGGCTGGGCAAACTGGCTTTTTTTACCACAGAGGCAAGCCGGGCCTATGTGGCGGGTCATCCGGAGCTGTATAATTTCAACAATACAGATGAAATAATGGAGTTTCCGGATGATGCGGATGCAGCAAAAGATGCAACCAAAACCACTTCGGCCAATACCGTCACCATCGGTTCGGATCAGTATTTCTGCCTGGACGGAAATCCCCCCTGCAATCAGGCTTTCCGGGGGCAGGTTGTGTATCTGGATTCCGAGGGCACCAAAAAAGCTCCGCCCAGGGGGTCGGGTTTTTCCGTGGGTTCCTATTCTGCCCACAGGTATGAATCAACAAGCGAAGGTTTTTTTAAAATAACCACGGATCTGGGTTCCAAAACAAAAATTCAGCAGGGCTTTTACAGAATCGGTTTATAGCATTTTTTTAATTATATACATCAGAGGAGGCAATTATGAGAAAAAATAAATGTTTATCTGTTATGATTCTGGTATTTTTCTGTTTTTCGACCTTTGTGCAGGGTTTTGCACTGGCAGATGATACCTGTGTTTTCGGCAATACGGAATCGGATGAGGTCAAACCCAATATCGTTCTCCTGCTGGAAAACGGTTTTGAAATGAAGCATGTGACCTGGCATCAGAATTATGACAATACAAAAGATTATCTGAGCGGTGTGCTTGTCAGCGATGTTGATCCCGGAAACGGTGCGGAAGCCGGGGGAACCGATGTGACCATTACAGGTAAAAATTTTGCCAGCGATGCAACGGTTACATTCGGAGATGCAGCCGCTACGAATGTGACAGTGGTTTCAGATTCAGAGATTACCTGCCGCACGCCTTCTATGACAGATGCAGGAGCAGCAACTGTGACTGTTTCGGTCACAGTGGGGGATCAGACAGCCACCAAGCCGGATGCCTATGTGTACGGAGCCATACCTGTAACAGTTGAAAAAGTTGAACCGGCCAGCGGAACCACAGCAGGCGGCGATCCGGTTACCATTACCGGAACCAATTTTGCCGACGGAGCCACAGTAAAATTCGGTACTTTGGACGCAGAAAATGTAACATTTGTCAATGCTACGACAATCACCTGCGATACCCCTGCCGCCAGTGCCGGTGCTGTTACGGTTACTGTAACTAATTCGGACGGCAGCGCGGGTCAGAAGACAGGCGGATATGAATTTGTTGTCCCCACACCTGCACCGACAATTACATCCATCAGCCCGACTACGGCTGCGGCCGGTGAAACTGTAACAATAAGCGGAAGCAATTTTGTAAACGGTGCAACCGTGAAATTCGGTACGACAGATGCTACCGTTTCTTCCAGTTCAAGTACCTCCATTGTCTGCGTGGTACCGGCAGGCAGCGGAGCAGTAACAATCACTGTAACCAACCCGGACGGGCAGACGGCTACTGCCAGTTTTACTTACGGTTCTGCCGGGCCGGTTACATACACATTGAATTTAACAAGTGTGAATGAGAAAAACAAAAAAGAATTTATAGCAGGAAATACGATAACAGGCGAAAGTTCAGGTACAAGCGGTACAGTCAAAACTGTTACCGGAAGTCCGCCGACTTCCATTACTGTTGAAGTCAGCGGGGGGGGGACATTTAACCAAAACGAAACCATAAACAATGGCGGAGGAGCTTCAACAGCCGTCATCAGTTCCATATCCGGTTCCGGCTCTGTCAGTTCAATGGGCGGCACCGGCGGCGGCGGTGATTCTTCCGAAGGTTCTTATACAGAATCCGCAGATTCGGATTCCGCTTCTTCCGCAGCTTCCGGCAGTCTGGGCAGTGCCCCGGAAGGTGTGGGGGTTGTCGCCCCTACAGACGGTGTGGACGGTTTTTTTAATGAACTGGGTTATGCCATTGACAGTCAGGGCGGTTATTATTACATCGTAAAAGTGCTGGATGATCTGACCATAGACAGCTATAATAACGGCTGGAAAGAAACAGGTGTCAAAGGAGCCGGAACCTTTACCTTTAACGGCAAAACCATCACATTGCCAATGGCAGCCAGTTCCACCAAAGATGCCTACGGCATTATTGACGGGGCCGATGAGTTTCTGTATGCCACCAACTATCTCAACTGGCTGTTTTTCAGCGGGGAATATACCGGAAACGGCTCGGACCTACCCAACAAAAGCCGCTTTTACTGGGCCAAGTATGCGGTATTGCTGGCGGCCAAAGTACTTGAAAACAAGGCGCGTCTGGGTATTTATAATTTTGCATCCAATACCAACGGGGCATCCAGTGTGCAACCCTTTAAAGATGACTACTGGGATACATCCATCGGTATGAGTTTTGAAGACATGCTGGATTCAGCCTATGTGAACAATGTAAACAATATGGGAACTGTCACCTACTCCCCTTTGGCAGAAGGTCTGGCCAGTATCGGGGGATATTTTGAATCCAACTCCTCCGGCCTGGATACGCCGGAAGGGAAATGTGCCGACAATTTTGCCATTGTTGTCAGTCCGGGGCTGTCTTCCGAAGATCTGTCCATCGGTTCCTCATCCGAACCGGATAATCTTTCTGATTATGACGGGGACGGATTAGACAGTATAGATTACAGCAGCGAAGCCAATTGGGGGACGCTTGCCCTGGACACGGGTACACTCAGCATTCCCATGAGATATAACGGCTCCAGCTACCTGGATGACATCGCCACCTATCTCTATGAAAATGATATTGTGGGATATGTGGAAGGATTTCAGAATGTCATGACCTATACGGTGGGATTTATGGGAAATGAGGCCAGCAATGCCTATCTCATCAATGCCTCCAACAACGGAAACGGCTATAAAAACCTGACGGACACATCCAATGCCGAATACGGGAACTATCATGCCACAGCCAATTACCCGGAGGAACTGGCGGCAAAACTGCTGGAAATTATTTCCAAAATTCTTTCCAGAACCAACACCTTCACCGCCCCGGTTGTGCCCGTTACCCGTACCACCAGCGGCAATACCATTTATATGGCCTTCTTTAAACCCAAAGAACAGAATTTCTGGGAAGGCAATCTGACCAAGTTCGGTCTGAATAACGATCTGCAGATTACGGATGCCTCCGGAAACGTTGCCACCGAAATCAACGGTGCCCTGAAAGATTCTGCCACACCTTTCTGGCAGATTATGGACTGGGCAGATGCCGCAAAATCCAATTTTATGGATAACGGACTGGAAACGCCCAGCGATGCCAGCGATGACCGGACGATTTACACCCATATCGGAACTTCCAAAACACTGACAGATTTTAACACCGCAAGCACGGAGGTGAAAAACGCTGTGGGCACTATGACGGTGGGCAGTATCACTTATACGGCTGATCAGATCATCAATTATGTCCGCGGCGCGGATGTGGAAAACAACAGCGGAAACAACCGGGCTGTCATCACCGGTGATATTCTCCACAGTGAACCTGTTGTGGTACGCTACACAGACTCGGACGGTAATATTGATAAAATCCGGGTATTATATGCGGCCAATGACGGTATGCTCCATGCGGTGAAAGATTCGGACGGAAAAGAAGCCTGGGCCTTTATCCCCAACGATCAGCTTTCCCGCCTGGGACTGATGCTCAGTGATCAGGGGCACCAGTTTTATGTGGATGGAAGTCCCAAGGTCTGGATTTCTGAAGATGTGAAATATAACGGATATGTGGATCCGGGGGAAACGGCCATTCTGGTCTGCGGGGAAAGAAAAGGCGGAACCCGCTTTTTTGCCCTGGATATCACTACACCGGATTTACCGACCCTGAAATGGTGGATTGATCAGAACACCACCGGTTTTTCCGAACTGGGCGAAAGCTGGTCCGAACCGGCTTTCGGAAATGTTATGGAAAACAGCACGATCCCGAGTGATGACAACCTGCCCACAGCCGCCTGCTTTATCGGTGGCGGATATGCTGCCGACAACAGCAAAGGCCGGGCACTGTTTGTGGTCAATGTAAAAACCGGAGCACTGATCAAAAGTTTTACCAGCGGAGATACGGGAACCGGAACCATGGATTACAGTTTCCCCAGCGCGCCCTTTCCGGTTGATAACGACAGCGACGAATACAGTGTTGTTGACAAGGTATATATCGGTGATGCAGGCGGACAGATGTGGCGTTTCGGCAAGGTGGATCCCGACCAGGGCATAGAATACACCGATGATAATATCAACAACTGGACGGCGCATATACTGTTCGCCGCACCCCAGGACACCACAAAAGCCACGGCGGCAGACAGAAAATTTTTCTATCCGCCGACCGTAACCCTGGAAAAAAATTATGACCTGGTGTTTATGACAACCGGTGACAGGGAAAATCCCTGTGATGCTCAAACATCAGACAAAATCTATGCGGTGAAAGACGACCATGATACGGTTACGGTTACGGAAAGCGCCATGACCAATGTTACCAATCAGACTTCCGCATCCGTGGATTACACCAGTTCCGACGGCTGGTATATTAACCTGGCAGCCGGAGAAAAACCGCTTTCCAACGGTACGGTTTTTTACGGTGTGTATTATGTCACCACCTTTACCCCCATAACAGACGATCCCTGCGCCATCGGCGGAACCGGGAAACTGTGGGGCGTGGGGTATAAAAACGGGGAAGTTGTTTCCGATCTTAATTTTACAGGAGATTCCGGAAAAAGTACAACCCTCGGCGGCGGCATTCCCTCCAAGCCCGTACTGGTACTGACAGAAGAAGGAACAAAACTGCTCATCTCTGTCGGCAGCACAGAAGAATCTGTGGGAGGCACCGCCAGCCCCTCTACCGGTGCCGGGGTTGTGGCAAAGGATCCGCTGATGAACAAAAATTATTTTGAACTGTGGTGGAGACAACTGAGCAACTGAGGGAAAACAGACGATCCGGTATAAAACACAACTCACAACCTGACTCGTTCCCGGGCTCCGCCCGGGAATGCATTGGGTGAGGCTCTGCCTCACACACTGCCAGCAAGCTCCAAATTCCGGGCTGGCACCTATGCCAGCCTGTGAGTCGCCGCAGTCACCGTAGGTCGGGGCTGGCACCTATGCCAGCCTGTGAGTCGCCGCAGTCACCGTAGGTCGGGTCAGCGAAGCGTAACCCGACACAACTATATGATATTGTTGGGTTACGCTTCGCTAACCCAACCTACTTTCATGCTTCGTTGTGAACTATGGCTCATGCCCGTTTATATGAAAGTGTCTGCGAAAAACCGGCATCCGCCTTCATTTTCGCACTCCGCGCAGCTTTCATGCTTCGCTGTGGGTCACGGTTCATGGCCGTTTATATGAAAGTCCTTCCGTAGAGACGCACGGCGTGCGTCTCTCTGCGGTGTGCGTTTCTCTGCTGCAGAGACGCACACCGTGCGTCTCTACGGTGTATTTTCATGCTTCGCTGTGAGTCACGGTTCATGGCGGTTTATATGAAAGTCCCCTGTAGAGACGCACGGTGTGCGTCTCTGCGGTTTATTTTCATGCTTCGCTGTGAGTCATGGTTCATGGCCGTTTTATATGAAAGTGTCTGCGAAAAACCGGCTTCTAGATTTCTGTTGTC
>JAABRU010000003.1 GCA_011390755.1 Desulfobacteraceae bacterium | reverse complement strand
ATCTAAAAACCGGCCTCCGCCTTCATTTTCGCACTCCGCGCAGCTTTCATGCTTCGCTGTGAGTCATGACTCATGACCGTTTATATGAAAGTGTCTGCGAAAAACCGGCCTCCGCCTTCATTTTCGCACTCCGCGCAGCTTTCATGCTTCGCTGTGAGTCATGGTTCATGGCCGTTTATATGAAAAAGGGAGTTGTATTTTTCTGCCGGATGGGGAATAATACAAATCAGAAGGAGTTGAAGAGACGCAGGGCCGTGCGTCATCACGTAAATACAAAGAGGAATTATTATGCGTATATTATTTCTGACTGTCTTTATGCTTTTCACATCTTCGGCTTTCGCGGAATTCTACAAATACACCGACGAAAGCGGTGCTGTGCGTTTTACCGACAACCTGGCGGATGTTCCCGAAGAACAGCGACAGAAAATCCCCGGTTACAAAGAATCCCAAACTCCGGAAACCGCGGATACAGATGCGGGCAATAATGAAACCGCGGATAATGCCGCAGAACTTTCTGTGGAAAAAATCCGGGCACTGAAAGAAGAACTGGACAAAGAACGGACACAGCTTACAGAAGAAAGAAATGCCATCCGGGAAGCACGGAAAAAAGAAGGCATCACAAAGGATGAGCAGATTGAACTGAATGAAAAAACCGAGGCACTGAACCTGCGCATCACGGAATTTGAAAAAAAGCAGGAAGAATACCGCAACCGGGTGGCGGAATTCAACCGGCAGATAGATGAACTCAATTTCAGGAAAAAAAAGGAAGAGTAATCCAGCGGAAATTTTATTCATCAGGATGCATTAGCGCAGCCTAAGGCACCTGGTGAATTATACAGTGTTTTTTCTTAAACACTGCAGAAAAATCCGGATAAAGGAGACTGCCATGTTTCGCAATACTATATCCACCCTGTGTTTTATCCTGTGCCTTATTATTATGATCATTACGGTTCCGGCAGAAGCAGGAAATGAATTGCATCCGGAACTCTCTCCCAAAATCGGCCCTTTTCTCCGCAAAGAAATTGTGGCATCGGGAAACAATCATTCCTCAGAACGGAGAACAGACGCTGCCCGCGTGAAAATCATAACCGTGCTCAACAGCGACCCCCTGCAGGAATTGCCGGAATCCCTTCTTTCCGCATTTACAGAAAAAGTCAAAAAACGGGGGGGCCGCATCGGAAATCATGCCTATAACAAAGTGCAGGTCTTTCTGCCTTTGGAAAAAACAGAAGAACTGGCTTCTTTCCCCGAAGTGCGCATTTTAAAACGTCCCTTTTCTCCCGGGCCCCGTTCCGTCATATCCGAAGGAAAAACAGTTGTTAATGCCGATGAATGGCAAAGCGGAAACCTGCGCGGCAGCGGCGTGAAAGTGGGCATCATTGATCTGGGTTTTTACGGTTATTCCCAGCTGCTGGGCACAGAACTGCCATACAGTCTGACAACAAAAATGACAGGCTTTTATAATGAATTCTACTCGGAACAGCACGGAACGGCCTGCGCGGAAATTGTGCATGATATTGCACCGGAGGCGCAGATGTATCTTGTCAATGCAGGGGATTATGATGTGGATTTTCATAACGCCGTAAACTGGCTGTCTTCTCAGGGAGTGGATGTTGTCAGCAGCTCCATCGGCATTAATTACAGCATCATCTCCGAACTGATTTATGAAATTGCATACGGATATTCATTTTCCTCCTATTATGCCTCTTTGCAGCTGGACGATATGGATGCACTGCGGCAGCAATGGGAAAACACCATCCGCAATGCTGTTTCCGGCGGTATTACCTGGGTGCAGGCAGCGGGAAATGACGGGGAAAAGCGGTGGAAATCCGAATTTACGGATACGGACGGCGACGGTTTTCTGAATTTTTCCCCCACTGAAAACAAAAATGAAATCCTTCTGTCTTCCTATTTCCCTTACGGCATTCCGGTATACGCGGTACTGGCCTGGGGCGAGGGGGACACAGAAGATGATTATGATTTGTTTATTTCCGATGAATACGGAAACAATGTTGCCAATTCCACCATCATTCAGGCCGAAGTCCCCTTTTTCCCCATGGAAGTCTGCCGTTTTTATCCCATTCCGGGGCGGCGTTATTTTGCCCATGTGGAAAATTATGATGCGGTTCCCCGGACAATATCCCTGAATATCGGTGTGTACGGAATCGCCAGTTTACAACATTATCTGCCGCAGGGAACCGTAAAAATGGCCCCGCCTGCGGATATGGAAAATATTATCACTGTGGGCGCGGTGCCTTTTGACAATCCCCATGAAATAGAATCCTACAGTTCCCAGGGCCCCAACGCCGATGATGTCATCAAACCCGATGTGGTGGCCCCGGACTTTGTTTCCACCCGGACATACGGGGCAGAGGGATTTCCCGGCACATCGGCCGCAGCCCCCCATGCCGCGGGTGTATGCGTGTTAATCAAAGAAAAGTATCCGGAATTTACCCCGGCGCAGGTGAAAGCCTATCTGGAAGACCACGCACAGGATCTGGGCACAGCCGGAAAAGACAATATTTACGGCAGCGGCCTGGTGCATTTACCCGCGGCAGATGCTTCCTGTATTCCGGTCACAGAAAACCTGGATCTGCATCTCTGCGTAACATACCAGGGTTCCCCCTACACCTTCACCCTGCATTACATCCCCCTCCGTGAAGACCCTTCGGGCATATACTGGAAAATGGATATTCCGACCTTTGCCCCGGCCCTGTATGCGGATGAAAGCTGTATCTTTGTCGCGTCGGATCTGGACATGGATGTCTGTGTGAGCTATGCGGGGCGCAAATATTCCTTTATCCTCGAATATATCCCCCTGGCATCTGATCCTTCGGGCATATACTGGGAAATGGATGTTTCCACTTTTTCCGAACACTGAAGTCTCCTCATTCCCCGTGCCTTATACCACTGCTTTGCCAGTCATTGGATTTGGAGGTGGCGGGTCAAATCCCCTGATTTTTTTCTGTAAGGGCGCAGTGCACAGGCCCCGGAGCCCCAATGCTGTTGACTTAAGAAAAACCGGAGTGCTGAACTTATAGTCTGGCAGGCTGAAATTATTCAGAAAAAGACGTGCTAAACTGTAAGTTCAGCACTCCGGATCAACGGTTTTGGCCCACTATCTATTGACTTAAGAAAAACCGGAGTGCTGAACTTATAGTCTGGCAGGCTGAAATTATTCAGAAAAAGACGTGCTAAACTGTAAGTTCAGCACTCCGGATCAACGGTTTTGGCCCACTATCTATTATCAGTAGATCGAAAAGTTTCCCCCGGATACGGTTTTACATCTGCCCCGGAGTGCAAAAATTGTATTTTTGCACCGCCGCATCTCCCGGTTACCCATGCAAAAATACAATTTTTGCACTCCTCGGAAACGTTTCGATCTACTGATTATAGCGGACACCGGAGAATGTAATGAAAGGCGGAATACTGACTCAATAATTCCAGACAGTTAATTCCCGAACATCTTACATTCTCTGATGTCGCACATCAATGTCATTGACGTAAGACTCCCCTCCCACCGGGGAGGGGGATACTCTGCTTACGTCAATGACATTGTGTCGCACATAGTACTATTTTTTTCAAAGAAACCCGGAGTGCGAAAGCCGGGCGAAGCGATCTTTGGCCCGCGCGCCTTCGGATCGCTGGCAAAAAATAATACTCCTTTCTCAAAGACTATGTTATGTTACAAAACTGATGCATCGGTAAAAAATCCAGATTTCAAAAAATGCTGTTAATAAAATCAGCAGATTAATATGTATCAAAACCTGATTTTCCGACTTTTTTACGAGATCGTCAAATTTGATGAATCGGTAAAAAGTCATTTTTCCAGAATTCAGATTTAGTAAAATCAGCATGTTAAACTGTTGAAATACCCGGATTTCGGACTTTTTACATATTCATCAAATTTACTTCAACTGTCAGCCGCAACTGTCCGGCGGGCAGATCAATGGCATTAAGCCAAGACTCCCCTCCCCTGAGGGCGGGTCAGGGTAGGGTGTAAACAGGTTATATTTACAGCAGGTTGCTCTCCCCCTCCCCCGCCGGGGGAGGGGGATTTTTTGCTTAACTTAATGCCATTGGCCGGCAGATTATAAGATATTACGTCCGTTTTTGGAAAAACCAAAATAGGATCATTATATTCAGATATTTATCATCACTTATTATAAGGACAAAACCTTGCGCATAGTATATCATTATCTCTTTGCCACCCTGGTGCTGAGTTTTTACGGCGGTCAGGTCTGACCTTTTCTGGAAAGCTTACCCCCCGTGAAGCTGGGGGTAGTGGTTCTGTTTTCATTTCTGCTGGCAATATCGCTGCGTCCCCCCCTGCAAAACAGACTGGTGCTGACCGTATCCGAACCGCATCAGCCCCGGCAGCAGTTTTTCTGTGATTTTGCCTTATGCATTTTTGCCGGTCTGATTACGGCCGCGGGCAACCGGATTTTCTTCTGCATTCAGCTGGATTCGGGCGTAATGCTGGAAGTGGGCTATATTGCTTTCGGTTTTTTTATTTCCCTGGATACGGCACTGGCAAGAGAGAGGGACATTATTACAGATGCCATTGCCCGGAAAAAAGAAATACCGCCGCCCGGAAAATTGTATTCCATGACCCGCCGTTTTCTGCTGGTGGCCCTGGGAACCGCATTTCTGGTTATTATCATTCTGGGACTGGTATTTTCACGGGATATGGCATGGCTGAGCAATATTCATAAAACCGGTATTTCTTCATCCCGGGCCATGTGGACAGTAATGAATGAAATGATTTTTATTATGGGAATTCTGCTGATCCTGGTGGTCAATCTGATTCTGTCTTTTTCCAAAAATCTGAAAATGCTCTTTGATACAGAAACCGATGTGCTGGAAAAAGTCAGCCGGGGTGACCTTTCGCAGACTGTTCCCGTGGCCACCAATGATGAATTCGGTCTCATCGCAGACTATACCAACGGCATGATACAGGGGCTGCGTCACCGCTTCCGCCTCATTTCGGCCCTTCGCATGGCCGAAGAGGTGCAGCGCAGTCTCCTGCCCCGATCCGCCCCGGCACTTCCGGAACTGGATATTGCCGGAAGCAGTATTTACTGTGATGAGGTGGGCGGGGATTATTATGATTATCTGGAACTGCCGGAAAACCGTCTGGGAATTGTGGTGACAGATGCGGCCGGACACGGGGTGGGGTCCGCGCTGCACATGACCACCGCGCGGGCTTTTCTGCGTTCGGGTATCGCCTCCTACCGCGGGCCTGCGGAACTGCTGCACCGGGTCAACCGCCATCTGTATCCGGACAGTTATGAAACCGGGCGTTTCATTACCCTGTTTTTTCTGGAAATTGATACGGAAAACAGGGTTCTCCGCTGGCTGCGCGCGGGAAACGACCCTGCCATCCTTTATGATCCCCTGGAAGACAGTTTTACAGAACTGGAGGGAAAAGGCATCAGTCTGGGGGTGCAGGCCGAATATCATTTTCAGGAAAGGGAACGCAGGGGATGGAATCCCGGCACTGTGATTCTTATCAGTACGGACGGTATGCGGGAGAGCCGGAATGAAAAGGATGAAATGTTCGGCAGGGAACGCATCCGGGAGATACTGCGGAAACATGCTGCGGAATCCGCAGAAAATATTGAAAGACAGCTGATTGCATCCCTGCGGCATTTTCAGGGAACCGTTTCACAGGAAGATGACATCACGCAGGTTATTGTCCGACTGCAATAATAATATCCGGCCCGATTTCCGAAAACGACTTGAAAAAGGGGAGGATTCATATTAAGTAAGACAGCAGGCCGGTTCATATTTTTCCGGAAAACAGCAGGTGCAGGAACTTTCCTGCATATGATGCAATATTTTGAAATGCAGGAGAAACAGTCCTATGATAGTGATTATTGATTTCGGTTCCCAATATAACCAGCTTATTGCCCGGCGGGTCAGGGAAAACCATGTTTACTGCCGGATTGTGCCGCCCGCGCTTTCCCCCGCGGAAATTCAGGCCATGAATCCCGAAGGCATTATTCTTTCGGGCGGTCCTTCCAGTATTTATGAAAAAAACAGCCCCAAAACAGATGCCGGAATCCTGAAACTGGGAATTCCGGTTCTGGGCATCTGCTACGGAATGCAGTTTATGATACACAGTCTGGGCGGGGATGTGCAAAGTGCCGGAAAGCGGGAATACGGATTTGCAAAACTGGATGTCCGGAAAAACGGGGGACTGTTTCAGGGAATAGAAAAAAAACGGCTGCAGTGCTGGATGAGTCACGGGGATTCTGTGGCCGCCCTGCCCGAAGGATTTGAAATTACGGCCTCCACAGAAAATACATCCATTGCGGCGGTCAGCAATGCATCGGAAAAATACTACGGACTGCAGTTTCATCCGGAAGTGGAACACACGCCGGAAGGTAAGGATATGCTGAAAAATTTTCTTTTCCATATCTGCGGCTGCATTCCTTCCTGGACCATGAAATCCTTTGCCAAAGAAGCCATTGCAAAGGTGAGGGAAAGTGTAGGAAGCAAAAAAATCATCCTCGGACTCAGCGGAGGGGTGGATTCTTCGGTAACGGCCCTGCTGATTCACAAAGCCGTGGGGCACAATCTGACCTGCATATTTGTGGACAACGGCCTGCTGCGCAAAAATGAGGCCGCACAGCTGGAGCAGAGACTGCGGCAGCATCTGGATATCAATATCTGTTTTGTGGATGCTTCCGACAAATTCCTGACCGCACTCAAAGGCATAAGTGATCCGGAACAGAAACGGAAAATCATCGGCAGGATTTTCATGGATGTTTTTGAAGCCGAAGCCCAAAAAATCGGAGATGCCGAATTTCTGGCCCAGGGAACCCTGTATCCGGATATTATCGAATCGGTTTCCGCTTTCGGCGGGCCTACCGCAGTGATCAAATCCCACCATAATGTGGGAGGTCTGCCGGAAAAAATGAAACTGAAACTGGTGGAACCCCTGAAATATCTTTTTAAAGATGAAGTGCGGCTTTTGGGGAAAGAGCTGGGCCTGGATGAAAATCTGGTATGGCGGCAGCCTTTTCCGGGGCCGGGACTGGCCATCCGTGTGCTGGGGGAAGTCAGCCCCGAACGTCTGGCAATTCTCCGGGAGGCCGATGCGGTGCTGCTGGGTGAAATCCGGAAAAGCGGCTATTACCGAAAACTCTGGCAGTCTTTTGCCGTATTACTGCCCATTAAAAGTGTCGGGGTAATGGGAGATCATCGGACATATGAAAACATTCTTGCCGTGCGCGCCGTCAACAGCAGAGATGCCATGACAGCCGACTGGGCCCGGCTTCCCCATGATCTGCTGGCCAATATCTCCAACCGGATTATCAATGAAGTCAAAGGGGTCAACCGGGTTGTCTATGACATCAGCTCCAAACCGCCCGCAACCATTGAGTGGGAATGATGAATGGGGAAATGCGACACCTCGTTCCCACGCTCCGCGCGGGAACACCTGCGGGACGCTCCGCGTCCCGTACAAAAATCTGACCCGTTCCCGGGCTCTGCCCTGGAACGCATAGGGTGAGGCTCTGCCTCACACACTGCCGGAGCCCGGGAACGGGCTGAAACTTTCATGCTTCGCTGTGAATGCATATCATGGCCGTTTATATGAAGGATCTGTTGAATAATGCAAAATAAAAATTCCAGTTTTAAAATCGGCATGGAAGACACTGCAGAAGAAATGCCGTCTCCCTTTATCCGTACTGCAAGAGAGGGCGGGCAGATTCGGAGCGATATGCACCGTCTGGAAAAAATCAACCGCAGACTGACCCTGCTGGCCCTTCTTTTGCCGCTTCTTATGGCCGTATCCCTGTATGCTCTTTATACCCATATCGGCAAAAAAATAGAAACCTCGGCAAACTCCGACGCACAGATTCAGTCTGTTTCCAATGCGCTGGATGCAAAATTTGCCGAACTTACAGCCCGTTATGAAGAGATGGAGAAAAATCTCAACGAAAAAGAAGAACCGCTGAAAGAGGGGTTTCTGGTTTTTGAACAGACCGCAGCCGGTCTGAATGAAAAACTGGGGGAGCTGGAAAAAGAGCTTGCCGTCAAAGCCGATAAAAACGCATGGGAAAGCAGACAGAAAGAACTGACCGCCCAGCTGGAAAAACAGGCGGAAAAACGGATGGAAGGCATCGGCGACAGCGTTTCCGAACTGGCGCAGAAAATTGCCCCTTTGCAGGAAACCGTGGAAAAAATGCGGGAAGAACTAAACAGTGTAAAAGAACAGTTCCTTGTTTTCCGGAAAGAAAGCGAGAAACTGAAAAACAGCATCAACCGGCCCGATGCGGAATTAACCGTTCTGAAAGAAGAACTCACCCGCCTGCAGTCCGAAATTGTGGAAGTGCTTTCCGAAACCATTGACCGGAAATCCCTCAATACTGCCATTGCAAATCAGCATAAGGAATACCGCAAAGAAATGGACTTTATTATTAACAGTCTGAATGAAAAAGATCGGAGCATCCGCACTGTGCAAAAACAAATGAGAGAACTGGAAAGCCGGGTAAAAAAACTTTCCAGAAAACCCCTGGGAACCCCCGAACCGGGGAGTATCCTGGAACAGGATTTACAATAATGATAAAAAACAAAGGCAGCATGAAAACCGGAAAAAAAATCATCATCAGACTGCTGTGGATAAGCGGAGGCGCGGCTATTCTTTTCGGGCTGCTTCCCCTGCTCTTATTCTGTATCAACGGTCTGCTGCTGGCGGATAATGAAGATGCTGTTGTCATCACAACAGCGCATCCCCCCCTGTCTTCGGAGCAGCCGGAAAAAGAGATTGTTCTGAAAGTAATGTCCTGGAATGTTGCCAAATTATTTTTTCATAACGGCGGAATCCGTTTTGATCCGCCGGAAAAGGTGCGCAAAAGACTCCGAAAGATGAGCAATATAATAAATGCCGAAGCACCGGACATTGTTTTCCTTTGCGAGATTATCCGGGAATGCACCCCCTGTCCGGTAAATCAGATTGCGGAACTGGCCGAAAGCTGCGGGATGCATATGTGGGCCTTTGGAGAAAATTATAATTTCGGTCTGCCCTTTTACCGGATTGTGGGCGGGAATGCCATTATTTCCCGTATTCCACTGCAAAGTGTCGGCAATCTTACGCTGGTGGGGCGGCAACCTTTTTATGTGACCAAAAACAACCGGCGCGCACTTTTCTGTTCTGCTCAAATCGGGGGAAAAACCGTCCTGCTGGGATCTTTGCACAATGATTCCTACAGTCGGAAAAACAATCTGGCGCAGGCGCATCAGATTCTGGATTATATCGGAGAACGGGATGCCCTGCTGGCAGGTGATTTCAACGCTGCCCCTCATGAACCGCCCATGAAGGCATTTTGGGAAAGCGGGAAATTTTCCGGAGAAATGAAAGGCCCTTTTACCTTCCCGACCCAAAAACCGAGAGAAACCATTGATTTTATCCTGGGCCCGGCATCCTGGCAGGTCGCATCCCACCGGGTTATCTTTTCGGATGCCTCGGATCATCTGCCGGTTGTTACGGAATTCCGGATAAAAGTCAGATGAAAGCCGGGTTGCTATCTCTTACGGTGCGGGGAACCCTGGAAAGCAGAACCGCTTTACATGATAAAAGTCAGATGAAAGCCGGGTTGCTATCTCTTAAAGTTTTCCCGAAATTTACTTAAAACCCTGTTAAGTCCTTTCAGACGAAGGTTTACACGGTTTTTATGCCGCAGGAACCGATTTTAATTCATTTTTTAATCTGTCCGCACCGCCGATTTTTGTTAACTCATGGATAATACCGGCAGTTTCTGTGTTATCCGAAATACGTTTCACTTTTCCCTGTTTTTCAATAATTATGTTACTGTCTTCCCCGATTCCGGGAAGTCCGGAATGCAGCAGAATATACGCCGTGTAAACGGGGTAGACATGGGACACAGCAGAAGAAAAATATTCTGCGGATACGTCTTCAGATCCGGGGTGTATTTTGATATGCTTATGAAATATTCCAGTTTTCCACCGGAGTCTGTATGCGGTGGGAATCTGACGGGGAAGAACCTTCAGGTCACTGCATGCAGAATGTTTACGGCATCCGTCGCGTTTTTTCTTAAATCCGGAACACACCGTTCCGACTTTTCCCGCACCTCTGGGAAATATCTCGGTATGTCTTATGCGGAACCCCTTCCGCCTTCTTTTCGGACCTTCCGTAAAAATACGGACGGCTGACCACGGCGGTTTTCTGTTTTTTCTGAAAAACAATGCAATACCGTCCCCCCCCGGATAATTCCGGATTTTCTGCATACCCTGCTTCTGATTTCACTCCGCGGCTGCTTTTCAGTACACAGATGAAATGCCATTTTTTTTCAGCACGGTTCTCTGTATTTTTTTATTGTCATACCCGCTGCCAGTCAGCACTGTAACATCACTGCTGTCATGGCAGCCGGTATATTATTTTAAATTCAGGTTGTTAATGTATTCAATGAGTCTCCCATGCGAAGTTCTGTATTTTCCGTTTTGCAGTATTTCCCTGTGTAAAACGGAATCGGGGGCAGCGGGATAAGTTTTTCATTGAAAAACAGAATTATATCCGTCCACTGATGTCCGATGACAAACCCTGCCCGCGGCTGAATCCCTGCACATTTCCGGATTTCAGACCGCTCCGGTTCTGAAGGGTGTCATCAGTAAGAATGAAAACCTTCCACTGCAGACCTTCTGTTTCATTTATTACACGGGAGTATATGCGGGCCTGTCTCTCCGGCAGATCATTCATGGTGTAAACAGTAATTCTGTCATTGCCGCACAGAAACTTGCCGGAAGAGGGAATGCCGGTACCGGAAAGTCCGGATGCATAAGTGGGGGAATGCTTCCGGGTTCCGGTCATCAGTGATATCAGATACCACAGAAAAAGAGTCTGCAATCCTAATTTCACACATATTTTACTCAGAATACTGTCCCTGAAAAAATGAAACCTCTATAGTTTTTAAGATAATCTTTGGAACCTTGATATTAAAGGGTTCTGTTTTGGATAACAAGTGTGTAAATGTATAACTATTTGAAATACTGAATTATATATTTATAAAAAACACAAATAGAATCTTACTGCTCAACTATTTGAATTCAATGATAATTTATGTTGATTTCAGACAATCATTATCTTAAAGTCTATAGGAGTTACGCAGTTGAATTTTAACCACTTGAATTTATTATGTGCCTGAAAAATTGACAGTCAATAAAAACAGTCGATTATATTTCAACTGCGTAACTCCTAACCTCATAACCGTTCTCCTTTACATTTTCTGATTTTCGGAGTATTATTAAGCAAATATGCTGAAAATGCAAATTAAATATTTTAATTACCGGTTCTTACGGTTAAATATTTCCATGAATCCCTGTCTGTCAGAGCCTCACAATGACCTGTCAGGATTTGGAGAAAGATTTAAGAAAAACATCATGAAAGCCAGGCGTACCGAGGATCTGAAAACCTGTCTGGACAGCCTGAAACAGGATGTTTACGGACAGCAGATACTGCAGGGCGCAAGACAGACCGACAGCATGAAACTGTCGGTGCGTCATTTTCTTGTGCAGCACAATTATATTATAGAGGATGCGGAAGGAAACATTGACCCTGTCCAGAGCATATTTGAAATCCAGTTGGATGCAAACGGAA
The DNA here is from genome assembly GCA_011390755.1 of Desulfobacteraceae bacterium. Lineage (GTDB taxonomy): Bacteria > Desulfobacterota > Desulfobacteria > Desulfobacterales > Desulfococcaceae > JAABRU01. The sequence continues at coordinate 46,143 of JAABRU010000003.1, read as the reverse complement.
ATCCTTCTGCTTCCCAGCCGGTTTCAGATGGGGCATGGCTGGCATTTCTCCAGAGTCATTGTCTGTTTGATCCCAGAATCAATGCAAAAAAACTGGAGTTTGCCTTCAGCACCTCACTGAATGCAAATTTTTCCAATCCGCTTCACAATCCCTATGCAAGAGGAATTCTCCTGTCTTGGAACGGTGACAAACCCTCAGAGCAGAACGGTGTGACCATCAATATCACAGGCAGAAGCCTGAGCATCGGAGCAGATGAACGGGTCAGAATCAATCTGAAACAGGAGGGAAGCTCCCTTGTCCGGTTCAGCAAATGGGACACAAATCCGCTTGCCATGCGGTTCTGGAATCTGGAATCAGTGATGTCCAATGTGATTGCCGCGATCAACGGCAAAGCCCCCACCGTGCTTTCCGGAGACACTTACCGTCCCTCAACGCCCCAGTTTCATGAGCGAAGTCCGGCAAATGACCGCTGGGTGCTGACCATACGGGGCGACATGGGCGGAGGCGTGAATGCCAAACTCCTGAATCAGCTTGACAAGATTACAGATATGGAAATCACCTTTGATGTCACGTATTTCACACCTGCTTACAGGAGGGAAAAAGGGACAGACGGGGAGCAGCAGATGTAACCTTGTCCGAATTATAGTTCTTTTACCAACTTTTGTCCTCTGCAGACCGGGCGGAGGAGTGCAGAAATTAAGCGTAAGCGGTTTTTTGCACAGCCATGCATAAAGGACAAAAATTGAGGAAAAGACTATAATGGAGCGAGTCAAACTTTTTGATAATACAGAAAAAAATTCTCCCCTCCCTTGCAGGAGGCGGGGGAGGGTAAAAACACTGTTCCGGGTGCAAAAATGCAATTTTTGCACTCCTCCGGAAAAATCTGAACAGGACGCTGTTTATGAACATCAGCACGGAAAACATGGAAACATACCGGGCAACTGCGCGGCACCGTATGGAAAATGAGAAAAAACAGTTGCTCCGGCGTTATGAGCAGGCATGGGAAACCGCTGAAAAAGGAGCGCAGGTTCTGAAAAAAGAATTCCATGCAAAACAGGTGCTTGTCTTCGGTTCTCTGGTACAGAAAAATCTTTTTCACATGAAATCCGATGTGGATCTGGCTGTGCAGGGTCTGGATGAAAAATGCTATTACCGGGCAGTCAGCAGGCTTCTGGATTTGGATACAGACATACAGACAGATCTGGTTATGACAGAATTTGCATCACAATCTTTGCGCACCCGCATTGAAAAGGAGGGAATAGCGATATGAACACAGATTACAGCGCGCTGGGCGGACGCATATCCCAGACCTTTCCGGATTTGGAACAGGTTGTCAGCAGAACCGAGTTTCTTATGAAAAAAGCCCTGCAGAACAGTGATGACGGTTATCTGGATGGAGTGGCTCTGAATCTTCACAGTTTTTACACAGGTGTGGAACGGATACTGGAAGATATTGCCAGGACTGTGGAAAAAAGCATACCTTCCGGTTCAAACTGGCATCAGTCTCTGCTGTTGCAGATGTCAGCAGAAATACATTCTGTCCGTCCTCCGGTCATCACTAGGGAAACCCGGCATTGTCTGGATGAATACAGGGCATTCCGTCATGTGGTGCGGAATGTGTATACATTTAATCTGAAATCATCCCGTTTGCAGGAACTTGCACAGCAGTTGCAGGAATGTTTCCGGACAGTTCAGTCTGATCTGGAAAAGTTTGCGGCATTTTTGGATCAGTTGGCAGAAGATGTATAATTTATAAAGGATTTTATGAAAGGAGAAAACAATGAAACCTTTCCGTGAAATCTGCCGTATTGTTTACTCGGCATGTTCCCGGCAGTCCGCAGTCATGGCAGCCTATATTTTCGGGTCTGCTGCAAAAAGCGGAACAGAAAAAGCCAATGATGTTGATGTGGCTGTGCTGCTGAATGAGACAGATCCGCAGTCATTTTCACTGCTTTCATTTATGAGTGAACTTGAAAATGCTCTGGAATGTCCGGCAGATGTGCTTGTGCTGAACCGGGCAGGTGAACTGATCAAATATCATGTTCGCAGAGACGGCAAACTGATATTTGACAGGTCTTCCGCCTTCCGCAAAGCATTTGAAATCCGGGGCAGAAAATCTTATGAGGATTTTCTGTATCTGCATAATAAGTATGTGAAAAAGGTGCTTTACGGAGAAAAACATGACTGATCGGATTTTACTGGAGCGTCTTCTTTCAGATATAAAAAGCAATATCAGAGATTTGAGAGAAGCATCAGATATTACATGGGAAATCTATCATACGGATAAGCGGGCGAGGCGGTTTGTGGAGCGCACCCTGCATATCACCATTGAAGCCTGTCTTGATACTGCCCATCACATTATTTCAGATGAACAGTTCCGGGAGCCTTCAAGTTACCGGGAGACATTTGCAATTCTGTCAGAAAACAGCATACTGGCACCGGAAGATTTGGAGCGGTTTCATAAAATGGCTTCCTTTCGCAATCTTCTGGTTCATTATTACGAACGCATTGATGATTCCATTGTCTATGGAATTTTCAGAAACAGTCTTGGGGATTTTGAACTTTTTGTTGAAAGAATAACCGCATATCTTGCAAAACAGGAGGAAATCAAATGAAAACATTATCAACAGTCATTGCAGCAGTGGCACTTATTTTTGCATGGGCAGATATGTCCGCGCAGGCTTCTGACACATCCGTCCCCCGCTTGTCAATTATCAGGGAATGCTGACAGATGCAAACGGCAGTCCCATGACCGGCACACGGAAACTTACGTTCAATATTTATGACACGGCAACCGGAACCACTGTGGTTTGGGGGCCGCAGGTGTTTGAAAGTGTACCTCTGATCAGCGGCAGATTCAATGTGATTCTGGGAACAACAGACACGGCAGGAAGGCTGATTACCTCGGCATTCGGGGCAAAAGACCGGTATCTGGGAATCAAAGTTGACGCGAATGCTGAAATTGTGCCGAGACAGCAGATTCTCAGCACGCCGTATGCAATTCAGGCGGAAATGGCAACATATTCTTTATATACATTAAATGGAATTCCAGCAGGTACAATTCTGCCGTATGGTGGCAATACCGTAGCTGAAGGTTTTTTGAAATGTGATGGTGCTGCTGTTTCCCGGACAACGTATGCCGGTCTTTTTGCTGCAATCGGAACAGCATGGGGGGCAGGTGATGGCAGTACAACCTTCAATCTGCCTGATTTGAGAGGAAATTTTTTAAGAGGCATGGATGAAGGCTCCGGAAGAGATACTGATGCTGCGTCAAGAGCAGCTTCAAACACCGGGGGAAATACCGGGGATAAGGTTGGGAGTGTTCAGGAAGATGAATTTAAAACGCATAAACATAAAACATCAGTTGATGATATTGGTGTTTGGAGAGTTGGCAGTGTTGGCTTTATATCAGGTGCTGCTGGTTTCAGCTCTACAGTCAATTTTAGCATGGATAACGCGGGAGGCTCTGAAACCCGCCCAAAAAATGCCTATGTGAGATACATTATCAAGTATTGAGGAGAATTCTGAACCGTACTTCGGCAGGCTCAGTAACCGTGATTCTGATGATTCAAATGATTTCTGTGAATTCTTGATGGCAATCATAAAATCAGAAGAATCATGGTTCTGCAGACTGTCTGAACTCTGATCCACTGTCCGAAGCAAAAACCAATCTGGGCAGGATTATTGAATCACTTTGTCTTACAGATGAAAAAGTGATGATTACCAAAAACGGATGTCCTGCCGCAATTCTTATCAGCCCGGATGAATTTGAAAGCTGGAAGGAAACCTTTGCTATTCTTTCTGATCCCGGACTTATGGTCAAAATCAGAAAAGGACTTGCTGATTTGGAAAAACACAGTCGGCTCTGTTCTTTGGAAAATCTTTTTGAATAATCATGGGTGCGAAAAAATATTTCAAAGTACCTGATGATGTTGCTGAATTTATCCGGACAGCACATCCTCAGCTTAAAAAGAAAACAGAAAGATATTTGCCTTATGAAACATTCGGATGACAGAGAAAAAATTTGCAATGCAAAACGGAAAATAATAATGGAGATGATTGATGCCTCCATCAAGCTATCCCAAAAATTGGGAAAACACCCGCTTACAAAGGGATGCAACTGCATTGCCTGTGTCCGTGAAAGAAAAAAGATTCTGAATCTGAAAAATATGGATCAGGAATGGGAATTCTGTCTTTGAATACAGAAGGAGTACAATTATGCAATTGTTCAATAATCCAAAAGTGTCTGATTTTTGCAGAAACAATGATTTTGACTTTCTGGGGTTCGGTTCCCAAAGCCGGAATCAGGCTGCAGAACAGAGCGATTTTGATCGGCCTGTCCGGTTTTCAAAAAGAAAAAGTCTGCCGGATTTGGTGCGGATTGAAAGAGAACTGTCTGAACTGTTTGGAAAAAAAAAAATTGATTTGCTGACAGAGGGTTCCATCAGTCCCTATTTGGCAGACCGTATCAGAAAAGATATGAAAGAAATGCGGGATAACAGAATTTTGGATGAAATGGAGATAATCAAATGAAGACAGATTCTTACAATGATTATGCAAAGGGTATTCAGAAACTGAGTCTTGAGGATCAGTTGAAACTGATAGAATTGATTTCTGTGAATCTGAGGAAGACAATGAATCTTGCAAAAGGTGTCACTGTCGCATCTGAGATTCCAAACAAAATAACCACTGAAGCAATGGAACAAGCCCGTAAAGGGCATGGAAAAAAATATGAAACTGTGGAAGAAATGTTTGCGGATATGGAGGTATGATGCTGCCAATTCGTCCTGCAAACCAATTCAAAAAAGATCTGAAGAAAGCCAAAAAACAGGGACATGATTTGAAAGCATTACAACATATCCTTGAAAAACTGGCTGATCAGAAACCGTTGCCGTCTTCCTGCAAAGATCATAAACTCACGGGAAACTGGCAGGATTTTCGTGAATGTCATATTGAACCGGATTGGCTGCTGATATATACAGTAACTGATGATGAATTAAGACCGGTACGAATCGGAACCCACTCGGAACTGTTCGGATAATTCTGAAAAAAGATAAATGGAAAGGACAAAAACCATGAACAGACTGACAGTTATTCTGTTTCTCCTTATTCCTGCACTCTGCTCTGCCGGTGTTGACAAATCCGGTGTAAAACCCTCGGTTCTGTCTTTGCCCTCAGGTCCCGGTTCCATTGAGGGACTGGGAGAATCCTTTGAACCCCAGCTCAATTCCGGCACCGCCTCGTACAGTGTTCCCCTGAATCTGCCCAAACGCAGAGGCTCCACACCTTCGCTGGCATTGGAATACAACTCCGGATATGGAAACGGGCCCATTGGCATGGGCTGGCGTGTGAATCTTCCCTTTATCCAGAGACAGACAGAAAAAGGGCTTCCCCTGTATCAGAACGAAGATACATTCATGGAATCCGGCGGCGAGGAACTTGTCCTGACAAATGCGGACGCAACCTACCGAAGCGAAAACGAATCCTCATTTACAAAATTTCAGAAAATGGCAGACGGTTCATGGAAAGCCTATCACAAAGACGGAAGTTTTTCTGTTTTCGGAGCCACAGACAATGCCCGTCAGAACCGGGCAGCAGACCAGACATTCAAATGGATGATTTCCCATGAACAGGATACCAATGGAAACCGGACAGAATATGAATATTTCCATGACAGCGGCCAGATTTACATCAGCGAAATCCGGTACGGAAAACATGCGGGTGCTTCCTCTTCCGAATTTCGTGTTGCATTTGCTTATGATGCCACCCGCCCCGACCCTGTGACAGATTACAGGGGACGCTTCAAATGCGTTACAAAACAGCGGCTTGTCAGCATTGGGGTTTATGACGGAATCCGCAGAATCCGGCACTGGGCTTTGGCATATGCAGATTCCCGGCATTCCCTGCTTGCAGAAGTCAAAGTTTTCGGAGATGAACGCGCAGCCATTGACACAGCAGCATTGGTGAACAAAGATTTTCTGCCTCCCATGAAACTCGGATACACATCAGAAATCTTTCAGCCGACAATGATGATTGCGCAAGGCGCGCCCTTTGTGTCTTTTCAGGAAGGAGATGCAGAACTGGTTGACATCAATGGCGACAGCCTGCCGGATATTCTGCTCAATGAATATGACGGCACATCCAAATCCGCGCTTAACCGGGGACAGGGAAATTCCTGGGGAGAACTGCAGACCTTTGCTTTCAGTCCCTTTGCACGTCTGAAAGATGCCACAACCCAGATTGCGGATCTGAGCGGAAACGGACGATCAAAACTGCTGGTTCAGGATTTTGCGGGCTTGTATTATCTTCCCTTTGAAACTGCTTCAACTTTTGGAAAAGACACAGATTTTCTCATTCCCGGGTCATTTGCCATTGATGATCCCAATGTGCGTTTTACTGACATCAACAATGACAAAGCCATTGACATGATGGCAACCGATTCCGGGTCATTTTCCTTTTTGATTAACAAAGGCGAAGGAACCCAGAATTATTTTCTGCAAAATCCGCCCCATCCCCCTGCGGACGGCATCAGTTTTGCCAATGGATGGCAGCTTGCGGACATGAACGGAGACCGGCTTTTGGATCTGGTTCTGCCCGGAACACAGGAACAGGGCGGAACCGTGTTTCATTTCAGCAAAGGCTGGGGAGAATTTGATGCGCGTGAAACCATGCAGCGCGGTCCCCGGAATGCGGATTTGGGAAATTGGGGAACCGAAAGACTTTTTCTTTCCGACATCAATCAGGACGGGCTTGCAGATTTGCTTTTTGTGGATTCAGGCGTGGTCAGATACTGGCTCAATGAAAACAATAACACATGGGGAGAAAAACAGGCAATCGCAGCCGGAGTCCCGGATTATGACGCGGTGAATGTTGCCATACGTTTTGCAGATATGAACGGAAACGGTTCTACGGACATTGTATGGAACAGCACCGCAGCAGGATTGCAGTATCTTGATTTTTTTCCCGGTGAAAAACCCTTTCAGCTTAACCGGATTGAAAACGGCATCGGACGGAAAATTGAAATCCGTTATGCCACATCAACGCATTACATGGTTTCTGCAATGGGAACAGCAGAGGAATGGACTTCTGTAATTCCCTTTCCTGTGGATGTGGTCAGCAGTTTTTTGGTTTATGACGGTTCCGGCAGCACATACCGCAGCGTTCTGTCTTACCGCAACGGCTATTATGACGGTGCAAAAAAAGAATTTCGGGGCTTTGCATTTGCAAAAAAACAGGAAATCGGAGATGCGTCTGTGCCGGATTTGCTGATGGCATATGAATTTGACACAGGAAAAACCGCAGAAGCCTTAAAAGGAAAACCGTTGCTTTTATCTGCCCAGACTTTAAATGGCGAGGTGTTTTACAAAGAAAATTACACATGGAACAGCAGAATTCTTGCAAACGGAACCGGCGGAGACACGCGAAAAGTGACATTTCCATATCAGCAGGCAAAAACACGCGATGTTCTGGAAAAAGGCATTGGCACACCGGTTCAGTTGAAATGGGAATATGAATATGACAATTACGGAAACATGACAAAACAGACAGATTACGGACGCATGGATGCAGGCTGGGACGATGAACGCATAAGCATGACAACATTTTCAGCAGCTTATGTGGCAGGACTGTCAAACTGGATTCTGGATAAACCGGTTGAAACTTCACTAACAGATGAAAACGGAACCCTGTTTGCAAAAAAGCGGAATTATTATGATAAAAATGAAGCACTTGGACAAATCAGCAAAGGCAATCTCAGCAAAACAGAGGATTGGGTAAGCGGAGACAAATATGTTGTTTCTGTGCGCAATGATTATGATGAATATGGAAATATCACTGCAGCCTATGATGCGCTTTACGGAACAGAATCAGGTCATTACCGCAAACTGGTGTATGATTCGGTTTATCATGCTTTTCCGGTTCAGGAGATGATTTATACAGGAAAAACAGATGTTCCGAGTCTTACCATGTCCGCAGAGTATGATTACGGATTAGGTGTAATGACATCTTCCACTGATTTCAACGGATTTGTCACAGCTTACGGACATGACACATTCGGAAGGCTTGTTTCAGTGACCAAACCTCGGGATACCGGTCATACAGTGGAATATGATTATATGCTGGCATATGAATGGGAAAACGGGAATATCATCAACTGGGTGGAAACCCGGCAAAAAGACGGCAGTGCAGACGGTTTTCTCAAATCCCGGTCTTTTTATGACGGACTGGGCAGAAAAATCATGACCCGCTCCGAAGGGGAAGCAGCCGGGCAGGTTGTTGTCACTGATACCGTAAAATTCAATGCCCGGAAAACAGAAGCAAAAAAATATCTGCCCTATTTTGAAACCGGCACACTGGATTTTGCTGATCCCCGGTTTAATACCGGATTTACCGAGCATTTTTATGATGCGATGGGCAGAGAGATCCGCGTCAGTCAGCCTGCGGATGCAGACGGCAAAACGGTTTATTCTTCCACGGTATATCAGCCACTTGTAAAATTTGTTCAGGATGAGGAGCAGACCAGTCCGGGTTCTGTTCATTTTGGCTGCGGTATGCGCTATGTGGAAGACGGTTTGCAGGACAAAGACGGCAATGGGCGGCTGCGTCAGGTGTATGAAGTGGTGAAACTCACAGATGCAGGCGAATCCGGCGGGCTGACAGAATGGCTGACTGCGTATGCCTATGATTTGAATGATAATCTGACAAAAATCACAGATTCTTTCGGCAATCAGAAATTCATGCAGTATGACGGACTGAAACGCAAAATTTTTATGAATGATCCGGACAGGGGAAAAATGCTTTATGAATATGATGACGCAGGCAATCTGACAAAAACCGCTGATGCCAAAAATCAGGTGATCCGTTATGCCTATGACGGTGTGAACCGCCTGACTGCTGAATATTACGGAGAAAATAACACAGAGCCTGATGTGGCATATCATTATGACAGTGCTTACGGTGCAGTGGAAAAAGGGGAATTCTGGGAGGTCTGCTCTCCGAAAACCATTTCAGATATGATACTTACAGACACAGCCTGCAATGCTCTGGCCTGTGATTTGAACAAAGACGGAAAAATTGACGTGGCAGATGCGGTAAAAGCCGCTTCCGCTCCAAAAGAGACTGTAACAGCAGAAAATATGAAAGGATTTTTGTCATGGGTAAAAGATCAGTCCGGTGAGGAGCATAATTCCTATGATGAACGGGGCAGGGTGGAATGGGTAGTCAAACAGATTGGGGCAAATCATTTTTTCACTGCAATGGCATATGACAGCATGGATCGGGTGACAAAGCTGATGTATCCGGATCAGTCCTATATCACACACAATTACAATTCCAGAGGTTTGCTTGGCTCTGTGCCAAATGTGATTGACAGATATGAATACAATCCCTCGGGACAGAATGCAAAACTTGCTCTTGCCTGCGGAACAGAATCGGTTTATACCTATGATCACCGGCTGCGCCTGAAAAATCTGAATACCGGAAGACTCCGTGACAATCTGATTTTGCAGGATTTGCATTATGCGTTTGACAATGTTTCCAACATCACAGGAATTCAGGATAAGCGCGCTGATGCTGCATTGGACACCATTGGCAGTGAACTTGGCATTGCTTCTGCACAGGCACGGAAATTCAATTCCACCCAGTCTTTTGTGTATGATTCGCTTTACCGTTTGACAAATGCGGCAAATGCCGGTATTTACGGAACCATAAGCTACCGTTATGACAGAATCGGCAATATGATTCACAAATCCGCAAACCTGATTCAGCCTGATTCTCTTATGGATTTGGGAGCCATGAGCTGCGGCGGCAGTTTGGGAACAAAGAACCGGATGGGAAGAAATGCCGGAGATGCGCCCGGTCCCCATGCCATTACCGGCACAGAAAAAGGCGTTTCAGGTGCAATGACATTTGCCTATGATGACAACGGCAACATGGTTTCCGACAATGGCATGATTCTTTCATGGGATTTCAGAGATCGGCTGGCAAGCCTGAAAAAAGGAACAGTCACGGCAGATTATCTCTATGATTATTCCGATACCCGGAAAAAGAAAACCCTGAGCAGTTCCGATGGTTCAACAACTGAGGTTGTTTATATTGACAAATATTCGGAAGTCCGGAACGGAAAACTGATAAAATATGTGTATGCCGGAAACAGCCGCATTGCCCGTGCAGAAAACGGGTGTGGCGGAAGTGCTGCGCTCCATCCCTCTGCGTTTTATCTGCATGACCATCTGGGAAGTACGTCCCTGTCTTTGTCTGACAATGGAACCGTAACGGAACAACTGGTGAATTATCCCTATGGAAATCCGAGATTGGAACAGAGAGCAGCATCTGCAATATCTGCGGCAGATTACAAATTCACAGGAAAAGAACGGGATTTGGAAAGCGGACTGCAGTATTTTGAGGCGCGGTATTATTCAGGGGTTTTGGGGAGGTTTAATCGGGTGGATCCGCTGGCGGAAAGAATTAAGAAAGAATTTTTGACGTATCCGCAAAAGTTGAATTTGTATGCGTATGGAAATAATAATCCGATTATATTCATTGATCCTGACGGGAAATTTGCAGTCTTAGATAACACTATTAAAACTTTCCAGAGAATGGGAGCAGAATTCTCGAAAGGGACTCCGCAGGGAATATTAAACGCGGGACGGCTTGCGTTGGGTTATCCGTTTAGCATCTTAAGTGGGGATATTTTTGATAAACCATCAAATGTTAATTCACAAGTAAATATTTTTACCATGCCTGGGATACTAGCTTGGGATGGTAAATTAGATTTAGTAACAGAAATAGGCGAAAATCAGCTCAAAAATAAGAGTCATTTTTTGGGGATCGGTGATATTATCCAGATTATAGGAGAAGAATTAGGAGGAATTACAATCAATTCTATACATGCAGCAGAAGCACTTGAAAAAACCGGAGGCGGTAATGTTTTTGCTCATAGTCAGGGAACAAGTGTTATGCGTGGCGCATTTGCATTGTTAGATCCTAAAATCAAATGTAATATTGATTATGTAGGATGGGGAGGACAGTCACATATCAGTATCCCATGGCATGGATTAAATAGTGCTGTAAATATGAGAAATTCTGGAGATATAGTTCCCCGTCTCGCTCTTCGTAACTGGTTTTCCCGATTATTCGGAGGTTGGGAACCGGGACCAGGATTTGGGCATAGCGGATCTCAGTATCAAAAGTTCGGTAATTTTTTTTGCTGTGTAAATCGATAAATCAGGTAGTTATAATATAATTCCCTGATATTTTTCAACTCAGGGTAAAAGCTGAGTTGAAAAAAATGAAATACAGGGCAGATTAGCTTCAAATTTTAACTGTCTGAAATTTTTATTAATAAAAAAGTTAAAAAATTACCGAAGTATTGCAGTATGGGGTTGTAAAAAAATAACCTGTGCAATTCTCATGTCCGGAAAACCCTAAGGGTTTTGGAAACCCTTAGGGTTTGTAACAGATTATTTTCATACAGACCCTATGGAATCAAGGATTGACAGTTTTTAGCAGCCCGAATCGCCAATTCCCACAACTACAGGGATTATGGATAAGAATGAGATTTTTGCTGCCTGCTGTCTGAATCCTGATTAATCTGATTTAAAGGATTTGCAGGATTGACTGTCTGAACCATGATTCACAGGATGAAAGGATTTACAGGATTGACTGTCTGAACTGTACTTCGGCAGACTCAGTAACCGTGATTCACAGGAGAAAAGGATAATTCGGAATCAGGCAGAAAAATAATCCGGGTCAATCCCTGAATCCTGTAACTCCCGGTTCAGACAGTCCGGCAGGATTATTTATTGTCTGAACCGGGAGTTACAGGATTCAGGGATTTTTCAGACAGATACGAAAGGCAGGATATGAGATTACCATAGTGTTTATCTTTCTGGAAAATCCTGAAACCTGCATAGCCCGTGTAAAGGAGCGGGTAAGAAAAGACGGACATGACGTGCCTGAATCCGACATCGTGCGCCGCTTCTGTCGGAGCAAAGAAAATTTTTGGAATATTTACAGAAATGAATCAGATTTCTGGTATCTGTTTTATAATTCAGGCATGGGTTTTCAGGATGTTTTAATTGGTGAAAATATTCATTATGCAGTGAGTGATGAAGAACTTTTCAATCTGTTTTTAAAAGATATTGTGAGGTGAATATGATGCTGAAACTACCTGAAAACATTGAAACCTACCGTAAGGCACTTGAGATAAGGAAAATCGGCAGCCGTGCAGTACGCAGGGCGCAGGAAGAAAATCGAAGAATGGGCATTCCAAATGTTTATTCCCGAAACGGCAAACTGTATTTTGAAATGCCTGACGGTGAACTGACAGATAAGAATCCGATATTTGAATCATTATAATCACAGTTCGGACAATGGAGCGCAATTGTCTGAACCCGGACTGCAGAATTAAGGGATGAACAGGATTGAATCACAGCAACTTGTCTGGACTGAGATTTATAGGTAGCCAACCGACAGTTTTCCGTATAAAAAAACAGATTTTTCTGAAAAACCCTTTGCTTCCCTGCGCCTCTGTGTTTTTTGATGTACTATGCGAATCCTCAGCATCCGGTGCCAACCAGATGCGCCATTCAGCATTAACCATTCAAAATTCAGCATTACTGGAGTTATTATGCCAGAGCAAACGGTCTGTATTTTAAGGGTTTCCGGAAATTTCTGTATCATAATATGAGTCTTGAGCGTATCCATACCTTTCATTCAAAGGGACAGGTTTTCAAAAACATGAATGTATTGCAGGAAAATGTCATCTGCAGGTATGTAAAAAGAAAACAGACGGATAATATTACAATATATTCCAGCAACTGTTCTGATGATATACATAATTCGGAAATCAGCACTTATCCGGCCCGTTTCATCATTAATACTGCCAACGACCTTCATATGATACGGATTCCGGAAACATATGACGAAGGCAGTATAGTGCAAACAATAGATAATAGGGAAAATTCATTCGGAAGCATGGGTTATCTCATCTCCACCGGTCCGGTAGTGGAGCATCGGACACGGGAATTTATTACCGCAGAACACCCGGAAAATTCGGTTCCCCTGCTTCGGATGCATAATATAAAACCCTTCCGCACCGAATGGACAGGCAGACACAGAAAAGATGTCCGCTTCATGCTTTTGTACGGACATGCAAAACATACGGTACAAAACCCTGTTTATGTTATTCTCAAACGCTTCAGTTCCAAAGATGAAAAGCGCCGTCTTGTTGCCGGTGTGCATTCTCCGGAGCGCATTGCAGGTCAGTTGATAAGTTTTGAAAACCATCTTAATTATATCACACGAAAGCAGAATATGGAGATTGCAGAAGCATACGGTCTTGCCGGTCTCTTCAATTCGACCCTTATTGATAAATATTTCCGGTGTATTTCCGGTAACACACAGGTAAATGCCACCGAAATAAGATTATTAAGATTACCGCCCCGGAACAGTATTCTGAGTATAGGTGAATCTCTTCTAATAAATAAAAAAAACAGACCAGGCAGTGGTAGATGAAATTGTAAACAGGGAATGTCTGAATGAATACGGCATTTCCGGACCGCACGGAATTCAGAAAAAATGCAGGCGAGATTGCCTGGGAAACCGAAGTGTGGATTGCGGATAATCCGGATCATATGATTCATTTCGACGGAGAACGGTTTCCGGGACCGTAGGACAGATAGCTTATTGTTGCAATTCAAAGTGGTAAAACAGACAATGCACATCAAAAACAGCATCATCGAAAAAATTTTCATCTACGGGCGGATGGTCAAATTCAGCCATACGGTTTTTGCCCTTCCCTTTGCCCTGTCCGCTGTGGTACTGGCCCAGCGGCATCATACCCTGACCTGGCCGGATCTTTTCTGGATTCTCATGGCCATGTTCGGGGCGCGTTCCGCGGCAATGGGATTTAACCGGATAACAGATGCGGAAGCGGATGCCCGCAATCCCCGGACAGAAAACAGGGAAATTCCCCGGAAACGCCTCAGCATGGCAGCGGCAAAAATATTTGTGGGAATATTTTCTCTTCTTTTTATCTTTTCTGCGGCAATGCTGGGAAAACTCTGCTTCTTTTTATCTTTTCCGGTGCTGGGCATTCTGTTTTTCTATTCTTATACCAAGCGTTTTACCTGGACGGCCCATCTCTGGCTGGGTTTTGCCATTTCCCTGGCCCCTTTGGGAGCCTGGATTGCCGTTGCCAAAAGTTTTGATCCGGAAATCCTCTGGCTCTGCCTGGCCCTGCTGACTTATATTGCGGGATTCGACATTCTTTATGCCTGTCAGGATGCGGAATTTGACCGGCAGTGGGGGTTTTATTCCATTCCTTCTGTTTTCGGTATTTCCAATGCACTGGCGGCTGCCCGGCTGATACATCTGCTTTCCTACAGCGCGTTTCTGGCTGTCTTTTTTGCTTTTGGCATGGGGGAAATATATCTGCTGACAGGCGGATGCATCGGTCTGCTGCTCATATGTGAACACGGGCTGGTCAGAGCGGATGATCTGCGCAATATCCATATTGCTTTTTTCCATGTCAACAGTCTTATTTCCCTTCTTTTGTTTATCGGAGTGCTGGCAGATGAACTCCTGCGGAGAGGGTAACATTTTTTGCAGAAAACAGGTTTGAAAAACAGGCAGTGCATCCTCCTTTTTCTGAAAGCTCCGGAAAAAGGAAAGGTGAAAACCCGTCTGGAAAAAAGACTGGGAAAAGACATGTCTCTGCATCTCTACCGGTATTTTGTAAAAGATACCCTGCATATGCTCCGAAAACAGCGGATGATTCTCTGTTATCATCCGACCGGGGCGGAAACGGAAATCCGAAACTGGCTGGGGGAAGAATACATCTGTATGCCCCAGACCGGAAAGGATCTGGGGGAAAGAATGCACAATGCGTTTATCCGGGCCTTTGCTGCCGGATACAGGGAGGTGCTGCTGATGGGAAGCGATATTCCGGATCTTCCCGAAGAGATTATCCGGGAGGCATTTGCGGCATTGCGGGAAAATGATGCGGTTATCGGCCCGGCCTGTGACGGCGGTTATTATCTCATCGGATTCCGCAAAACCGGTTTCACCCCCCATGCATTCCGGAATATCCGGTGGAGTACGGCCACGGTGTTTGAAAATACCCTGAAAATTTTCAGCAGACAGCAGACCCGGGTCCGCATTCTGCCCCGCTGGCGCGATATTGATGAATACGAAGACCTGGTGGATTTCCGGCAAAGGGCCGGAAAAGCGCATTCATCCGAAACCCTGCGTTATCTGGAATCGGTTTTTCCCGCATAAAAAAGAGGATTCCGCCCCCCGCGGTAATTTTATCATCATGAAAAATCAGAATCCCCCTCCTTATCCGCCGCGATTTCTCCTCGGCAGCACCCTCCTGTTCTGGGGATGGCAGAACGGACTGATTCCCATTGCTGTTTTCATGGCTCTGGTGCTGGAATCCGCCCGCTATGTCCGCTTTCGCTGGGATTTTTCTGCTGCGGAATTCAACCGCATTTCCGATCTCTGCGCGCTGATTTTTATCGGCATGGCCGTATATCTTTTTCTGGCAGACCGTTCCGTCTTTATTATATTCACCCTGCTGGCCTGGCTTCCCATGACTTTTTTTCCCCTGATGTTTGCCCAGAACTTCAGTGTTCAGGAGCGTATTGATATCCGTACCATATCCCTTTTCCTCCGCAAACAGAAACATGCCGCGGGAAAACATACTTCTGTCAGCATCAATCTGAATTATCCTTTTTTTGCCCTGACCATCCTCTGCAGCAGTTTTGCAAATCTGAGAGATGTCCGCTTTTATCTGGGCCTGATACTGCTCAGTGCATGGGCACTTTTATCTGTCCGCCCCGGACACAGTTCCCCTTTTCTGTGGTTATGCCTGTATCTGGCAGTCTGCGCGGGCGGATATGCCGGACAAAAGGGCCTGAACCGTCTTCAGCAGATACTGGAAATCAAAGGACTGGAATGGTTTTACAATCTGGAGAGGGAAGATGCGGATCCTTATGAAAGCATGACGGCCATCGGTCATATCGGAAAACTGAAACCCTCGGACCGCATCAGTTTCCGGGTCAAAACCGGGGAAAATACCCGACTGCCCCTGCTTTTGCGGGAAGCCGCATACAATGTCTACAATTCTTCAAAATGGTTTTCCCTATACAGCGATTTCAGTGAACCGGAAGCCGATGCGGACGGCACAGCCTGGAATCTGGGGCCTGCGGGAAATAATCCCGGAGAAATCCGGGTATCGGCCCGGCTGAAACAGGGACGGGGAATGCTCAAACTTCCCACCGGAGCCTTTCGCATAGAAGAACTGCCGGTTCTGCAGATTCTGCAGAATTCTTTTGCTGCCGTAAAAGTGCCGGAGGGGCCGGGACTGATCACCTACCGTGTGCACTATGCCTCCCGCACTGCCGGCAGTCCGCCGGAAAAAGATGATTTGCGCATACCGGATCAGGAACAGCAGACAATATTCCGTACGGCAGAAAAACTGGAGATCCTGCACGGCAGAGAAGCACCGGATGCTGTTCTGAAAAAACTGAATGATTTTTTCACAGAACATTTTTCCTATTCCCTTTCTCTGCAGCCGGCATCTTTCCCAAGTCCTCTGGCGGATTTTCTGGAACGCACACGGACCGGCCATTGTGAATATTTTGCCACAGCCACGGTGCTCCTTTTACGCGCGGCCGGTATTCCGGCCCGTTATGCCACAGGTTATTCCGCGCATGAATACAGTCCCCTGGAAAAACAGATTATTGTCCGGGATCGTCATGCCCATGCCTGGGCACTGGCCTGGATAAAAGGAAACTGGCGGGATGTGGACAATACGCCCGGCAACTGGCGCGCAGAAGAAGAGCAGAACGCTTCTTTCCTGCAGTTTGCAGGGGATCTGAAATCCTGGCTGATCTACCGTTTTTCTCTCTGGCAGTGGCAGCAGACAGACCGGAAAGCCTTTTCCAATTATCTGCTCTGGCTGCTCATTCCGCCTGCCCTGATTCCGGTCCGCCGTCTTTGGCGGAAAAAACGGATTTCCCCCGGGCCGGAATCTCCTGCGGAAAGGAAAAATATGCCGGAACCGAACGGAAAAGATTCCCTGTTTTACTGTCTGGAAAAAAAACTGGGGGACAGGGTCTGTCTTCGTACTGCAGGGGAAACGCTGTTTCAGTGGATACAGCGGATTGAAAAATCAGAACCTGCACCGGAACCGACCTCTTCTTTTGCATCCCTTATCCCCGGCATCAGAGAAATACTGGAGCTGCATTACCGCTACCGCTTTGATCCGCGGGGTATCGGGGAGGAAGAAAAAGAAAAAATGGAAGCAATGATTTATAAATATATGGAAAAAATAGATAAAATCACAGTCTCCCCCTATTTTGCCCAAAAGAATCCGGAAAAAATGTATCCCGGTTCCTAACAAAGCTTTACAAGATTCTCAAATATTGATATTTATAGAGAATAATATAAATACTTATCCGGAAGCCCGGAAAATTTCCTGTATCCGCATCCGGAGCAAACCGGAGGAGGGCGGATGTGAAACATTCGGAATATGCGGTGGAAAGAAGAACCGTTATAACCAATACATTAAAGGAGTGAGGTAAGAAATGACCCTGACAAAAGCCCAGATTATTGATAATATTCAGGACCAGCTCCGTTTTTCCAAAAAAGAAACAACGGATATTGTGGAAAAACTGCTGGAAATTATGAAACGGACCATGGAAAACGGTGATGATGTGCTGATCAGCGGTTTCGGGAAATTCTGCGTAAAAGACAAAAAAGAAAGAAGAGGAAGAAATCCCGCTACCGGGGATGACATGATGCTGGCCCCCCGGCGGGTTGTCACCTTCAAATGCTCCGGTAAACTGAGGGAAAAGGTGAATGGCGAATAAGCGGGAAAAAACAGAAAAAAGCACCGCCCGGTCGGCAGTATCGGCCCTGCTGACCGGAAAAGCGTTGAAATCCAGAGATATGGCTGAAATGCTCCGGGAAGAAAAGGGGCGGGATATCCGCATCAGTACGGTATCCGGAATCCTTTCCCGGCTCGGTGATCCGCTCCATTGCGAGCTGGGGCATTTTATCCGGAAATCCAAAGAGGGAAATGCCCTGGTTTACTGCCTGGTTCCGGAAGCACTGGCATTAAGCGAATCCCGCGCCTATGACCTGAGTGTGAAAAGAAAAAAAGGGCGTTATACACTGGAACAGGCGGTGCAGGATTATCCGGCACTGCGGAAATACTGCAGATCAAAAGGAATATCCGGTGATTTCGGCTCGCCGGGGCGGTTTCCCATGCTGCGGATAATGAAAAAAATCGCAAATCCTTCGGACAGAGGGGGAATTTTCCGTTTCCGTTCTGCGGAAAATTCTCCGGACAGGACAATGGAAATCTCCCTGCGTTATTCCGGCAGCGACTGCCTTTCCCTCCGTGCCTCTTTCAGCACTTTCCTCCTGATCTGCTGCGTACTGGTCACAGCTTTTGCCCTTTGCTGTTTTGCCGTCTGGTCTTTTCTGATGCCGGTACTCATCGCCGGAATTCTGATTTCTCTTATCTGGCATACGGGAATTTTTCTGAAGAAAAAATATGAACAGCAGAAATAGCAGCCCGAATGCAGATGCGTTTCATGCCCCGGCAGATACGGACGCGGCTTTGCGCCCCACCCGGATACTGAACAGTGATCATCCGGAGATCCGGGCCTGTGCGCGGGAAATTGCCGGAAATGAAATAAAAAATCCCGTGAAAACGGCCGTAAAACTCTATTATGCGGTCCGGGACGGCATCCGCTATGATCCTTACTGCCCCTTTTATCTTCCGGAACATTACCGGGCCGATAATGTGCTGCGCAGCGGCCGCGGCTTCTGCATCAGCAAGGCCGGACTTCTCTGCGCGCTGGGCCGGGCCTGCGGCATTCCCTCCCGCCTCGGATTTGCCGATGTGCGCAATCATCTGAGTACCCGTCAGCTGCTGGATTATCTCGGCAGTGATCTTTTTGTATTCCACGGATATACAGAATTTTTTCTGCAGGGCGGATGGGTAAAGGCCACCCCCGCATTTAACAAAGAACTCTGCCTGCGGCACCGTGTTTCTCCTTTGGACTTTGACGGAAAAAAAGATTCTGTTTTCCAGCCTTATAATTCGGAGCATAAACCCTATATGGAATATGTGAAATACCGCGGGGAATATGATGATATTCCGGTGGATGAAATTGTAAATGCCTGGAAAAAAGCCTACGGAACAGAGAGGGTGCAGTCCTGGATTGCGCATATGGAAAAAAAAAGGAATACATCCCCGCGCAGTTTTGATGCAGAAGATGTGTTTTCCGGGTGAGGAATTTTCCCCCCAAATATACCCGTTACACCGGTGCTCTGTCAAATTTGAAATTATGGGTTAAAAAACCGGATTTTTCCAAAAAATCCGGTTTAGTCCCTATCCGAAAACCTCCGAAACCAACTTTGATGATCTCGTAAAAAGTCAGAAAATCAGGTTTTGATACACATTAATCTGCTGATTTTACTGACAGCGATTTTCAAAAATCTGACTTTTTACCGATTCATCAACTTTTGAATCTTCTTAAAACAAGGGGCCGGGATACCGGTAATATGAAAGTGTCTGCGAAAAACCGGCCCTCCGGCCGTAATTTTCGCACTCCGCGCAGCTTTCCGGCACCCAACGGGGAGGTCTGACCTGGCTATGAAGGGCGTTTGTACCATAAGCGGCACAATGTTTTGGAATAAGGCGCAAAAGGTATGAGAAATGCAGCCAAAAACATTATCCGGGTCTGCAGGGGGGAAAACCAGTTCAGTTTCCGGTCGGAAGATGCAATATATTCTTCCGTAATCATACAGAATTCCATACCTCTTTTTTTGCCCCATTTCTGCAGGGCCAAAGAAAACCATATTTCTTCCGAAGCATAGACCTTTTCATCAAAACCGCCTGTGCCCCGGTATGCCGTTGCCAGACAGTAAATACATGCCCCGGCCGCCAGTCTGAAACGAAGCGAAATCCAATTCCAGAAATCCACCATTATCTGTGCGGATGCCGGGCGGATTTTACCGAAATCCAGGCGGATCCCGCCTCCGCAGCATCTGCCCCCCGCAAGATTGGCCATGGCCTTTTTCAGGATCGCCGGGCTCATCAGGGTATCCGCATCCAGGAAAAGCAGAAATCTTCCCCGTGCCGCCTGTCCCCCGGCATTCCGTGCCCGGGCAATCTGATTGACGGTCTCGAATATCACCCTGGCCCCCTGTTTCCGGGCTATATCTGCGGTTCTGTCTGTGGAATTATTGTCCACCACAATCACCTCGCCCCGAAGACTGCTTTGCTCCATGGCATTTTTCAGGGCGGCGAGGGTACGGGGCAGCCATTCCTCTTCATTATACGCAGGAATGATGACAGAATAGGATAAGGGGGGCATAGCAGTGCAATCTCCTAATAAATAAGAAAATTAATAAATATATATTTTATCTGAGAAATAAAAAAGCGTCAAGAACAAATATAATTCTACCTGAAAACAGTGGGGAAAACCATAAATTTTTCTTGCGATTTCCCTGTATAACCGCTATACATAAGGGACATTATCGGAAATAAAATCTGATGATCATTAAGAAGACGATAAACTGGGGAAGTCTGTAAAAACAGCTTCATAATCCGAATACAAAAGGCAAAGGAGACAAAAATGGAGTTTAAAGATTTAAATGAAGTAATTGATTTTGCAATTGAAAAAGAAGTGGAAGCAGCAGATTTTTACCGGGATGCCGCAAAACAGGAATCTTTTTCCGGAGCTGCACAGATGCTGGAAGAATTTGCAAAAGAAGAAGACAAACATGCCAAACTTCTGCAGAATGTAAAAAACAGCACTGCGGATCAAAGCATTTCATCCTATAAATTCAAATGGATACCCGATATGAAACGCAGTGACTATATGTCTGATGTGGATTATACACCCGGTATGGGATACCGGGATCTGCTGCTGCTTGCCATCAAACGGGAAGAAAAAGCCCTGAAACTGTATCAGGGAATGCGGGAAAAAGCAGAAGGTGAGGACGCGGTAAAAGTCTTCAATATTCTCTGCCAGGAAGAGGCCAATCACAAACTGAAACTGGAAAGCATGTATGATGATTATATGGCGGAAATGGGAGATTAGTTTTTTTCTCATATTTTTACTGCTTCGGTATTTTTAATTTGATGAACCCGTAAAAAATCAGATTTTTGAAAATCGCTGTTAATAAAATCAGTATATTAATGTGTGTCAAAACCTGATTTTCCTACTTTTTACGAGATCATCTAATTTATTATTCAGACTTACCCGTCCCCCGTGCTTTCTGATGGGGGATTTTTCTTTGAAAGGATTTCAGTCTTATGAAAAAACTGTTCTGTATGCTCCTGCTGACCCTGCTGACAACTTTTCCTGCCACTGCCAAAGAAATCGGCGGTGTCACCATGCCGGATACCCTGAAGGCGGGAAATGAAACACTGCTGCTCAACGGGGTCGGTCTGCGGTCAAAATTTTTCATCAAGGTCTATGCAGGCGGTCTGTATCTGAGGGCAAAAAGCAGTGATGCCGAAGCCGTCATAAATGAAGATGCACCGATGGCCATCCGTATGCAGTTTATCCATGACGGTGTTTCCGCTGAAAAGCTGATTGCCGCATGGAATGAAGGTTTTTCCAATGCCGGAAATACCAGGGCCATTCAGAAAGAAATTGACACCTTTAATTCCTGGTTCACGGCAGAAGCCAAAAAAGGGGATATTTATGATATCATCTATACTCCCGGGCAGGGCGCACGGCTGTATATCAAAGAAAAACTCATGGGAACGATAACAGGTACGGAATTCAAAAAAGCCCTGTTTTCTATCTGGTTGGGAGAAAAACCGGCGGATAAGGATCTGAAACAGGGAATGCTGGGAAAGGAATAGTTTTTTTCGCTAGTACACAGGCAGTTGGTGGTGGGTCAAATGGGTTGATGAATTAGATTTATGACTGCCGGGGCATATGCAGTAGGCCCCGGCAGAGGGAAATCAATCTTTTCGGCCCGTACCTGTTTTTTAAAGAACAAAACGGTGGTGGGTCAAATCCGCTGATCCGAATATTCCCCTCCCCCGGCGGGAGGGGTCAGGGGACAATGCTGTTGCCTTAACAAAATAATCCCCCTCCCCCGGTGGGAGGGTTAGGGGAGGGGTAAAAATAACACGTTGTAATTAATGGCGTTTACACCCTCCCCTGCCCCTCCCTCAGGGGAGGGGAGTCTTAAGGAAACGGCATTGACTTATGTATAACGATGATGGCCCTTGACCCGGACTATACCAGTCCACTCCTTCGGGGCTTTCTAAAATTCAGTTTCTGAATTTCCACAGCCTTCAGAACAATGTCATTGACTTAGGCAAAAAATCCCCCTCCCCCGGGGGAGGGGGGCTTAAGTCAGTGACATTGGCCTTCAGGAAACAACTATTGTACGAAGATAAAGAACTACAGGAATACCGGGATCTGCTGCCCCGGCCCGATCATTTTGAAGAGGGTTTTGACTGGAAAGCTGTTGTGGGAGCCGTGTTTATCGGTTTTCTCATGATGCCCGGCAGTATGTATCTGCAACTGGTCATCGGTTCGGGTATCGGTCCGGCTGCGAGGTGGGTAACGATTATCCTTTTTGCGGAAATCGCCAAGCGATCCTATACGGAACTGAAAAATCAGGAAATTTTCATCCTCTATTATATGGCCGGTGCGGCCCTGGCCTCTCCTTTCCAGGGGCTGCTCTGGAATCAGTATTTAGTGCAGTCCGATGCGGCCCGGATGCTGGGACTGACGGAGTTTATCCCGACCTGGGTGGCCCCGCCGCCGGATTCCGCCTCCCTGCCGGAACGGACCTTCTTTCACCGGGACTGGCTCATCCCCATCCTTTTGCTCATCGGTTCCCAGATTATTCAGCGCATTGACCATTTCGGCCTGGGTTATGCCCTGTACCGGATTACCTCGGATGTGGAAAAACTGCCTTTTCCCATGGCCCCGGTGGGGGCTTTGGGAACCATGGCTTTGGCAGAATCCACCGAAGATAAGACAAAAAGCTGGAAGTGGCGGGTATTTTCCATCGGGGGAGTCACAGGACTGCTTTTCGGCAGTGTCTATGTACTGCTGCCCACGGTTTCCGGTCTGCTTTTCACCGAAGCCATCCGACTGATTCCCATTCCCTGGGTGGAACTGACCCGGCATACCGAAGATGCACTTCCCGCGGTGGCCACCGGTATTCAGCTGGATATGGGCCTCATTTTCATCGGCATGGTTTTGCCTTTCTGGGCTGTCATCGGCGGGCTGATTGGCCTGATTATTACGGTAATTGCCAATCCTTTTCTTTTTCAGCACGGTATTCTGAAACGCTGGCACCCGGGCATGGCCACGGTGGAAACCGTTTTTGCCAATAATTTTGATTTTTATATGAGTTTCGGCATCGGTCTGGGGCTGGCCATTGCCTTTGTGGGCATCTGGCAGGTGCTCCGATCCTTCCGCAAAGATTATGCCGGACAGCGGGGCAGTTTTACAGATCTCTTTCATCCGCCGCCCGGAAGGGGGGATTTCAGTTTCTGGATTTCCATCGCAATTTATGTTTCCTCCACTCTGGCCTATGTCCTGCTCTGCGTCTGGCTGGTTCCCAACTTTCCCTGGATTTTTTTCATCGGATACGGATTTCTTTATACCCCCCTTGTCTCCTATATCACGGCCCGCATGGAGGGTATTGCCGGGCAGTTTATCAGTCTGCCCCTGGTGCGGGAGGCCAGTTTCATTGCCGGGGCCCGCTTTTTCGGATACCAGGGCATTGAAATATGGTACGCGCCCATTCCCATCCACAACTACGGAAAAGCCACGGTGGACTTCCGGGAAATCGAACTGACAGGAACCAGCATCCGGGGCATTATCAAGGCCGAGATAGTGGTTTTCCCGGTGGTCATGATTTCCAGTCTGCTCTTTTCCCAGTTTATCTGGCGACTGGCCCCCATTCCATCCGCCAACTATCCCTATGCCCAGGAACTGTGGCATCTTCAGGCCCTCAATTCCCTGCTCATGCAGACATCCACCCTGGAAGGGAATTCCGCTTTTTTCCAGGCCCTCAATGCCCTGTATGTTCTGGCAGGAGCAGGATTCGGTATTATCACCTATGCCCTTCTTGCCGCTTTCGGTCTGCCGGTAATGCTGATTTACGGTGTGGTCCGGGGGCTGGGGCAGAGTACGCCCCACGGCCTGATTCTGGAAGTGACCGGGGCATTTCTGGGTCGTTATTTCTTTCTGAAAAAATACGGAAGTATGTGGCGGCAGTATGCACCTGTCCTGCTGGCCGGATTTTCCTGCGGTATGGGACTCATGGGCATGTTTGCCATGGGCTTTACCCTGATACTCAAATCACTGGGCAGACTGGCCTACTGACTTCAGGCGGTTTCCAAATATCAGTAGATCGAAAAGTTTCCCCCGGATACGGTTTTACGGCTGTCCCGGAGAGCGGAAACTGTATTTCTGCACCGCCGCATCTCCCGGTTCCCCATGCAAAAATACAATTTTTGCACTCCTTGCCGTAAAACTTTTCGATCTACTGAATATGAATGCAGCGATTCATTCTGAAAGAGCCGCAGACGGAAAATCTGTGACCGGACTGTCAGATGGCAGACACTGCCAAAGGACCCGGCGGTTCCCTCCCAAGTCTTTCCGTTTGGCACTCCTTTGATACATTTTTTTTCAGGCAATCACCTGAACTGTCCCTTTCCTCCGGCATTCCGCTCCCCTGAGATTCTTTTTTCCAAAGTCAGCATATCGGAAAAATTTTCCCCGAATACGGTTTTAGGACTGTCCCGGAAACTTTTCAATCTGCTGAAAGTATTCCTGCGGCAACATTTTTCCTGCATCGGCAAAATATTGCCATTTTCACAGAAAACTGATATGGACTCTGCGGGACGGATCATAAAAAATATTCTGTGATTAAAAGACTCTGAAGGATAATTTCTGACATATTTTTTTCATGGCACATTTATTGCTGAAACTGCAGAAAACATTTCCTGCGAAAAAATACCGAAAGGGAGAGAACATTTATGCCTTTGGAAAAAGTTGTCAAAGATTTTATGCATCCTTTGGGGCACTATCCCTATGTCAGTGAAAAAGAACCGGTAAAAAAGGTTCTGAAACTGCTGAGCAACAGCAAAGAGTTACATGCTCCATTTATCATTGTCATCCGGGACGGGGAAGACGGGCATGGAACCGTCAGAGGTTTTATCTCTCCTCCCGAAGTTGTTTTCGGTATAGCAGAGCATTTTCTCAAAGGGGCGGAACGTATCGGGCCG
This sequence comes from Desulfobacteraceae bacterium, assembly GCA_011390755.1. Classification (GTDB taxonomy): domain Bacteria; phylum Desulfobacterota; class Desulfobacteria; order Desulfobacterales; family Desulfococcaceae; genus JAABRU01. Next base: position 20,846 of record JAABRU010000003.1, on the reverse strand, counting down.
ATTTTCTGGGAAGGGCAGCTGCAGGCAGAATGTATGGAATCATTCAATAAAAAGGTGAAAGAAATTATGACCCCTTTTAAAACCTGCATCAATGAAAGTGAAATGATTCTGGAAGCCGTTTTTTCATTTCATAAACACCAGATTAATTCCCTGCCGGTTGTGCGGGAAAAAGAAGTGGTCGGCATTATTCATCTGGAAGATATACTTATAGGAATTGCCGAAACACTTCCGGAATGATATAAGCACGGGTCTGAAATTTCCAATGCTTCCGATCACAGGGAGTATTTTTATGGATGCGAAGATTCCTTCGGGAATCTCTATAGATAATGTCAGCAGATCGAAAAATTTCCGGAGAAGTGCAAAAATTATATTTTTGCATGGGGTAACCGGGCGCTGCGGCGGTGCAGAAATACAGTTTTCGCACTCCGGGACAGCCGTAAAACCGTATCCGGGGAAAATTTTTCAATCTGCTGAATGTGTGATGGTCTTTTTAACAGTAATACAGGAGGTATGAATTTGAAAACAAAAGATGTAAAAGGTCTGATGCTGCAGCTTTCGGAATATGCAACAGTTTCCAAAGATGCCACACTTGCGGAAGCGGTACTGGCCCTGAAAAAATCCCATGATGAATTTGATAAATCCAGATACCGGCATCGGGCTGTGCTGGTGCTGGATGAAACAGGCAGTGTTATCGGGAAAGTCGGTTTTACGGATATTCTCAAAGGTCTGGAACCCAAATATGATGAAATGCTGTCCGATAAAGGTGCCATGCATGTGGGGTTTACCCGCAGTTTTCAGAAAACCATGCTGGAAAGTCTGAAACTCTGGGAAGATCCCATGGAGCATATCTGCCGGAAAGCCGCGCAGAAAAAGGTGGCCTCCTTTATCAAAGCGATTTCGGAAGGAGAATATATTGAAGAAAAAGCTTCTTTAAATGAAGCCATTCATCAGTTGGTGCTGGGGCATCATCAGTCTTTGCTGGTAGTGGGAGAAGGCAAAAAAATCACCGGTATTCTGAGACTGACCGATGTGTTTGAGGCTGTGACCCAGGAGATTCTGGCCTGTAAAATTTGATGAATCGGTAAAAAGTCCAAATTTCAAAAACTGCTATTCATAAAATCAGAGTGTTAATATGTGTCAAACCCTGATTATGGACTTTTTATGAGACCGTCAAATGTAATCGTACCGAAAAAAACATATCCGTTCTCCCGGATAAAAATCTGAATACAAAAAGGAGTAAAACTTATGGCAAGCGATGTTGTAACTGCGCCGGATGAGAAAACTTTTGACTGGAAAAGATATATGTTCATGGGAATCGGCGTTCTGCTTTTTCTGATTGTCTATTATTCTCCCCAGTGGCCCGATGCCGTGGATCCTTCCGGAAAGCATTTTATTCTGAGCAAGGAGGGAAAAGGCGCGCTGGCCGTTTTTCTGCTGGCCGGTACATGGTGGGTTTTTGAGGTGGTTCCCATCGGTGTCACCAGTCTGCTTATCGGTGTGCTGCAGGCTTTGTTCCTAATCCGTGATCCCAAAGTGGCCTTTAAGGATTTTATGGATCCTTCGGTTCTTTTTATTTTCGGTTCCATTGTCATCGGTCTGGTTTTTACCAAGACAGGACTGACGCGAAGAATCGCCTATAAAATGCTGGCCATTGTGGGAGAAAGAACCAGCATGATTTATCTGGGCTGCTTTCTGCTGACTGCGGCCCTAACCCATATCATGGCCCATACGGCTGTGGCCGCCACCATTTATCCGCTACTGGTGGCCATTTATTCTCTTTACGGGGAAGGGGACAGGCCCACCAAATTTGGTAAGGGGCTTTTTATGGGCATGGCCTATGTGGCCGGTGCAGGCAGTATTGTCACCCTGCTGGGGGCGGCCCGGGGCGCGGTGGCCATTGGTTTTTACAGCGGTATCACCAATAAAAGCGTCGGTTTTTTTGAACTGAGCTGGTATATGTTTCCCATCGGCTGGCTCATGACTTTTATTCTCTGGGGATTTTTCATGGTGGTGATGAAGCCGGAAAAGGATACCATCCCCGGACTGCGGGAAAGAGCCAAAAGGCTGAATTCCGAACTGGGCGGTGTTACCCGCAATGAAATCATTGCGGCGGTTCTTGTGGCCGGTGTCATCCTGGTACTGGGTGCCTCAGCAATCATGAAATCGGCCATTCCCGGTTTTGTTCCACCCAACAAAACCGCTGTTATTCTCATTTCCACTGTTCTTTTTTTCGTTACCGGCATTCTGGATATCAATGATCTGGAAGAAATTCCCTGGAATATCATCCTGCTTTTTGCCGGGGCCATGAGTATCGGCTTCTGTCTCTGGGAAACCGGGGCTGCGGAATGGATGGCCATTAACTGGCTGACCATGTTTAAAAATGCCAACTGGTTTGTTTTTGTCATGGGCATTGCTTTCTTCGTCATGATGATGACCAACTTTATCATGAACGTGGCGGCCATTGCCATTTCCCTTCCGGTGGCCCTGGTCATTGCCCCTTACCTCAATGTGGCCGGTGAAGTGATTCTTTATGCTTCCCTGGTTACTGCGGGTATGCCCTTTCTGCTGCTGGTGGGGGCGGCCCCCAATGCCATTGCCTACGACTCCAAACAGTTTACCACCGGAGAATTTTTTATGTACGGTATTCCGGCCAGTATCATTCTGATGCTTGTGACCGGACTGGCCGTATATGTCATCTGGCCGCTGATGGGAATGCCCATCACCCTGCCCGCGGGAGGATGATGCATTCTTAAATCCCCCCTCCCCTGGAAAAAAAAGGGGGGGGGTGTTCGGTGTCAGGTGTTCGGTGTCAGGTGTTCGGTGTCGGATGTTTGGTTTCGGGTGTTCGGTGTCAGGTGTTCGGTGTCAGGTGTTCGGTGTCAGGTGTTCGGGGTCAGGTGTCAGGGGTCAGGGGTTCGGTGTCAGGGGGAGGGTGAAAACGGTCTTTCACTACAGGCTGTTGTTTCTCCCCCTCCTTCCCCCCCAATACTGTTTATTTAGAGCCCATCCGAAAACCGCTGAAACCAATTTTTAAACCCGGTGAAAACAGAGGGGACAGAATACCGAAAGACAGTTTTCGGACAGGTTCTTAAGGTCGGAGGAGTGTCAAACTGTAAGCCCGGCACACCTCCGGCTTTACGTCAGCCGCATTGCCCATCTTTTTCAAAAGAAAACCGGGTTTACATGGGCAGTTCGATCACAAATTTTGTACCCCGCGGATGGTTGTCCTGCACCCGGATGCTGCCCTTATGGTCTGCGATAATAGTGCTGACAATGGTTAAACCCAGTCCCATGCCGGTTTTTTTGGTGGAAAAATAAGGCTCAAAAAGACGGATTTTGTCTTCATCCGAAATCCCCGGCCCGGTGTCGGCCACTTCCAGACGCACACTTTTCAGCACCGGATCATGGCTGAGGGAAATGGTCAGGGTTCCTTCCATTTTCATAGCGCTGATGGCATTATCCGCCAGATTAATCAGGGCCTGTTTAATCTGCTGCCGATCCAGGTTAAAGGGCGGCAGCTCTTCGGGCATATTCAGTTCAAAAGAAATATCCGGATGCCCCTCCCGGTAAAGGGCAAGGGTTTCTTCAATAATGGGAAGCAGACGGCAGCGTTCGGGATTGGCTGTTGGAAATCTGGCAAAACGGGAAAATTCGTTTACCAGATTCCGGATTAATTCCACATGGTCAATAATCATGCGGGTGCATTCGTCAAACACATCCTCACGGATCTGCCGGGAATATCTTCTTTTCAGCCGCTGCGCGGACAGGGCAATGGGGGTCAGGGGATTTTTCACTTCATGGGCAATGCGCCGGGCCACTTCCCGCCAGGCCGCCATACGCTGCGCCTTTTCCTGATCCGTCAGATCATCAAAGACCGCCACAATACCGATATGATGCCCGCCGTCATCGTGCAGGGCATTGATGTGAACCATAAAGGTTCGGGGACGCCCCCGTATTGTCAGACGGAGGCTGAACTGCACCGCATTGTTCCGGGATACGGACAGTTTTTCCATGATTTCGCTGGCCAGCTGCAGATGCTCCCCGTCCAGAAGTTTGCGGTAATTCTGCTTCACAATATCCCGGGCGCGGATTTGCAGCATCTTTTCCGCAGAGGTATTGGCCGTAGTGACAAATCCGCGCGCATCCAGGGTAATAACACCGGTGGATACATTCCTGAGCACAATTTCCATGTACTGGCGGCGTTCTTCTATTTCCGCATTCTGCTCCCGCAGCATCCGGGCCGACAGTTCCAGCTGTTCCCGGTTTGCCCGCAAATCCCGTGTCATTCGGTTGAAAGATTCTACCAGGCTCCCGATTTCATCATCTCCCACCTGCGCGATACTGAAGCCCAGATCGCCTTCTGCCACCCGCCGGGTTCCCTCTGCCAGTTCCCGGATAGGAATACTGATGGATTTTGCCAGATAAAAACCGAACCATACCGCGCAGAACAGCACCAGCAGCGCCACAATGGAAAGAGTGATATAATAAGTGATCTGAATGGGGCGTTTGAGCAGTTTGATCTGCTGATATTCTTCATATCCTCTGGAAATGGCCGCCAGATTTTCCCGCAGATCAGCGGAAATCAGACTGGAAAGCACAGCATAACCGGCGATTTGTTCCGGAGACACCCCAAAGGGAACAGTCGCAGCGCTGCGGTTTAATTCCCCGTACGGACTTTCTTCCGACAGGGTGCGAATTTTTTCCTGCAGATGCAGCAGATGATCCGGAGCAAGGGGAGCCAGCTGCATATCATGGAGTTCCGGGGCCTGGGAAAAGGATATCCGCCGCCCCCTGCGATCATAAACTTCTGCGGCATGGAGATTGAATTCCCGCTGAATCACCTGCACATAGGAGGTGAGTTCCTCTTTCCGACCCGTATCCAGCAGCCTGTTGTTCACAATCTGCACAGCGGCCCGTTTCAGAAAAAAACGGTGACGGGATTCCATACCCGCGTACAGTTCCCTCCCCACATTCAGGGAATTCTGCAATGCCTGTTCTACCGGCACATTAAACCAGAAACCGATGCTGGTGCTGACAAAATTGATGGAAAAGAAAAAAAGCACAGTGGTGGGAAAAAGGGTCAGCACAATAAAAGCCATAGACAGGCGGGTACGCAGTTTTGTACCCATGACTTTGCGTTTCCGGTCATACAGCAGTTTTACAATATTCCGGAAAACCAGAAAGATAAGCAGAATCAGCAGCAGCAGGTTCACATTGATGAGAATAAACATTAAAATGGTATTGGATACCGGAAAATCCGATCCGAAACTGATGAGCCGGTTTTCAATAAAGGTCAGAAAACTGACAGTGACAATAATGATAAAACAAAGGATGATTTCTTTTTTCCGCCGTTTCCGATCTTCCTCTGTAAGAAAAGAAACATGACGGCCGGGCCGGTTTTTCTTTCGGATCATAAAACACCTTGTGAAATAATGTCTGATATTTTGCAGAATGGGGATCAGGTTATCACAGGCATCCCGAATCTATCAAGAGCATTTTATATAAAAATGCTGAATGCTTAATCTTGAATATTTAATGATTGCAGAAAAATGGCATGGCACCGCAGCGGCAGATGGGCGGGACAAAAAAACCGTGTCCGTCCCGATTTTCTGAAAAACGTATTTTCTTTGCCGTTCAACTTCTTTATTTTTTGCAAAAAGAATGATATATGAGGCAGAAGGGGCCGGGATTGGGGGAACAGGAATTTCTTTTTCCTGCCTTTATATCCCGCATTTCGCTTGTCTTTGCAACACTTTGAAAATTAAACTGAATTTTCCAGAATTTTTTGCATACCCAAAGAATCGGATTCAATAAATTCAGATTGTTGGATCGCAAAGAGCGAAATGTGGGTTATATTTAACCATTTAATTTTATTTGATTCTACCTGAATAAATATCAGGCAGGTGTCGTTTTTGAGTTATTTATCCCTTCAGCAGAATTTCCACATGGTTTGCCGCCAGCTCCGGAAGATGCTGCAGAGAGTATCCGCCTTCCAGCACCGAAAGAAGTTTCCCCCCCGTGTACTGGCGGGCCAGGGACATCATGATGTTCATGATCCATGAAAAACCTTCTGTGGAAACATTGATATCCGACATATCATCCTCTGCATGTGCATCAAATCCTGTGGAGAGAATGATAAATTCCGGTTGAAAATTTTCCATGGCCGGAAGCAGATCCCGCTGTATGAGTTCTTTGTATTCATTGTCCCCCTGTCCGGGCAGGACAGGAGAGTTCAGTGTATAGCCCTGTCCCGCTCCTTCCCCCTGCTCAAATTCCCTCCCGGTTCCGGGAAATGCAAAGGAGGGATGCTCATGGATGGAATAATAAAATACCGTGGGATCACTTTCAAAAATATGCTGGGTTCCGTTGCCGTGGTGAACATCAAAATCAAGAATCGCCACCCGTCCGACCTTCCATTCTTCCTGCAGATAACGCGCGGCAATGGCCACATTGTTGAAATAGCAGAAGCCCATGGCCTTGGTGACTTCCGCATGATGACCGGGCGGCCGGACCGCACAGAAGGCATTATCCAGCCTGCCGTCCATTATCATTTTCAGGGTCTCCAGTATGCCGCCGACCGCCAGCAGGGCGATGTCGTAGGTATCCCGGCACATCTGATTATCGGGAAAATCAAATTCGTCCATTCCCAAAAGACAGGCCTCTTCAAAACGCAGGATATAGCTCACATGATGAACAATTTCAATCCAGCGCTGTGAAGAGCGGACCGCCGGAATCCGGGTCAGACTGGGGAGAAATCCGGCTTCTTCAATTCCTTTCAGAATCGCCGTCAGTCTTTCCGGACATTCCGGATGGTAAGAACCTGTCAGATGCTGTAAATACTGATCGTCATATAAAAAGCCTGTTTTTTTCATATATTCTCCCCTGTGCTTCCGGGCTTTCAGCACTACGGAAGGCCGCAGCAGGGAGAATCCGGGATGCAACCAGACTCTCCTTTCGGCCTTTTAAGTACCTGACCACAAGTTTTTCCGGATAATGATTTCGGAATATCCTGAAAATCAGTACAGACAGACTTTCTGCATACCGAAGAATTTGTGGCCTGTTACTTATGTCCGGTGCTGTAAGTCTGGCTATCCGATAATTTTATCAAAAATACGGAAAGCCGCCTGCAGTGCCGGATTGTCATCCGGTATATTCACAGTGGCCTTTCCGTTGAGATCATATTCATACACGGCATCATCCTCGGGAATGGTTCCCGCCAGTTCCAGATTTTCGGCCTCCAGCATTTTCATGACGGCTTCCGGCGGATCGCTTTTGGCCTGATTGATAATCAGCCAGCTTTTTTCCACCCCCACATTCAGTTCTTTGGATAACTGACTGATGCGGATGGCCGCCTGCACGGCCCGCCGGGAAGTGTCGGAAACAATCAGCAGGGTATTCACATTGCGGGTGGTCAGGCGGCTGATGTGTTCCATTCCGGCTTCATTATCCATAACAATATAGGGATAATTATCCGCAAGTCTTTCCAGAAAATTGCTGAGAATGGTATTGGCGGCACAGTAACATCCCTGGCCTTCGGGCTGCCCCATAACGATCAGATCATAACCGTCCTCTTCTGCAACAGCTTCCTCCATCCGCATGGACATGAAGACATCTTTGGTCATTCCCGCGGGAACCTTGCCTTTTTTCATATCTTCCCTGGCATTTCCCAGGGTATCTGTCACTTCCAGCCCCAGCACTTCATTTAAATTGGCATTGGGATCGGCATCCACGGCCAGTATCGGGGTTTTACCTTTTTGGACAAGATATTTTATCAGCATCCCGGAAACGGTTGTTTTGCCTGTACCCCCTTTTCCTGCCAACGCGATTGAAAAACTCATAATTTCTGTATCCTTCTGTTTCTTTTTTTTGCTCCGGATTTCCGGAAAGCGGTTTCGGATAACTGCCGGAGAAAGTGCATACGGACATCTGTTTTCCGGCAGTCTTCCGGCATTCATTTTTGAAAAGCCGGATAATTTTACGATCTGTGTATCATGAAATTGTCCGGCACAAAACGGAGCCGGGAAACTTTTTTATAGAATTTTCGGTAGCGGGTCAAATCCGTTGAAAAAGACTCCCCTCCCCTGCCCCCTCCCGCCGGGGGAGGGGAATATTCGGATCAACGGATTTGACCCACCTCCGAATTTTCTGTATTCAGCAGATCGAAAAGTTTCCGGGGGAGTGCAAAAACTGTATTTCTGCACGGGGCAGCCGGGAGATGCGGCGGTGCAGAAATACAGTTTCCGCACTCCGGGACAGCCGTAAAACCGTATCCGGGGGAAACTTTTCGATCTACTGATATTATTTAATTTAAATAGTTATTATACTCATCATTATCAATCACTGCGGAGGACATTCATTTCCGGTCGGAAATCATTTTCAGGTCTGAGAATCGCTCTGTTTAGGCTGCAGTAAGCCCCTTTTTGATAATTTTTGTAACTTTATCAATGAAATCAGAAATATATTTGCATGATTTCAGAAAATCACTATAATGCAGCATTGGATAAAGTCGGTCGCCTCCGTGTCAAACCTTCCGTCAGTGGCATTACGTTTTTCTCCGCGCAAAATGGTACACACCAACAATGACAGCGATCACCAATTTCAGGTAATCCGAATGTAACAACTTTTGATAATTCGATATTTTTTAAATATTGCAATGCTGTTTTTTTAGCATCTTCAACAATTTTTACGCGATAATTTCTTTTTTCGGCTATTATGCTTTTATCTGGCATTTCTTTTTCTGTATAATTTTTTATATTTGGCAATAATTCGGTAAAAAGTAGAATTTCATAATCCCAATATCCTATGGAATATATCCGAATATTCAGATTTAACAAATTCAAAGACTTATGCCCTTTTCCCTTCCGGGGATCAGAAAAAAACGGAATGCTGTCAATTTGCCCTTCTTTCTCTGAATATAACATTTTTTAAACGCTTTGGACAGAAAAAAAACATCTGAAAACAGGAATTCGGTATTTTTTCTTTCTTTTTCAAAAAAAGAATTGTCAAATCGCTTGCATTCAGAAAAATCCTATGATAGAAATAAACAGTTTTTTCATTAAATTCAAAGACTAATGAATATTTCGCATAAAATAAATTGTATTTAGCGGATAAAAAAAACACTCATGCCGGAAGGCTTTTCCGGGAAAAAATGTGCTGACCGGCAGGTGCTTTGCTGAAATTTGCTGCAAAGCAGACCGTCTTTTTATATCTGCAGAAAAAAAACGGTGTTGGGTCAAATCATCTGATTTTTTTCTGCAGGAGTGTATTGCACATGCCCCGAATCCGCTCATGACGGGCGTATACAATGCGCCCCTGCAGTCAGGTATTTAATGCATCAGCCCTTTTGACCCACTACCAAAAAACCAGGAGGTAAAAAAATGGAATTTGAACTGAGCAGAGAGCAGAAACGTATTCAGCAGTCCGTCAGAGAATTTGTAAAAAAAGAATTCAAAAAAGATCTGATAGAGGAACTGGAGGAAAAACACGAATATCCTGTTGATATCTGGAAAAAGGCAGCAGAACTCGGTTTTATCGGCATTCATTTTCCGGAAGAATATGAGGGACAGGGGCTGGGGGTTATGGAAAATATCCTGGTTGCCGAAGAGCTCTGCCGGGGGGATTCTTCTGTGGGGGCATGTCTGATTCTTGCGGATTTTGCTTCTGAAATCATCATGCATTTCGGCAGTGATGAGCAGAAAAAGAAATGGCTGCCCAAAGTGGCTCTGGGCGAAATGCTTTCCTGCGGAGCCTTTACCGAACCCAACCACGGCTCGGATATTACCCGCATGGATACTGCGGCTGTGAAAGAAGGGGATGAGTGGGTCATCAACGGCACCAAAATTTTCATCACCAACGGCGGGCCACTGGCCGGTTTTTACAGTGTTCTCTGTCAGACGGATACGGAAGTACAGCCCGGTCACCGCGGGATGAGTCTCATTCTGGTGGAAGCGGACCGTCCGGGGGTTTCCGCCACCAGTGTGGGAACCAAAATGGGAATCCGTTCCATGCATACAGCGGAAGTGGTGTTCAAAGATGTCCGGGTTCCGGCGGACAACCTGATCGGCAAAGAAAACAAAGGTTTTTACCAGGTTCTGGAATTTTTTGATGAAAGCCGTATTCTCATTGCCGCGCAGGGGCTGGGAACCGCGCAGGGTGCTTTTGACCGTGCACTCAATTATATCAAACAGCGGGAGCAGTTCGGCAAAAAAATTTCCCAGTTCCAGGTCAATCAGCATAAAATCGCGGATATGGCCACCAAAATCGAGATGGCCCGCCTGCTGGTGTACAAGGCCGCATGGAATTTCGACCAGGGCCGCATTGATCCCAAACTCACTTCCATGGCCAAAATGGTGGCGGGCCGCTGTGCTGTGGAAGTCTGTGATGAGGCCATCCAGCTTCTGGGCGGTTACGGTTATATGCTGGAATATGAAGTGGAACGTTTTGCTCGGGATGCCAAAATCTGCGAACTCTATGAAGGCACCAAAGAGATTCAGAAAAACACCATTGCCAGTTATCTGATCGGAAAAAACAAATGATCTTCATGATCTTTTCGGTTGACTTTTTTTTTGCAGACTTTAATGTAAGGGGATGAGGATTCAGGAAAAATATATTCCCTTCTGTCTTCTGACCTGATACTGTTCATAAATTTTGATAACGGACTCAAAACGGAAAAATGCTGAAAACCGGCGTTGTAGCCGCCTTTCGGTAGTTATTTCTTAACCGCTTGATTTAATTTGATGAAAATTTTTCAAAATTTGTATAACCGGAAAAATTTATTTCATTATACCAGGTATTTAAATTGAGCTGCCGAAAAATGGCTTATAACCCGGTTTTCAGCTGAATCATTATGATCCGGAGATATGTTCAGGTTTATGAATAATCCGGGCTGCAGATCTCAGATTTTCAGAAAATACACTGCACAGGGCTTCGGTGTGGATATCGGATCAATCTCACCCGGAATGCACACCGAAGCCGCAGCCGAACAGCGGCAGGGAGAGGGACAGTACATGGGTACGTCCCCGGCTGACAGGGCAGTGACGTTATTTTGCTAAAAGGACTGCAGACCCCGTCCCCTCATCCCTGCACCGCTGACCCCTTATTCCCGAAAGGAGAGAAAATATGCTGGATATGCTGAAAAAAACCATGCTTACCGGTATCGGAATGGCCCTGAAAACCCGTGAGGAAGTGGAAGAAATGGCCAAAGACTGGACCAACCGGCAGAAAATGTCGGAAGACGAAGGCCGGAAATTTATGGATGATCTTATGAAAAAATATGATTCCTCTGTGGACAATCTGGAAGACCGCATAGAGGAAATTGTGAATAAAATACTGAAAAAGGCAAATATTGCCAGCAAAGAGGAGGTGGATGAACTCCGGCTGGAGATAGAACGGATCAAAACCCGTCCCCTTCCCGAAAGCAGCAGTTCCGGCCAATGAAGCAGTGCAGGAAAGATGCATCCGTAAAAAATCTGATTTCCGGTTTCTTTGTCATTCCGTCCAAAGCCGGGCTCCTGTATTTTCAGCAGGTTCCGTATCCCGGTTTTCGGCGGAGTAACGATTTTCTGACTTTTTACCGGTTTATCAGGAAATATTCACATGAAACCGGTTTTACCGAATGCTGAGTATCCGGAAAATCGGTGCCCTGGGCAGAACCTACCGGCATCTGAACCGTTACAGTCAGATTCTGGGTATTTTTATTAAGTACGGTTTCGGGGATCTGATTGAACGCCTCAACATCGATCAGTACATTGAAATCGGTATGCAGATGATTTCCTCCGGCAAAGGTTCCGCGTATTATAAAGTCAGCCGGCCCGAAAGAATCCGCATGGCCATGGAAGAGCTGGGCCCGGCCTATGTAAAGCTGGGGCAGCTTCTTTCCACCCGTTCTGATCTCCTTCCCATGCCTTTTATTGATGCTTTTTCCCGTCTTCAGGAAAATGTATCCCCCATCCCCTTTGCCGAAGCCGCAAAAGTCATCCGGAAAGAACTCGGGGAAGCGCCGGAAAAAATTTTCCGGGAATTCGGCAGGGAACCCATTGCCTCGGCTTCCATCGGTCCGGTCCTCCGCGCCGAGCTGCCCGAAGGGGATATTGTGGCCGTGAAAATACAGCGCCCCGGTATCCGCAGAACCATAGAAGCGGATCTGGAGATCATGCTCCACCTGGCCATGCTCATGGAAAACAATATTGAGGAATTTGCCCTGCACCGGCCTGTCCGTATTGTGGAAGAGTTTTCCAATATTCTGGAAAAAGAGCTGGATTACAATAACGAAGCGGCAAATATGGAACGCTTCGGCCGTCAGTTTTTTGATGAACCGGGGATTTTTGTTCCCAAAGTATTCCGGGATTTCTGCTCTGAACGGGTGCTGTGCATGGATTATGTGCGGGGAAGCAAAATCAGCAAAATTCATTCCTCTTCCAAATCCGGTGTCAATAAAAAAAAGATTGTGCGTCTGGGCGCGGATATCTTTCTGCGGCAGATCTTTGATCACGGTTTTTTCCATGCGGACCCCCATCCGGGAAATATCCGTATTCTGGAAAACAATGTTATCTGTCTGCTGGATTTCGGCATGATGGGAAACATTGACCGCTACACCCGCGGGGATTTTGTGGAACTGATCTACAATGCGGTGCGCGCGGATGAAGTCCGCACCACGAAGGCGCTGCTGAAAATTACCGACCGGGGGGAAAAAGACTGTGACATCCGTATTCTGGAAAGGGATGTGGCCGATTTTATCGGCAGCTATCTCCATAAACCCCTGAAGGATATTGAAATCACAGGACTGCTCCGGCAATTGCTGGAACTGAGTTCCCGCCATCATCTCCGGATTCCCCCGGGGATTTTTCTCATGCTCAAAAGCCTGAGCACCATTGAGGGAATTGCGCGGGAGCTGGACCCGGACTTTGATTTTACGTCCCGGGTGGTCCCTTTTGTCAAACGGGAAAAAATGGAACGCTTCCGGCCCGACCGCCTGGCTGAGGAGATGCTGCATATATCCGGAGATATTTTGCAGTTTATCCGGCGGTTTCCGGGGGAAGTGCTGGAAATAATCCGCCTGATTAAAAAACAGCGGTTTTCGGTGCAGTTTGAACACCGGGGCCTGGAATCCATGCTTGAAACCCATGAACGTATCAGCAACAAACTGGCTTTTGCCATTATTATCGCATCCCTGATAATCGGCTCCGCTATTGTGATTATCGCCAAAATCCCGCCGATTGTTTACGGCATTTCCCTTATCGGTATTATCGTCTTTACCGCTGCCGCTGTCATGGGTGTCTGGCTGCTTATCGCCATTATGCGGCGCGGGAAATTCTGAATCTTTGGTAAAAAATCAGAATGTCCCTCACTCCGGCGAAGGCGGATTGTTCCCCATTCCGCCGGAATGACAAAAAAATTTGGTAGTGGGTCAAATCCGTTGAAAAAGACTCCCCTCCCCTGACCCCTCCCGCCGGGGGAGGGGAATATCCGGATCAACGGATTTGACCCACCACCAAAAATTTGAAATGCGGATTTTTCAGGAATTCAATGTCTCTGAAAAAATATTTTTGTATGTTTTCCGCATTTCTCTTTTGAGGATTTTTCCTGTGGGGGTTTTGGGAAGCGCATCCTGAAAAACAATTTTTTTCGGAACCTTGAAAGGTGCGAGATGTTTCCGGCACAGGGCGGTAATATCCTCCTCTGCAATTGTTTCCCCCCTGCGGGGAACAACAACAGCGGTCACGGCTTCCACCCATTTGGCATGATCCACACCGATGACGGCCACTTCCTCCACCCGTTTGTCTTTGTAAATGACTTCTTCCACTTCACGGGTGGATACATTTTCCCCGCCGGTTTTAATCATATCCTTTTTCCGATCCACTACGGAAATATAACGATCCTCATCCAGAACACCGATGTCTCCGGAATGGAACCAGCCGCCTTTCATGACTTCTTCTGTTTTTTCCGCTTCTTTGAAATACATGATCAGGGCATGGGGACCTCTGCCGCAGATTTCCCCGGGTGTATCAGTATCTTCAACCGCATTGCCGAAATCATCTTCCAGGCGTGTCTCCATATTCAGCCCCCCCATTCCCGCGGATCCCAGTTTATCCATGGCATCTTCCGCTTTCAGAATCGTATGATAGGGAGCCAGTTCTGTCTGCCCGTAATAATTGTATACACCCGCGCCCGGCAGCCGTTCCAGAATTTCCCTGAGAACCTCAACCGGCATAATGGATGCACCGTAATAACATTTTTTCAGACAGGAAAGATCATATTTGTCAAAATCCGGATGACGCAGCATCCCGATCCATACCGTGGGCGGTGCAAAAAACATGCTGGCCCGGTATTTATCTATGGTTTTCATTATTTCTGCAATATCCGGTGTCACAAGGATATTGGTTCCCCCCACCCAGAATACGGGATTCAGAAACACATCCCGCTGTGCGCAGTGATAAATGGGCAGGGCATTGACATTGATGTCGCTGCTGTCATATTTTCCGTCTAGGATTGCCCCCATATACTGGGCCATCAGGGCCTGGTTGCTGATAATAACCCCTTTGGGCAGGGATTCTGTGCCGCTGGTATAGGTCATCTGGCAGGGGTCCTCAATCCGCAGGACCCGATCCGGTTCTGTTGCGGGCAGGGCTTTATACCAGTTTTCAAAATTCAGGAAACGATCATCGGCCGGAGGCTGTCCGGCCATGTCGTCGGACCATATCCGGGTGCTCACGGTTTTCATGTCATCCAGCACATCTTTCACCAGGGGATACAGTGCATCTTCCACGATAAACACTTTGCTTTCAGAATGGTCAATGCAGTAGGAAATGTCTTTTCCTTTGAGAAGGTAATTGATGGCAAGGTAAACCGCACCGATTTTGCAGCATCCCAGCCATGTCAGCACATGATGGATGGTATTGTGTGCCAGGATGGCAACACGGTCATATTTTTCCACGCCCAAATCGGCAAGCGCGTTGGCCACGCGGTTACTTTCAGCCTCCAACTGTGCATAGGTCAGGGATTTGTCCCCGAAGATGATCGCAGTTTTTTCCGGATAGTGGTAGGCTGTCCGCCGGATCATATCTGCAATTACCCAGCGGTTCACTTTGTTATAACGTTCCATCAGAAAATCAATATTTTCTTTATTCAGAACCCTGTATCTTTCTTTGTCTTCAGCGGATAAAGATTGCGTCTGCGTCATAAGATTTGCTCCGTAAAAAAGGGATAAAGGTTGGGGGATGAATGGGCAGGAACCCGGTTCCTGCCTGTTCATCCGTTAATTACTCAAAAACGACACCCTGATGCCATTTTGGAAACTTGAAATCTGTAATTTCAATAAGTTGAATCTGATAAAATATAAAGTTGCCATTTTTTACTGAACAAAAGTATTATATTTAACCATTTAATTTTATTTGATTCTACCTGAATCAATATCAGACAGGTGTCGTTTTTGAGTAATTATCTGTACTGTCTGCGAAGTTCTGCTTTCAGAATTCTTCCGGAACCTGTTTTGGGGAAACCGGAAATAAAATGTATCTGTTTCGGAATTATAAACTTTGCCATTGTCTCACTGCAGACAGTTGTGAATCTTTTTTCGGCAGTGGGTCAGGCCGGCTGAATTGAAATTCCCCTCCCCCGGCGGGAGGGATTGGGGTTGGGGGAAGACAGCAGTCTGTAATTATCAGATGTTTTCACCCTCCCCCTGCCCCTCCCTCAGGGAGGGGAGTCTTAACTTAATGCCATTGAGGCAGGAGTCCGGGAACGGGTCAGGCTGCACGGAGTGCGAAAAATAAGGCGGAGGCCGGTTTTTCGCAGGCACTTTCATAGAAACCGCCATGGGTCATGACTCACAGCGAAGCATGAAAATTTTTTGTGCAGGACGCGGAGCGTCCCGCAGCTGTTCCCACGCGGCAGATGTGCGGGGAAATTTTCATATAAATCAACCGGCCTGACCCATTGCCCCGGATTCTGCAGAGTCATCAGCATTGCGGCAGCAATGAAAAATTCAGGAATTCCGGGATTTTCAGCCGGTATTACAGCATCTCTATGGCCGTGGCCATGGCAACGCCGCCGCCGCCGCAGAGGGTGGCCAGTCCCAGGTTTTTCCCTCTTTTTTTCATGGTATGAATCAGTGACACCATGATGCGGCATCCGGTTGCGCCCACGGGATGGCCCAGACCAATGCCGGAACCGTTGACATTGGTGATTTCCCGCTGTAATCCCAACTCCTTTTCACATCCCAGATACTGGGCCGCAAAGGCTTCGTTCAATTCGATCAGTTCAAAATCATCCAGTTTCAGCCCGCTGCTGTGTAAGAGGTTTTTTACCGCAGGCACAGGAGACAGTCCCATAAGTGAGGGATGGCAGGCCCCTCTGCCGGATGCCCTGATGCGCGCGATGGGAGTCAGATTCAGTTCTTTTGCCTTTTCCGCAGACATGATGATCATAGCCGCGGCTCCGTCATTGATGCCGCTGGAGTTCCCGGCCGTCACTTTTCCGGTTTTGGGGATAAAACCGGGGGGGAGCTGCCGGAGTTTTTCCAGGGTCATGCCGGGGCGGAAATGTTCATCTTTGTCAAAAATAAGGGGATCTTTTTTGCGCTGCGGCACTTCCACCGGTATGATTTCTTCGGCAAAGTCCCCTTCTTTGGTGGCCCTTTCCGCATTGTTATGGCTTCGTAAGGCCACCTCATCCATTTCCTCCCGGCTGATATTCAGGTGCTGGGCAATAAATTCCGCGGTATGCCCCATAATATAGGGTTTTCCCAGAAACATACTGGCCGGGGCTTCCCCTGTGTTCACCGGACTGTCCCCGCCCAGGGGCATAATATGGGAACCGCAGTGCAGGGCATGAATCATGGCATCCACAAAAACCTGATCCTGAAGGCGGCATCCCCAGCGGGCATTGGGAACCGCATAGGGCACACCGGACATATGTTCCACGCCACCGGCTAAAATCACATCCGCCATACCGGCCTGTATCATGGCCATGCCGGAGATCACTGTCTCCATTCCTGAAATGCAGACCCGGTTAATGGTAACCGCCGGAACTGTATCCGGAATGCCCGCGAGCAGTGCGGCCACACGCGTTGTGTTCAGGGTGTCATGATGTTCTATGCAGGTTCCGAAGCGGACATCATCAATGATCGCCGGATCAATCCCGGCTCTCTTCACAGCCTCTTTCATGGTCACGGCGGCAATTTTCGCGCTGTTCATATCTTTCAGGGTTCCGCCGAATGCACCGATGGCCGTCCGGCATGCGGACACAATGACAACATCTTTCATGTTTATCTCCTTTCTGCTGATAAATCAGCAGTTTATTGCTCTGTCCAATCTAAAAATCAGGGTCTGCCTGATTTCATTTTGGTGCAGAGACAAGGCATGCCCTGTCTCTACGTTCCTGCAATAAAATGACAACCCTAAAATTAAGCAATGACAAAGCAATATTCATTATTCAGAAATCTATTTTCCGCCAAATGCATCTTCAGACATCTGCATCACCGTATCATCACTTTCGAGGATGGTTTCCGCTTTGCCCATACTGAGGGGCAGCACAGATTTGATAAAAAATCTTGCACTTTTCAACTGTCCGTCATAAAAAGATATATCTTTCTTTTTCGCGCCTTTTTCCAGGTTCTGCGCCGCAGCACATGCCCGCCAGAGAAGCATCCATGCCATGACCGCATCCCCTGTGATATCCATGAATGAATAGGCATGGGCAAAAGCAGTCATCATTTTTTCGGATCGGGCGGTTTTTGCCATATGCATGGCTGTTTCTGCCAGTTTGTCCGCAAGTTTTTCCGCATCGGCGGCAAGGTCTTCCAGTCCTTTGATTTTTTTGGCAGTTTCAATCTGTTTTTTCATCTCTCCCAGCAGATCGGTGAATGCCTGCCCTTTGTTCAGACCCAGTTTTCTTCCCAGCAGGTCCATGGCCTGAATGCCGTTGGTGCCTTCATAGATATGGGTGATTTTACAGTCCCGCAAAAGCTGTTCCTGGGGATATTCCCTGGTATAACCGTATCCGCCGAAAATCTGTATCCCCAGACTGCAGACTTCAAAAGAGCGGTCTGTCACATATCCTTTGGCAATGGGGATCAGCACATCAATGCGTCCCTGGTATCTTGCTTTTTCGTCCGCGTCATCGCTGATACGCATTTTATCCTCACACAGTCCGGTATAATACAGCAGACTCCGCATTCCTTCGGTATATGCCTTCATATGCAGCAGCATCCGCCGCACATCCGGATGCTGAATAATGGGAACACCGGGAGCGTCCTTTCCCGCTGCATCCGGGCTTCTTCCCTGTATCCGCACCCTGGCATAATTGAGTGCGTTCATATAAGAGGCCGACGCGCAGCCCAAAGCCTGCATTCCCACATCCAGGCGGGCCTCGTTCATCATGACAAACATGGCGCGCATCCCTTTGTTTTCCAGTCCCAGCAGGGTTCCCCGGCATTTTCCCCTGCCGCCCAGGGTCATGGAACAGGTGGGGCTGCCGTGAATGCCCATTTTATGCTCAATACCGGTGCAGACAATATCGTTTGCCTCACCGAGACTGCCGTCATCATTGACCCATATTTTGGGAACCAGAAAAAGGGAAATACCCGCTGTGCCGGCCGGCGCTCCTTCAATTCTTGCCAGCACCGGGTGAATAATGTTTTCGGTAAAATTATGCTCTCCGCTGGAAATGAAGATTTTGTTACCGGTGATGGAATATGTGCCGTCCTCATTTTTTACAGCGGATGTTGTCAGCGCGCCCACATCCGAACCGGCTTCGGCTTCGGTAAGCAGCATGGTTCCGCCCCATTCGCCGGTGTACATTTTTTTGAGAAAAAGTTCTTTCTGTTTGTCCGTGCCGAATTTTTCCACCAGTTTCCCCGCACCGTGGGCCAGCAGTACATGAAGGGTAAAAGGAAAATTGGCCCCGTGGAAAAAGTTTTTTACAGCCAGGGAAACGGTTGCGGGCATTCCCTGCCCGCCCCATTCGGGATTGTCGCACATGGCGATCCATTCCCCTTCTTTAAAAAGATCATAGACCCTGTGAAATGCTTCCGGAACCTTTACCTCCCCGTTTTCAAATGTGCATCCTTCCTCATCTCCGGCTGTAAGGGTCGGCAGCATTTCTTTCAATGCCAGGTTGCGGGCCTCGGATACAATCATATCCACGGTTTTTTTATTAAATTCAGCAAATTTCTCATGTCTGCCCAGTGTTTCCACTTCCAGTTGTTCATGAAGAACAAAATCCACATCCCTGCGGTCTGCGATAAGTTGTGCCATAATTTTTTCTCCGAATTATATTTATTTGATTTATCTCTTATGAATTTCCCAAAAATAATTTGGTGCCCACTCTCCCCTGGCTCCTCTGTGAGTCCGGTTCCGCTGAAAAAGGGATTTTTTGGAAAAATCCGCTTTTTTAACTCATAATTTCAAATTTGACAGAGCAATAGTGATATTTAAGAAAATTCTCTTTTTATTCCGCTGTTTTCTCAATCCACACAGAATGATCCACCAGTCCGTACTGTTTTAATTCCCTCTCCAGACTGTGGGCAATGTCGCTTCCCCGCGCCTGCGGAGTTTCTTTACTCCATACCAAAGTAATCATCAGGTCATTGGGCAGGGAAACATTGGCATAGATGCTTACTTTTATCAGGCCCGGAATTTTTATCCCCGCATCCAGCTGCTTTAAGAGTTCCGTATCTGCTCCCTGATAACCGGATGCACCACCCCGCACTTTTATCGTTTCCAGCCATTCCATTGTGTCCCCCTGATATCTGTCCGGGTTCGGTAATATGACCTCAGAGTGCAACATCCCCTTTGAGAAAAAATCCGAAGCAGGAAAACGGAACCGCAGATTCACACGGATGAACCGGATTCTGTGATCCGTGCATCTCCCCGTTTTTCAGGAATTCCGGTGCTTTTCTCAGCAGGTATGTTACATTACAGCTTTATCCGCATTAAATGTGAAGATTGTATTTGGCGGGCAAAATCCGGCATTTGCCCGCACTGAGCAAAAACATCATCCCGGAGTTGCAAAGCATTAATAATGCGAATGAAGGGGGATATCCGCTGCTGTAAGGTGATTTCCTGAAAAAAATGTACCGGAGGAGTGCCGGACTGAAAGTCCGGCAGTGCCTGACAGACGGCAGTCCGCTTACAGACTTTCCGTTTATGACTCCTGCGGAATCGCTGCATTCATATTTGGAAATCGCCTAAATTGAGCGATTCTCAGACCCGAAGATGATTTCCGGCCGGAAATATCAGGGGCTCAGCGGTTTCCGGATTTCACCCGCCGGGTGAAAACTGCAAAACAGACAAAGTTCCGGTTATCAGACTTTCAGCCGTATTTTTTGAAAAAAACCGCTCAGTTTAGGTATGAAGTCAGTTCCGGAAGTCTGATTTTATAATACCCTGTTTTTACTTCATCCGAAGTTTCTGACTCTTCATGGCATTAGGTGATTTCCGAAAAAGATGATACCGGAGGAGTGCCGAACTGAAAGTCCGGCAGTGTCCGGCAAATGACAGTCCGCTCACAGACTTTCCGTCTGTGACTCCTTCAGAGACGGTACATTCATGTTCGGAAATCGCCTTAATACATCTGCCGCATGAGTTTTTTATCCAGTTTCCCGACACTGGTTTTGGGAATGGATTCCACAAATTCATACCGATCCGGCACCCCGTATTTGGGCAGTTTTCCTTCCACCGCGGCTTTTTTCATAAAGGCTTTGAGGTCTTCTCCGCTGACTTTTCCCGCAAAAGCGGGTTTGAGAACCACAATCATCATGGGGCGTTCCCCCCATTTGTCATCGGGGATACCGATGGCGGCAGATTCGGCAACAGCTTCATGCTGACTCAGAAGGTTTTCCAGTTCCA
>JAABRU010000349.1 GCA_011390755.1 Desulfobacteraceae bacterium | reverse complement strand
AAAGTCAGATTTCTGAAAATCACTGTTAATGCGAATTAAGGGTTGAATCCGGTAATGTAAAATCAGTTGCCTATAAAGCCTGCCTGCTACGTCTGATTTTATAATATGCTGTTTTTACTGATTCCGGAGTTTTTGACTCTTAATTGGCATTGTTAATAAAATCAGCAGATTAATGTGTATCAAAACCTGATTTTTTGACTTTTTACGAGATCATCAGCATTCAGCATTATTCCAGCTCCACATCTTCCAGGCGCACGGAAAAACGGCGCAGTATGAGTTCATTTTTTTTGCAGTATTCCCGTGCACCTTCAAAATTATTGGGTTTTTTACCGTTAAAGGAAATCAGCAGAGTGGAAAACTGATATTTTTTTTGCAGGGCATCCATATCCCGGAATGTACCCAGAATGGGATAACCCAGCAGTTTTTTCCCGGATTTAAAGGTGTCATCATCAATAAATCCGATGGGTTTCAGTCGGCGCAGTTTATTGTTCAGAATTTCCCGCAGCAGAATCTCGCCTCCCCGTCCTGCCCCGTATATGAGCACATTTTCTCCTTTGGCAGTTTTGCGTTTGATAACATCCACGGCTATGCGGAAAGAGCCGCGGGTTCCCAGCAGCAGACCGGTGGTCAGCAGCCAGTCTATGACAAAAATGCCTTTGGAAAAATCCTGAAAACGGTAGATATAAGTAACCGCAACAACGGAAAAGAGCGAAGCCATCGCAGATGCTTTGATAAAACCGAATACATCATCGGAACTCATAAAACGCCAGATCCCCCGGTATGTTCCCATTATATAAAACACAATGAATTTGCAGGCAATAATGGCCGGAAGAGAATGAAGAAAAATTTTGAAATAAAAAATAAACTCATCCCCGCTGAAACGCAGCCGGTAGGACAGATAGTAGGAGAAGGCCACCAGACCGAAATCCAGAATGACCATGGCAATCTGTTTTTTATAGGTCAGTTCCATGAGGATGGGTGTATAGGAACGGTTGCGCAGCACAGAAAATTCTTTTTCCGGATATACCCGGATCTGGGCCATGTAGATTCCCATCAGCAGCACAGCAATGCCAAGGGGGATGATGGCCGCTGGAGAGCTGAGGGTATCGCTGCTGCTCACAAACCATGCTCCGATTCCGGACATAAAACCGACTCCGTAGAGAAACATTGCTGCTTCTCTCTCACTGAACCCCACCAGTACCAGACGGTGGGATGTATGATCTCTTCCGCCTGCGGAAGCCTTCCGCCCGCTGAGAAGACGTATCAGAGTGACCATTGTTGTGTCCAGAACGGGCACCAGCAGAATCATAACCGGAACGGCAACAGCCCCCAGATTTGTGGCATGTCCGGAAGCAGAATAATGAATTCCCAGCATGGAAAGACAGAATCCGATGAGAAGACTGCCGGAATCGCCCATGAAAATGGATGCCGGATTGAAATTGTAAATCAGGAATGCCGCCAAAGCTCCGGCCAGCATCAGTGCGGGAAGCATACCCTCTGTTCCCTCTGCTGAGAAGAGAAGGACAAAAAAGAGGGAGGCTATCAAAGACACCCCTGTGCAAAGGCCGTCCATATTATCTATCAGATTCAGGGCATTGCTGATTCCCACAATCCAGATAATGGTGATCATGGTATCCAGTGTCAGGGATTCAAACCATTGAAGCCGGAAGCCCAGAAATGTCACCAGGGAGGCAATGAGGATCTGTCCGACCAGTTTGGTCTGGGGTTTGATGCGGAGAAAATCATCCACCAGTCCCAGCAGAAAGGAAAGACTGATACCCAGCCATATGACAGCATCAAGGGCAGGAAGCATCCGCCTGCCCGGTTCACTGGAAAATTGCAGGAAAGAAGAAAAATCCGCAGCAAAAAAAAGAGGAACAGCCATGCCGGTATATATGGCAATTCCTCCCATCAGTGCTGTGGGTTTACTGTGCCAGCGGTCTTTGACCGGCTTTGCCATCCAGCCTTTTCGGATGGCAAAATAACGGACGGCCGGTGTCATGACCAGGCATACGGCAAAAGAAATCAGAAAAAAAAAGTACTGCATGATTTTTTATGAGATGTCTGTCCATTTCACCCGCGGGCCGCTGGGTTTGCGGGAAATGACTTCACCAATCACACAGGCATCTTCGCCCATAGCCCGCAAACGTCCGATCACATCCTGGGCAGATGCAGGGGGAACCACTGCGATCATGCCGATTCCCATATTAAAAGTGCGCCGCATCTCTGTTTCCGGCACATTGCCTGCTTCCTTCAGAAATGTAAAAATCGGGGGAATATCCCATGTACTGCTTTCAATAATGACACCGCAGGCATGGGGAATGGTGCGCACAATGTTTTCATCTATACCGCCCCCGGTAATATGGGTCAGACCGTGAATGGGAAGATCCCGAATCAGTTTCTGCACGGTTTCGGAATAAATTTTGGTCGGTGTAAGAAGTTCTTCCCCGATATTTCTGCCAAGTTCCGGCACATAACTGTCAATATCCAGTTTCAGTTTTTCAAAACAGATTTTTCTTACCAGGGAATAGCCGTTGCTGTGCAGCCCGGAAGAAGAAATACCGACGAGGATATGACCCACCCGGATTTCGGAACCGTCAATAATTTTATCATTATCAACAATACCTACACTGAAACCGGCCAGATCATATTCATTTTCCTGATACATTCCGGGCATTTCCGCAGTTTCCCCCCCGATCAGGGCGCAGTTGGCGGCAATACATCCTTCTCCGATACCTTTGATGACAGCCGCTGCGGTTTCGGAATCCAGTCTGCCGGTGGAAAAGTAATCCAAAAAGAACAGCGGCTTTGCTCCCTGAACTGCCACATCGTTCACACACATGGCCACCAAATCAATTCCCACCGTATCATGCCTGCCTGTCATAAAGGCAATTTTGAGTTTTGTGCCCACGCCGTCCGTGGAACTGACCAGCACCGGCCGATCCATATTGGCAATATTCAGGGAATAAAGACCTCCGAAGCCGCCGATATCTCCCATCACTCCGTGGCGGGGGGTTCGTTTTGCAATTTCTTTAATCCGGTCCACCAACTTGCCGGCTCTGTCAATGTCCACACCGGCATCTGCATATGTCATCGTGTCGCTCATTACTGCATCCTTGCTTTTACATGTTACGGTGTAATGTAACATACCCTTTGAGAAAATCGGATGCTCCCGACTTCCGGCCCGGCCGGACACGGTTCCGGGGCGGATTCCGCTGTCGTCAGTCCGGTCGGTCTGCACAGGAGTCAGATCGTTATTCTGAATATATTCAGATGGTAACTGTTTTTCTCAATAGGGGTGTTACATTACAATGTTACGGCCTTTGAACAGGTTTTCATATATCAGCAGTTCGGCAGAAAATTTCGGTCTGAATAATTTCAGGAGATTATGAAAGGCATACAGAATATCCGAATTTAATGATTTCAGACAGTTATAATTTTATGTTCTGTAAATCAGAAAAATTGCCGAACCATTGATATCGTCATTTCCGGATAATCATCCGGAAGTCTGAAGAATCTTTCATAGATTTACCGCATTAACTAAACTGATTTACTTCAAAAGTCAAAACAATTTTTTTGACATTATCTCCGGCTTTGGGTAAATAAGGTTATCAGTACAAATTTTCCGAAAACAAATTCCATCCGGCTCCGGTCTGCCGGTAAGGGACAAAGGGCGCAGGAAACAGGAACCGATTGTGCGGAAACCTGCATAATTTTGAAAATATTTTGGAAATCAGTATATCAACAGTTCGGTAAAAAAATTCGGGCTGAATAATTTCAGCAGGTTATGAAATGAATACAGAACATCCGCATTTAATGGTTTCAGACAGTTATGGTTTTATGCCCTGTAAGTCGGAAAAAATTAC
>JAABRU010000348.1 GCA_011390755.1 Desulfobacteraceae bacterium | reverse complement strand
ACCAAATAAACACATGTGTATCCAGAAGAAGTTTCATTTTTCACCTGTCCAGAATGAATCCGGCAAAGGGTCGTCAAAATCATCACTTGTCCAGATTTCACCTTTATTCAGACCGGCAATACGCTTTTTCTTTTTATCTGAAATTGGAATAAGTCTGGCAAAAGGTTTGCTGTCTTTTTCAAGAATAACACTGCCTCCCTCAGTGATAAAGGTAATCAGATCGCCAATTCTATTCTTTAAATCACTAATTGTAATAACCTGGGTTGGCATATTTCCTCCTTATATACAGATTCATAAAGTGATCTTTTGTCTGTGTAAAGGTTATATTCAATTATCTGAATTTATTGAAGCTGTATGAAAGCCCAGTGTGAAAAATTGCAATAAATCATGTCAAGTAAAACATGTCAGTTCCTTATCGTAAGAATAGTCGGAAAGAACCAGTTTTGAAGCATCGGCAAGTCTTTTCCTACGGATATGCCGTTCATGCTGATTTGTCAGGCCGGTATCTTTGCCGTCAAAAGTGTCGGCAGACCGGTCTGACAAAAGTATAACCCGGCATCTACCTGTTTCGCCTATCTGAACATTTTCAGGAATTTTGATTATTCCATTATGGATTTCCGTTTCAAATTCATAGGCAGTCATGGCCGGGTTTGAAAGAAAACGGGTGATTGCCGATTGATTCTGTGTTTTCATAATGCCCTCCTGTTAATAAATTTGCGGGTATGGTTGTAATTTTAATCTTTCCAATTCACCAGCTTCAGATTATATCCCAGTTTCTGAATAGTTACTAAATGAATAGTATTTAATAGTATTCATCAAGTTTTGAAACCGGCACCATATGGTCCGGTGAGAAATCGGTAAAGAATGTTAAGCGAGCCTACATAATCAGCCTGTTCCGAATACCCGCACTTCAGACACTTAAATTCCTCGTTGTTCCGGTTCTCCCTCTGAGTATGGGCGCAGTCCGGGTTCGGACATTTCTGACTGGTTTTAAACGGGCTGACAGACCGGAAGGAAACACGGTTTTCTTCACAGCGCATCTGAATTATATTCAGCAGTTCCCGATAATTCCAGTTACTCAGAGTCTTTCGTAATTCTTTTGTTTTGTTCTTCTGTCTTGTGTTATGTTTTAAATTTTTCAGTTTTTCTGTAACAACAAGCTGTAAATTATTGTCTGCGAAATAATCTTTCACAGTTTTATGAATATAGTATGACAGTTCTTTTTTTGCTCTTTTATATGCTTTTGACCCCTGATGTTTTCTTTTTATTTTTGATATCAGCGGACTGACCTCATTTCCTAAAAATTCTCTCTTTGATGTTGTCATTAGATGATTTATTCCGGCATCAATTCCCACAAGCTTTCCTTCCTGCTTTTTCTCTCCGGTTTCGATTTCAAATGAAATCTGAACATGCTGCCGGTTAATGACAACGGAACTTCCCATTTTTCCGATCTCCGCCCATTTGTTGAACTGACGGTGTTTTTTCAAAGGGATATATAATTTAATTCCGTTCCCCACAGAATGCACAACCAGCCACAGATCAAAGGAATTGCGCCCTTTTTCGATTCTGACAACCTGGGAAGAAAGAGTCATTTTTTTTCCGTTATGCACGGGTTTAACAGGTTCAGTGAATATTTCCTCTCCCAGAAGTTCCTCAGCTTCAAGTTCAATGCTGCTTTTTCTCCTGTTTTCAATATTCCTTGCACCTAAAACCATTGAAAGAGCTTCTCTTGCGGCACACTGACGCATTCTTGCCGTCAGCCATGTCTCAGGCAGACTGTATATTTCAGATGTTATCTGATTTGCGGACCTGATTTCAGGATGATCCCAGAAATAATCAATAAAAAAATTCGCAGTACGGGCATATTCATCATGGATTCCATCCAGGATTTCACGCTTTTTCCCGGTTGCTAATTTAATCGTTACCTTTGACGATCTTTTTATTTTCATTCTCAAGCTCCTGGATCAGTTTTTCGGTCTTTCTTTTACTGCGCCTCAATCCGTAAAGCCTTGCTGTAAAGCTGGTAACAAGGCTCACAAAATCCTGCATCAGTTCATCTCTGTCATTTGCGGATTCGTTGATAATTTCAATCCGGCAGCCCTGGGATTCCTTGAATAATTTGATATAATTGAATCCAAACCGGGTCAGCCTGTCCTTATGCTCAACCACTATTCTTGTTACAGCAGGATTTTTCAGCAGTTTTGTCAGCCTGGGGCGGTTGTCGTTCAGGCCGGATGCGCATTCCTTTACCACTTCCTTTATCTGCCAGCCTTTTGCTGCACAATAAGAGCAGAGTCTTTCCGCCTGAGTTTCAAGATTCTTTTTGTTTTCAGATGAAGATACACGAGCATAACATACCGTGTATTCCGGTCTGCCCGGAGAATTTTCTGGAATAAGGATTTTTCCGAATTCATCCTGGTAAGCATCCGGGATTTTTCCGGCTTTATAACGGTTCCAGGCCGCACGGTATTTGATACCGTGTTCTTTTGCATATTCACTTAAAATCTTCATAGTATTTAATAAAAATTAATACTATATAATTCTATTATTGTCAACAAAAAAATAGAATACGCTGGTAGTGTTCAACATTGCCGGTAACCAATACCAAACCGCTTTCCAAAGCAATTGCTGAAATAATCGGGTCAGCACGGCCAATCGTCTGTCCTGTCCGTTCCAAATCTGCATATATCCGCCCTGCTGTTTCAGCGCTTTCAAGATTCAGCGATAAAACTTCAACACTGGATATTGATTCCATAAACACCTGTATTCTTTGTTCGAACTGCATTTTATGGAAGCCTTTGACAATTTCAAGTACCGTAATTGTTGAAATGGTAAATTTTCCGAAAATATCCTGATATTCTTTTGCCTTTTGAACTACGTTTATATTTTTGGCTTTGAGCATTTCAGAAAAAATATCCGTATCTATCAATGCCTTATTCATCGTCTGATCTCAGCGGGTGCTGTTCCCGTGCTTTCATCGCAGATTCTGTTATCTGATCCATTAACTCTGCGTCATCAATGAACAGCCCCAACGGATTTCTTTTCACATGTCCGAGTCCGATATTGGACTTCATCAACGACAGAAGAATTACCCTGAATTTGTTATTATCGGCAATCTGAAAATTATCCGGAATCTTTATCATTCCATTATGGATTTCCGTTTCAAATTCATAGGCAGTCATGGCCGGGTTTGAAAGAAACTGAGTGATTGCCGATTGATTCTGTGTTTTCATAATGCCCTCCTGTAAAAAAAAGTTTTGTTATGGGTTGAATTGCCTGTTCAGACAAAATATCAAAGTCCGTCTTCCAATTGCAATGACATGATCACTTTTTTTGATATGTCCCGCATGGTTTCAGAATCCAGCGCACCGATATGCCTGACAAGTCTGTTCTTTGAAACGGTATGGATGTTATCTGTCTGTACAAATGATGGATATGGAAGGTTGGCTTTCTGTCCAATAAAGATTTCTGTCGGATAGCCTTTGCCTTTTGTCGTAACTTCAGCAACAGTTATTTTGTTCAGAAACGGCAGGACGTTTTGCCTTGTAAGAATCAGAACCGGTCTTGAACCGATTTTCCCGCCTAAATCAGCCAGCCAGATATCGCCCCTCCCTGCTCCATTCATCAACTGCCAGCCATTTTTCAGCATCCTGGGAGTCGTCAGGGCATTGTCTTAATTTTTCTATCCATTCTGTTTCAAAATTTCTGCTCTCTTTTTTTCTTAACCAGCTGCGGACCGCATCTTGTACAATGTCGGTAACGGTCAGACTGCTTTCTGAAACAATACGGTTAATTTCTTCGAGCAGATCTTCATCAAAAAAGACAGGGATGGTTTTCATGATTTTATTTCCTTTTTCAGAATATCCGTACTTCCGCTTGCCGCCCAAGTCGTATTCTCCGAGATCGTTGCGGTATTG
>JAABRU010000347.1 GCA_011390755.1 Desulfobacteraceae bacterium | reverse complement strand
GCGCTTTCTGAAAAGTCCCGGAATCCGGGGACAGTCTGAAATAATTCCGTATCACCGGCAGATTTCAGCATACGGAAAAGGGAGTCTGAAATTCAGAAGTTCAGTTTGTTCCGGTGCTGAGTATAATACCCCCAAAGACGCAGGGCAGTGCATATCAGAAGCGAAAACGGAATACGATATTTTCTACCGATAAATACTTATGAAAACCCATTGAAAATAATTTCATACTGCTGTATTCTTCCCCAAAAAATCTGCTGCCGGAGCCAATGATGCGGTCTGAAAAGAGGAAAGCAACAAAAAGAGCCGGGGACAATGATTTGCCGGAGCAGATGCACCCCCCCCTGCTGAAAAAAGTGGTGCAGGGCGGGCTGTGGATTTTTTCTTTGCGGATTATCAACAGAAGTCTGGGGTTTATCCGTACTCTTATCCTTGCCCGTCTTCTGTCCCCTGAAGATTTCGGCCTGCTGGGGATTGCAATGCTGGCAATATCCGCGCTGGAAACTTTTTCAAATACCGGGTTCCAGGCCGCACTGATTCAGAAAAAAGATAATGTGGAAATTTATCTGGATACAGCCTGGACTGTCTCTCTGATTCGCGGGGGAGTGCTTTTTATTCTCCTTTATGTTTCTGCTCCTTATATTGCAGATTTTTTTCAGTCACCGGATGCGGTTTTTATTATCCGGGTTGTGGCTTTGTCCGCTTTTCTGTCCGGCTGCAAAAATATCGGAATGATATATTTTCAAAGGGAACTGGAATTTCATAAATATTTTATATATGAATTTTCAGCAGTTATAAGTGATCTGCTTGTTTCCGTCACCCTGGCTTTTCTTCTGCGGAATGTATGGGCACTGGTCTGGGGGGGGATGGCGGCAAATATTGTCAGAGTGATGCTGTCTTATTATCTGCATCCCCATCACCCCGGCATCACATTTCAGAAAGAAAAATTTCAGGAAATATTCCGGTTCGGGAAATGGGCTTCTGCTTCGGGTATACTGATTTTTCTGGCCACACAGGGGGATGACTTTTTTGTAGGGAAAATATTCGGCACTGCCGCATTGGGGATATATCAGATGGCCTATATGCTGTCCAATCTGGCCACCACGGAAATAACTCATGTAATCTCCCAGGTGATGTTTCCGGCTTATGCAAAGATACAGGATGACGGAGAGCAGATAAAAAGAAATTACCTGAATGTAATGCAGTTAACAACGGCTTTGTCCTTTCCGCTTTCCGCAGGATTTTTTATACTTATACCTGAATTTACAGCCGTTTTTTTAACAGAAAAGTGGATGCCGGTCATTGTGCCGGTTCAGATACTTTCCGTCGCGGGTGCAGTCCGTTCTCTGGCAGCCACTGTCGGCCCGGTTTTATACAGCATCGGCAGACCGGATATTGATACAGCGTGGCAGTTTGTGCGCGTAATCACTCTGGCCCTATTGCTGTATCCCTTTTCTCTGGGATGGGGGATTGCAGGTGTTTCAGCAGTTGTTGTCATCAGTATCGGAGTTTCGACCGTGGGCTTTTGCGTGATGCTGATCCGCCTCACCCGGATCAGAGCAAAAGAGTTTCTCCGTCTGCTTATGATTCCGATAATGAATTCTGTTTTCATGGCATGGATGCTGTATCTGTTAAAAAAAGTCTTTGCCGGGGAGGGGCTTTGGGGGTTTTTATTGCTTGGTTTTGCAGGAATCATTATATATTTCATTCTGATTTTCCTGTCCGACACTTTTCTGAATTACGGTCTGGTTTCCATGCTGAAAAAAAATCCGGACATTGGGCAAAACCCTGAAAAAGGATTGGAAGATACCGGAAATGCAAAACAGGCATAAGATATCAGCACCGCATTATTTTAACAAAAATTATGATTCAAAGGAAAGATTTTGCAGTTACTGGCATCAGATTGATGAAATATTATCGCTGTATCCGGCAGAAATACTTGAAATCGGTACCGGGAACGGTTTTGTCAGAAATTATCTGAAGCGGAAAAATATTCAGACAACCGCATTGGATACCGACTTCAGATTACAACCTGATGTTGCGGGATCCGTTCTCCGAATCCCTTTTAAAAAACAGACTTTTGATCTGCTGTCATGCTGCCAGGTGCTTGAACATCTGCCGTATGCATCTTTTGCCGCGGCATTGGAGGAAATATACCGGGTTTCCCGTAAATATGCCCTGCTGTCGCTTCCGGATATTACAACGGTCTACAGGATAGATATTGAACTTCCCGGATTAAGCAAAGCCATAAAAAAACTGATGCCGCATCCTTTCCCAAGACCGCCTGTGCACCGCTTTGACGGAGAACATTACTGGGAAATCGGTAAAAAGGATTATCCTGTAAAAAGAATTCAAAAAGACATCCGCAGCTCCGGTTTCAGGATCATCCGCACCTACAGGGTATTTGAGTTTTATTACCACAGGTTTTTTGTGATGAAAAAAAAATAGACATAATAAACAGGTTACATTTTGACCAAAATTTTATACATAACATCAGCAGGCTCACATTGGGGGTCTGAAGAAAGTCTGTTCAGCCTGATCAGGAATATACCGCAGTGCCGATACGAACCTTTTGTACTCACTGTTCAGGGACCTTTTCAGCAGAAGCTGAAACAATTCGGTATTCATCATGCTGTTTTTCAATCTTATACACTTAGCAAAAAGGAATGTTTGCCGTTTATTCTGCTGATATGGCGAATCAGCAAATTTATCCGCCGAAAGAAATTTTCCATTATCCATTCAAATGATATTCATTCTGCCCAATACAGCATACTGGCTGCCCGTTTATCAAAAATTCCCGCTGTGATTCACGTCAGAAGTCCGGGTCTGCCTTCCTGGCTTCTCTGTAAAAACCGGATAATTATTCAATTGGCTGAAAAAATAATTGCCATATCTGAAAATGTTAAAAAAGAACTGATGGAAATCGGCATACCGGAAAAAAATATCACAGTCATTTCCAATGCTGTTGATACATCGGTATTCAGCAAGCAAATGTCAGGAATGATGTTCAGGGAAGAAATGGGTATATCTGATGATACCCCGCTGATTGGAATTGTCGGCAGAATTATTCCAATAAAAGGACAGGAAGTTTTTATTCGGGCTGCTGCAATTATATCCCGGATATTCCCGAAAGCATTGTTTATTATTGTTGGAGAAGACCCCGAAGCGGATGGCACATATGTAAGGCAGCTAAAAGATTTGGCAAAAAAACTTGGTATCCGGCATCAGATCCGCTTTTCAGGTTTCCGGGCGGATATTCCTTTTATCATGGATGCACTTGATATTTTAGTTACTCCCTCTGAAAAAGAAGCATTCGGCAGGGTAATCATAGAAGCAATGGCTATGAATACCGCAGTCGTAGCCGCCAATATCGGCGGAATACCGGAAATTATCAGACATGGTATAAACGGTTTTCTGTCGGCCCCGAAGAATGCGGAAGAAATTGCAGCAAAAGTAATTCGTTTATTGTCAGACAGGCACTTATATGAATCGTTTTGTGAGCAGGGACGGAAAACTGTTCAGGAACGATATACGATTTCTGTACAGGTGGAAAAAATCAGTTGCCTGTATCATTCTTTGCTCAATAAAGATAACTGTCGGACCCGAAGAATGCGGAAAAAGTTGCAGCAAAAGTAATTCGTTTATTGTCAGACAGGCACTTATATGAATCGTTTTGTGAGCAGGGACGGAAAACTGTTCAGGAACGATATACGATTTCTGTACAGGTGGAAAAAATCAGTTGCCTGTATCATTCTTTGCTCAATAAAGATAACTGTCGGACCCGAAGAATGCGGAAAAAGTTGCAGCAAAAGTAATTCGTTTATTGTCAGACAGGCACTTATATGAATCGTTTTGTGAGCAGGGACGGAAAACTGTTCAGGAACGATATACGATTTCTGTACAGGTGGAAAAAATCAGTTGCCTGTA
>JAABRU010000172.1 GCA_011390755.1 Desulfobacteraceae bacterium | reverse complement strand
GCAAAGACGCAGGGGACGCAGAGATGCAAAGGTTTTTTCCCTGCGTCCCCTGCGTCTTTGCGGTGAAAACCTTATTTCCGATAATTTTTGATATAACCACTATGATTCCATCAAAGACCTATCCATAAGCAGAGTGAAAACCTTATTTCCGATAATTTTTGATATAACCCGTCAGATAAATGTTGACAGAACACTAGGAAATTCATCAGGCACATCTAAAGCAATTTTCTGTTCTTTCTAAATAAAACCTCGCTTGGAAACCGAATTAGAAGAAATTAAAAGCAGTAAATAATTACTTTTTCCTATAACACGAGGAATTTCTTGTCTCCAACTCTGACCTGGAAGAAGGTTTTCTCTGTCTAACCAAGTAATTATACCTTCCCGTCTCAAATCATCATACAGTTTTTTTGCAATATTATAATCTTCAGTTGCATAACTTATAAAGACATCTATATTATTTCTATTTCGCATTTAAAACACCTCTTTTCAATTAATTGCAGGAAAATTCAGGTGGAGTTCGGGCTTTGTCATCATGTTTTTCCTGTTCAGCTTCCGACTGCAAATTCCCTGCACGGAACCGTAATCATTTTTTTCGGCTTTTCCTGAGAACGTACCAGTCTTTCCATTTCTTTCACAACATCGGCCTTAAAATACGGTTCTCCGCATTTCTCACAAACACCGGCGGGTACATTTTCAATAATGGCGATAAGTTCATCTCCCCAATGGTAGTCATGCCGGATATTTCTTTCTGAAACCTTTCCCCCGCACAGATGACAATTATGATAGATTCGGGTCAACGGTTTATCTCCTTTTCCTGTAATTGTCTGTCCATTTATCAGGCCGCATGGAAGGGGCATCGGCTCTGCAATGCAGGCTTTGCTGCAAATCGTAATCCCATATTGTCCAAAATGTTTGTCAAATCAGATAAAGAAAGAATTTTTCCCTGCTTTTTCAGCTTTTTGGATTCTGCCACATTTCCAAGAGCAAGCAGAAACAGTTCATTGTCCCCTTCATCAAGGGCAGCATTCAGATACGCAGCAGCTTCTTCAGGGTCAGTCAGTGCCTTTAACAGTTCATCCTGATAGGGTCTTGAAAATCTGTCCATGTTTTCTCCTTTTGTAATCCTTCCATTGAGTTTTCATTCAATTGACAAGGATTCCAAAATCTTTTCCAATTCTTTTCTGACAAAATTATCATCTATATTTTTGGAATATATTTTAACCAGATAGATATTTTCTTTAAAGGCAAAGTAACAGATAACCCTGAAACCGCCGCGTTTGCCGGTTTGTTTATCTCTGCTTTTCAATCTGATTTTATATTAATTTCTTCCCAAAGCCTTGCCCGTTGTCGGGTTTTGTTCAAGGTTTTCAGCAAGGTCATCAATATCATCAATAATATTGCGGTATTTCTTTTTTAACGATTTGACATCCTTCAAAAAAACATCTGTGGGGATTATTTTATAAGTCATTTCTTATATCCTGCCATGTCCTAGCCTGTTTTTTTCCTGTTTCCATTTGTCGAATTTCGATAAAAGCATTCCGCAAATCTTCTGAAAATTCAGTCAAATCTTTTTCTGTGGGATTGTCTGCAAGAATTTCCAGTTTGTCATTGGGATAGGATTTGAGGGAATAAATAATTTCATCGAAAATGGAATCATCAATGTTCAAAATAAGTGTTTTCATGTCTGCTCCTTTTCTCATATCTGTTGTTTCATGTAAACTGCTGATTGGCTTTGGATGGTAAT
The DNA here is from genome assembly GCA_011390755.1 of Desulfobacteraceae bacterium. Taxonomy (GTDB): domain Bacteria; phylum Desulfobacterota; class Desulfobacteria; order Desulfobacterales; family Desulfococcaceae; genus JAABRU01. The sequence continues at coordinate 12,980 of JAABRU010000172.1, read as the reverse complement.
ATCTGCTCCAGATTCCTGACATCATCTTTCAGTTTATCCGGTTCACCGTGAATGGGAATTCTGTCCATTTTCAGCAGAAAACGGTCTTCCGTTTCTTAAAATTATCCGCAGTGTCATACTGTTTAATTTTATCTGAACCATGATTCACATGACTAAGAGATTAACAAAATCATGGAAATACTTTAATCCTGAAAATCATGGTTAGGTGATTTCCGGAAAAGATTGTACCAGAGGAGTGCCGAACTGAAAGCCCGGCAGTGTCCGGCGGCCGGCAGTCCGGTCACAGACTTTCAGTTTGTGACTCCTTCAGACATGGTATGTTCATATTCGGAAATCGCCTTACTGAGTTTAGTGCGTGTCAGGAGATACAATCTCAGATTGAAGATGAAAATAACCGGCAGATTACCATAGAAAAAAATAGGAAAAAATTTGAAAAAATCCTCAATTCTCTGGATAATGGGATAAAATATTGGAAAAAAGAAGTAAAAAAGCAGAAAGCAGAACTTGTTATCATTGAAAATACTTACCCCAACAAAGTATTACATCCGATTCAATACGCTTTTCATAAGAAAAAAGCAGACACAGCAAAGGCTTTACATGGAGAGTATATCTCAAAATTAAATTCTGCCCAAAGAAAGAAAAACAGATTCATATCATCTGCTTCAAATGATTTACCGGAACCATCCAGATTTATACAGTTTCTATTCGGAACAATAAATTGGTTCAAAATCAATTTTTTAAAATATTGGGATAAAACTATTTATTTTATCATCCTTATCTTACTAAGTCCTCTTCTTTGGAAATTTTCCTGGCTTTTCATCATTGCTCCCATATCACAGAAAAGAAAAGCGATTCATCTGATAAATAAAATGGAGGAAGGCAGTATTGCAGACGGTATGTCAGCAAATAATCTTACTGTGACATTGAAACCTTCGGAAAACCTGACTGCCCGGATGGACTGGGTTCACAGACATCAGGAAGATTGCAGAAAGCGGACCCGTCTGCTTTGGAAATGGTCATCCCCTTTTATCAGTTATGCATCCGGTCTGCATCATTTAACCGAAATCAGAGCCCCTGAAATATCAGGGGCAGAGGTCGGTCTGGCGCATTCAAAAAATCCCCTGTATGCGGCAATTGAGATAGAATTAATAAATCATCCCGGTTTTATTGTTCATCCGAAATACATTGTCGGTATTTCAGGCAATATTCAGATAAGCAGTAGATCGAAAAGTTTTCCGCCGACCGGTTTCAGAACGGTTCCCGGATTGCAAAAATTGTATTTTTGCATGAATGCCCGGCAGAAAACGCTCCGTTTTACCCATGTTCAGCGGTGCAGAAATACAATTTCTGCACTCCTCCGGAAAGTTTTCGATCTACTGATTATACCAAAGGAGTGCCGAACTGAAAGTCCGGCAGTGTCCGGCGACCGACAGTCCGGTCACAAACTTTCAGTTTGTGACTCCTTCAGACATGGTACGTTCATATTCGGAAATCGCCTTAAGGCGGAAAGAATCTGTCCGGAGTCCCGAACTGAAAGTTTGGGACTCTGAAATAATTCACAAAAATATTGCCAAACTTTCAGTTTGGCACTCCATGCTGACTGCTTTCGGGTTTGAAATCAGTGGACCAAAAGATGATCTTGGCCGTCAGGATGTATCAGAATCATCCCGGCTATCCTGTAATCATCCTGACCATCCGGATTCACAGGTCAGCGTTGCTGTACAAGCTCAACATCATACATGCCAAATCGCTTATCTCCTGTCATAACAGGCATATTTTCTGACATGGCCTGTGCAATAATCATTCTGTCAAAGGGATCTCTGTGATGAAAAGGCAGTGTCTGCACCGCAAGAATATGCGGCATTTCCAGGCCCAGAATTTTTATTTCTTCCGGAACAATTTTGTCAATTTCTGTATTGATAATCAGCTTTCCAAGACTGCTTTTGATTGCAATTTCCCAAAGGCTTATTATGCTTAAATATTTTGAATATGAACTATTTTCAATCAATTCGCTTTTGCTGATTTCCAGCCTCGGATCGTCTGCAAGATGCCACAACAGGATATGCGTATCCAAAAGAATTTTCATTCCATGTATTCCTTAAAATCATCCAAAGGAGCATCAAAATCTTCTGCAATATAAGTGATAAAAGATTTTCCGGAACCCCGTTTCAATGTTACCGCATTTTTTTGGGCTTTCACACGATTCTCTTTTTCACAGAATAAACGGTAAGCCCAGGTCAGTTTTTCCATGAAATGACGATCCTGTAAAATTGCTACTTTTTTTTCCAAAGAACGGATCGTTTCATTCATCTGCCGATATTCACTTTCCGGAATATTCATTTCTTTCTCCTTATTTTCGCCCGGATTGGAAATACAACTGCTTCAAAAGAACTGTTTCCGTCATGAGAATATACGGGAAGCAGAGCTTCCAGCCCAATCCCGTGCCCAAGCAGGAGCTTGGGCACGAGATAACCCGAGTCCAAATTTCAAATTTCAAGTTTCAGATACTCCACCGCATTCCGGAACATTTTTATTCCCGGTGTTTCCCCTTCATCCGTTTCCCCCTTTGCCTTCTGCCTTGTCCAGTCCGGATGATTGCACACATGATTATAGGCTTCGGGATGGGGCATGAGACCGAATACCCGTCCCGTGGGATCGCAGATTCCGGCTATATCGTAAAGGGAACCGTTGGGATTGGCAGGGAAGGCCCCTTGTGCGGGGCTGCCGTCCGGCAGTGCGTAGCGCAGAACCACCTGCTCATTGGCAATAAGGCGATCCGTCACCTGTTTTTCCGCATAAAATTTGCCTTCCCCGTGCCGTACCGGGAATTCCATGAAATCCAGCCCTTTTGTGAATACGCAGGGTGATTCGGGATTGGCTTTCAGCCCTACCCACTGATCCCGGAAATTGCCGCAGTCATTCGCTGCCAGGGCCACGGAACGGCTGCGGTAATCCCCGTCAAATCCGGGCAGGAGTCCCAGATTCACCAGAGTCTGGAAACCGTTGCAGATGCCGATGACCAGATTTCCTTTTTCAATGAATTTCAGCATCTGATCCCCGATATGGGTCCGCATCCGCACGGCCTGGATGACCCCGGCCCCGTGGTCGTCCCCCCAACTGAATCCGCCCCCGAAGACCATGATCTGAAATCCCGACAGGGAAACCGATCCGTCAATGAGGGAATTGATATGAACCCGCCTTGCCCTGGCCCCGGCCAGTTCAAAAGCATATGCTGTTTCCTGATCGCAGTTCAGACCGTATCCGGTCAGAACCAGTGTCTGCACCTCTTTCATATGAGATCTCCGAATGGTTTTTTCCATGCTGATTTTAATTTTTGGACATTTTGGCGGATGATGGGGCTGCCTGCTTTTCCTTTGACAAGGAGTTCCGGTTCCCTGCATACGTTTCCTATGCAAGCAAAGGGCAGTCCCTCCAAAAGTTTCTCCAAAGACTCCTTCTTTTCCGGGGACACGGTGAGGATGAAACGCCCCGCGGATTCCGAGAAAAGCAGTTGCTCATCTCTCTCCGCTCCTTTTGTCTGCGGAACCGGAACCCGGTTCAGGTCAATTTCCATACCCAGATTTCCGCCCATGCAGACCATTGCCAGATGCACGGCCAGTCCGCCCCGGCAGACCGCATGAACCGAGGCCGCCAGTTCTTTTTCCACAATTTGCTGCAATGCCCGGTACTGGGGCAGGAATTCATCGGGCCGCACCTGCGGGACATTCACGCCTGTGTATCCGAAATGCTCATAATATTCCGAGGCCCCCAGTTCATTGCGGGTCAGGCCCAGAATATAGACGGAATCGCCCGGATTTTTGGCATCCATGCTGACACATTTTGCGATATCCGGAACCACGGAAATAGCGGAAAACTGAATGCTTTCCAATGCGGATATTTTATGGCTTTCTCCGTAGGCTCCGGGCAGATGACCGTCCACATACATGCTGTCTTTGCCGGAGAGCAGGGGAATACCGTAGGCCAGGCAGATATCTTTCAATGCCCGGCAGGAGCGGACCAACTGTGCGGCCTTGAATTTCCCGTCCGGGTTCTTTTCCGGATGATACTGGATGCCGGGCCAGCAGAAATTATCCACTCCGCCGATATGTTCCAAATCCCCGCCCACGGCCAGAATCCGGCGCACGGCCTCGTCAATGGTGCAGGCCGTCATGTGATACGCGTCAATAGCCGAATAGGTCGGGAGCATGGACTGGGCAAAGGCCAGTCCTTTTTGAGAAGTCAGCACGGGCCGGATCACAGCCGCATCACTGTTCACATCCCGGTCGGCTCCCACCAGGGGTTTGATAATGCTGCTTCCCTGCACTTCATGGTCATACTGGCGGGTAATCCATTCTTTGGACGCGATATTGGGCCGGGCCAGGATGTCGCAGAGCAGGGTATTGTAATCCGCAGGTTTTCCCAGCACCGGTTCACGCATGCCCCGTTGTTCCGGGGAAAGCCAGTGCGCGTCAAATTCCCATTGGGGAAAACCGGATGTGAGCAGATCCATTTCGATAAAGGCACAGGTTTTTCCCTGGTAACGGATATGCAGCGCGCCCGAATCCGTGTATTTCCCGATCACCGTGCTTTCCACCGCGTGCTGGGCGGACAGGGCCATGAAACGGTCCAGATGCTCCGGTTTCACGGCCACGGTCATGCGTTCCTGGGATTCGGAAATCCAGATTTCCCACTGATCCAGTCCTTCATATTTCAAAGGCACTTTTTCCAGATCAACCTCACAGCCGTTGCTGAAACGGGCCGATTCCCCGATGGAAGAGGAAAGACCGCCGCCGCCGTTGTCCGTAATAAAGGCAATGAGTCCCTCATCCCGCGCTTCCAGCAGAAAATCGTGCATTTTTTTCTGGGTATAGGGATCACCGATCTGCACATGCCCGGCCGGGGTGTTTTCGGAAAAACTTTCAGACGAGGCCGTAACCCCGTGAATACCGTCTTTTCCCACCCGGCCCCCGCACATAATGAGCAGTTCGCCCGGCGAGGTTTTCTTGAGTTCACAGGCTTCCCCCTTCACCTTTGCGGGCATGAGTCCGATGGCCGTGACATATACCAGGCATTTCCCCATATAACCTTCATGGAAAATCACCTGCCCGAAGGTGGTGGGAATACCGCTTTTATTGCCCCCGTCCTTTACCCCTTCAATGACTCCGTCCAGCAGGCGGCGCGGATGCAGTTTGGGTTTCAGGGGACCGTCGTAATCCCGCGGGCCTACGCAGAATCCGTATCCGCCCATGAGCAGGCGGGAACCTTTGCCGGTTCCCAGGGGATCACGGTAAACCCCCACAATACCGGTAATCGCGCCGCCGTAGGCCTCCATATTGGAGGGGGAATTATGGGTTTCCCCGGTAATGACATAATAATGATCCTCATCCAGCCGACCAGCCCCGGCATTGTCCCAGAGCACGGAAACCACCCAGGATTTTTTCTCCTTCAGGGCCAAAGTGGGAGCCTCAATGCAGGTGCGGAAAAGACTGTCCACGACTTCCACCGGCCCGTCCCCTTCCCGGTAACGGAAAAGTCCCTGAAAGGTATTGTGATTGCAGTGGTCGCTTCTTCCCTGGGAAATATATTCCAGTTCAATATCCGTGGGATCGGAAAGCCCCACGGCCTCCCGGCGTTTCCGTACCTTATGCTGTAGAAAATAGGAACGGATGACCGGAATATCATTGGGATGAAGGGCCAGGTTCCGCTCATCACTCAAAGCTCTGAGCTGCTCATCGCTCTCAATGGGGATGGTGCTCACCGTGGGCTGATGGTTGAGAATGACTTTGGGAATAATAATCCCCACCCCGCTTTCCGGGTTCCAGTCCTGCGGGGAAAAAATTTTCCACTGCTGGATAATATCATTGGCCAGCACCTCACGGGCAATAAGATCGGCCTGAGCGTCCGTCAGATTCGGGGAGCGGAGGCAGTAGCGTTTGGATGTGTAAATTGCCTCATCGCTTTTCAGACGGATACCCAGAATATCCTCCACGGCTTCCACTGCCGTGGCTCCCGGATTATCCCGCACTCCGGGCCGGTATCCGATCCAGAGGATCCGGTCAAAAGGCAGATACAAAGGTGCAAACGAGGAAACCTGGGTCACAGGGTTGGTAAAAATTTCGGTCCGTATCTTTTCCAGTTGTTCCCTGGAAAGTTCCGCGTCAATGGTGACGATCTGAACGCTACGGACATCCTCCAGTTCAATGCCGAAATAGTCTCTGGCTTTCCGGCATATCCCCCGCCCTTCCGGGTCCGGAAGAGCGGGTTTCAGTGTGATTTCGAGTCTGTGTGGCATGGTAAAAATATTTCTCTGTTTGAATATTAAGGGAAAAATCTGTACACATCTTTTCTGTGCAGAATTCTTACAAAAATTACTTCGGTTTCTGTTAATTCAATACCGATTCGGTAAGCTCCCAACCGGATTCTGTAAAAGGAATCATACGTTTTTAACTTTTTTACATTCCGTATTTCTGAAAAATTATCTGCTGTTCTGATGTCATTGATAATATCTCTGATTTTCTGTAATACATTTTGGCTCATATTGGGTTTCGGGGTCTTATTTTTTCAAATCAGGTATATAATACTGATATAATTAAAAAATATATTTATTTTTCCAAAATTACAAGACCGGAGATTATTTATATTTATTTTAACCAGTTAAGCCAATTGACTCCTTAAAAGACCCTGAAACGCAATATGAGCCTACATTTTTATCTTTGATATTTTTCAGATCTTTTTTGAAAATTGATTCATACCTGATCTTCACTTTTCCCCTCTAATATATCAAAGATTTCTTCTTCATCCACAAAATTATTTTCCCGTCCTTCTGCAATGGCATTTGCCAAGCCGGTTTCTTCCAGGGCTTCCAGGACGATTTCATAGAAAACCTCCCGTTTTTTCTGGATCATTTCGACCAGAACTTCGGTAAGAAGTTCTTTTGTTTTTTCATCACTGATTGTCAGTTCCATAAAAAGTTACCTCATCAATAAAAAATCATATCTGTCGTGAAAAGCAGGAATACTCAAACCAAAAAATTCCGCTACGTCTCTTCATCCGGAGAACCAGGGTTCGGCTATCCTTTTATATGAACACGATTATGCAGGATGCACAGGATTAAAATAATCTCGTCCGGCCTGAGAATCCCGAAAATTATGTTCGGGACGGGAAACAATCCGGGGAAATCCCTTCATTCCGGGAATCCGGGTTCAGACAGTTTGCCAGGTTCCCGTCTGCGGAATCCTTTCATCTGTGTGAATCCGGGGTTCAGACATCCACATTGTCAGAACCGGGATTCACAGGATTAAGGGATGAACCCGGATTTTCCCGGTTTTCAGTAAGAATCCCGGTAAATCCGTAAATCCTGAGAATCCGGGTTCAGACAGTTTGCCAGGTTCCCGTCTGCGGAATCCTTTCATCTGCGTGAATCCGGGGTTCAGACATCCCGCATTGTCAGAACCAGGATTCACAGGATTAAGGGATGAACCCGGATTTTCCCGGTTTTCAGTAAGAATCCCGGTAAATCCGTAAATCCTGAGAATCCGGGTTCAGACAATTCCCCTTACGGACAGCTATGCGAAACATCTACTCCCCTGCTTTGCAATGTGGGAATATGCTGGGTGCAGGAGGTTGTGTTCAAGGGATTATCTGTAAGGGAAACTTCATCACCGTTTCCAATTCCACTATTATTGACAAGAGTGCTTATGTCATTGATTTGGTTAGCTTCTATCCAGAGCATTTCCAAGTCTGTCAGACCATACAATGAATTAATATTCGCAATTTGATTGTAAGAAATAATAAGACCTTTCAAATTTATCAGATTTGCCAATACACTTATATCAATAATTTGGTTGATACAAAGATTAAGGCTTGTCAATTTTGTTAATCCTGACAATGGGCTTATGTCATTTATCTGGTTCTTTGAAAGACCAAGACGAGTCAAGTTAGTCAATCCTGACAATGGGCTTATATCACTGATTTGATTATTATAGGCATCTAAATCTACAATGTTTGTCATATCCGACAGGGGGCTTATATCTCTGATTTGATTTATAGAAAGAGTGAAAGAACTCACATTTTTCATGCCTGACAACGGACTTATATCAATGATTTGATTATCATAAATTAATATACATTCAATATTTATCATGCCTGACAATGCACTTATATTGCTAATTTGATTTTCGTAGAGATCGAGTCTTTTCATATTTAGCATACCGGATAATGAACCGATGTCGCTGATTTGGTTGGAACCAAGACGAAGGTCTGTCATATTTGTCATTTCAGATAATGCACTGATGTCAGTAATATAATTTGAACTAAGAAAAAGTATTGTCATATTTGTCATTCCAGACAATGGACTTATATCACTGATTTGATTATTATTAAGAAAAAGTTTTCTCATTTTTGTCATGCCCGATAATGCACTTATGTTACTGATTTGATTTGACCAAAGAAGCATATCCGATATATTCACCAAACCTGACAGTTTATTTATATCACTGATCTGATTGGAACCAAGCCAAAGCTGCGTCAAATTCGTGCAATACTGCAACCCCTCAAGATTACTGATTCCTCTTTCGTAAGCCATCAACGAAAACAACCCACTCAAATCCGACTGATAAATATCCCCACTCGGCTTCCCGATAGCCTCTCTCACGGCTGCATCCAGATTCACATCCGGAAAATAAACAACCCCGTCCTGTTTTCCGTTTACATTCACCTTGCAGGTATCCGTGGATTTCAGTCCCTTATTGTCCGTAACAGTAAGCCGGAATGTCAGATATCCGCCTGTTGTTCCCAAATCCGGCGCAGTAAAATTTGCCTGTACCGTATTGACATTGCTAATGCTTACATTCGGGCCTTCTGTCTGTTCCCAGAAATAAGAAACAATACTGCCGTCCGGGTCGCTTGAGGCAGAACCGTTCAGGTTTACCGTATTACCGATACTGACCGTCTGATCGTCACCTGCTTCGGCTACGGGCGGCTGGTTCTGGGAAGACACGGCTGCAAAACGGACTGCCGGATCACCCAGCAGATTGCTTTCATAATAACACCAGCGCATACAGGACTTATTAATCCGCCAGGCATTGTCCTCATGACTGTCTGCATTCATGCTGCCCAGATGTGCCAGGCCCTCACTGAAATAGGCATCCCAGAATTCTCTGTTATATCTCTGGCTGGCCCCGTCTGTGGAATCCCAGGCTCCCCACCCGTAACGGGAGTTGAAAACCACGGCAAACATGCCGTTTCTGTCGGATGTGGTCAGGCGTTCCGCTATGCAGTCTTCCTCAAAATTGCCCGGAATACATCCCTGGGAATAGGCAAAGGAAGGTGTCATATTGCTCAGGGAATCCGTATCCCAGTTGGCCATCTGCATGACATAATTGAAATTGGCATGTCCCAGGTGATTGATAACGCTGTACTGATTCTGATTGATGGTGCTGATAATCTCACTCTTGTCCCAGGCCGTATCCTGCTGATAGAGTCCGTCCACAGAAAAAGAGGCATCCGCGGAAAAACCGGTAGAGGTATAACCGTGATTGGAAGTTCCGGTTCTGATTTCTTCCATTGAGGATTTGGCATATTCGGAGATACCGCCGAATCCGAGATGTTCGCCGAGCATGAGAATTTTCTTTTTAAAAGTTATGCCGCTGTTTTCATAGGCCAGGGTTTTATGCACAAAATTTGCCATTTCATCGGCATTTTCCGCAGATGCCCGGCCAACATAGACTTCTGCATAGAGATCAATATCCCCGCCGTTTTCCCCGTCAGTCGGTTCGCCCCAGAAGTTGTCACCGTCAAAATTGAAATTCCCGTCAAGGCACTGATAATACAGATCACTTGGAATATGATCCGCATCTCCGCCGGTGTAAGCCTCACACCAGAGTTTCCGCATGGGAATGATATTGGTATCCCCGCCCAGCAGCACAAAATCGGTTTCCCAGTTGTTGTAAGCATCTTTGATGAAATTCCGCAACTGTTCCGCCTGATCTGTACCGGAATAGTTTGCATAAATATCTTCAATGGTGACAATGGTTGCCGACAGCCCCTGTGACTGCCGCTGTGCAATCAGGTCATTGACATTGGGACTTGTGGCGGCGTTTTTGATGGCATTGCCTGTCACCAGCACATACTGAAAACTGTCTGCCGGATCGCAGAAACCGGAGCGGGCTTCCCTTCCTTCCGGCTGTTTTTCCAAATAAGTGTTCAATACTTCGGGATTGTCAATCATATTGGCAAGGCTGCGGATTTGGGAAGGCCGGTACCGGTTTTCCGTTTCTGCGCTTCTTTTCAGATCAGGCCGGGTAACAATCTTTACCGTCAGTTCCTTATAATACGATACTTTGGAGCTTACAGGTCTGTATTCCACCGGATGCAGATTGACATTCACTGTGGATACACCCCGCAATTTCTGAATGCCGACAAGATCATAGAGATTTCCCGGATAGGGATTATCAGAAGAATAGACAGCCGGATCTTTTGCCGTAAGTGTGGGAACAACACCCGGCAGAAGCGGATACTGCATCTGGCCGTATTCCACCGTATAAAGACCGGGCAAATCCACTTTATCCCCCTGTATCACTTCCACATGATCCAGCGTATAACCGTCGGGAAGCCCGATGGAAGAAGGAATCACCGGCAGAACCGGCTTTCCCGGATCACCGGCCAAAGGCGCATTGCCGAAATTGAAGGTCATCAGCCGGTCATCATCGCCCAGACTTGTGGGAAGTCCCTGAATGGGCGGAACCGAATATGTCATCTGTATGGTGACACCCACACCCGGAACAACAGAAGCATCTTTGTCATTCGGATCACCGGTAATGGCCCATAGATTTTCTGCTTCAAAATAAATTGACGAGGGCTGTGTGGCGGAAATAATTTTATCACCACTGGAATATCTGTCTCTGTCCTCATCCCTGTACCAGATTCTCTGCATCTGCTTCAGCCCGGCTGCCACCTGAAGGGCATAAACGGCTTCTTCCAGGCAGACCCTATCATCCCCGCTGATTTCATTCCGGCTCAGAACATTGGCAGGATTACTGCCAGCACAGACCTGCAAAGAAATGATGCAGTCTTTCAGATCAACACTGCCGATGCCGTCCACATTTCCGGCAATATCTCCAAAACAGAAATTCGGAAGGAACAGGGAAAAGACAAAAACATACAGACACAAAAAATTTTTCATTTTTTTCACATAGTCGGACATTACATTCTCCTTTTTTATGAGTTATTATAATTACATAAAGTATCCGGAACTGTGCATACGAAACATTGACAACCCGCAGCAGAAATTTCCGTTTGGCTGTAGTACACTGTTTCACAAATTTGTACACAGTTGATGATGTCTATTCGGTGCAGAGACAGGGCATGCCCTGTCTCTACGGGTGTGTACGAACTTATGATTTGGTGTAGTAGCAATTTTTTAATTGCGGTATATTTCCGGGCAGAGTTGTTCCCCGGAAAGTTCCGCGTCAATGGTGACGATCTGAACGCTGCGGACATCCTCCAATTCAATGCCGAACCAGCCTCTGGCTTTCCGGCAGATTCCATGTCCTTCCGGGTCCGGAAGAGCGGGTTTCAGTGTGATTTCGGGTCTGTGTGGCATGTGGGTTTGGTTTTTCCTTATCATGTCAATTTGTTATTTTCTCGGATACGTCCATTTTAATTCCATGAATCCGGGTTCAGTTATTGCCTGATGCAGAAACTGTCATTTGGTATCCGGCGGATGCCAGCCTGCCAAACCCCGGTTCCTGCGAACAGTCATAGACAGATTGTTATTTAATTTAAGAGCATTGGCCGTGGCTCTGCCGCATTCTGTCAAACCGATAATTTCTGTTCCGTCAGCACTCCAGGCAAAATGATCCGCCCAATTCTGTTTTCGGGGATTGAACAGGGATATACGTTTTCCGGTCTGCGGGTCTGTATCTTCTGTTTTTGTCCATTTGTGCTGATTGCATAATTCACAGGCCAGACACAGATTGTCCTCAGTATCTGTTCCGCCTTTGGCAAGCGGATACACATGATCTGTCTGAAGTCTGCCCATAACATAATCCTGATGGCAAAGACAGTATTCACAACGGTTTTTCGCCCGTTCCCTCACCAGTATGCGGACATATTCACTGACAGTCATGAGGGCAGCGGCTCCCGTATGCCCCGGCGCACGGCTTCAGCAAGCCCTTCTGACTTGCGAAGCTGCCCCACCTGATACATATGGATAAGCGTCAGAAGTTCAAACTGTTCTGCCGGTGTCAGTCCGGATATTTTTCCTTTTGACTGAAGTTTTCCCAGTCTGTCATTCTGCACCCGATCCATTTTCAGATCCGCCAGTTCCAGAATTTCGCTATCTGGCAGATTTGCAACAGGTTGAAAAATATCCGAATTTTGCAGATTATCCCCGGCAGGCCATATCATTTCCAAGGTGTCTGACAATACCGTGGCAGCATCCCTGTGTGTAATCTGACCGAAATGTTTTGCATGTTCCACCAGATTGTCAGGCAGGTTAAGTGTCAGGTGTGCCATTGCTTTCTCCCTTGTTATATTGTTTGTTCGCAAATTGTCAGAACCGCAGATATGCACAGATTACCGGATTCCGCAGATTCTACCATGCTTTTACCAAGTTTCCATCTGCACAATCCTTTCATCTGCGTAAATCTGCGGTTCAGATCATTTTGTCAGAACACGATTATGCAGGATTATCCATGATGTGCAGGATTACCGGCAATCATGTCCATCCTGTACAATCGTGTATAAACATGTTCAGCACAGTTAGCAATCCCGGTAAAATCCGTAAATCCTGAGAATCCCGGTTCAGACAGCTTCCCGTCCCTTTGTCTGAACGCGATTATGCAGGATTATACCTAAATTGAGCGATTTAATCTTGAAAATACAATAATATTTTATTATAATAAATAATTAAGAGTTGTTCAATATTAACCTGTTTGGTGAAAGGATTCATATCATGTCCGAAACAGCAGAAAACAGAA
>JAABRU010000171.1 GCA_011390755.1 Desulfobacteraceae bacterium | reverse complement strand
ACTTGACGGTACGGAACAGAGGTTCAGAAAAGGGGTTGTCATTGCTCACCCGGGGTCGACTGTATGATGGTTTGATGCCCAGCGACTCAGGTTTGGTTTTCATCGCCAGTCCTTTCCGGGGCCCTCCGTTGTCAGCGTGCAGCACCGGAGGTTTGAGTATGCATCTCTCAGACAGCACGGTTTTATGGATCAGGTCGGCAGGCCGGGCGCCATCTTTGCGTGCATTGTCAATCAGTTCAATGGTTCTGCGGCGATCCGGTTCACTGATCATTCTCCCTCTGGGTCCGCCCGGATCGCCTGGACTTTTTTTTGCAGCACCAGTAAAGCCGCAGTTTCCGCCAGGGCTTTCTCCTTTCGGTTCAGTTCCCGTTCCAGTTCACGGATACGTTGCTTATGGTTTTTTTGCTCGACTTTCAGGCGCCGGCTGTGCTCACGGTCCCAGTCATTGGCGTTTTCACAGGCTGTGCGCCATCGGAAAAGTTGTTCAGGATATATGCCCTTTTTCCGACAGTATTCAGCAAGGTCTGTCTCATTAAGAGCTGCGCTTTCCGGGACGGCAGCAAATTTGTCCCGGGCGGACCATCCTTCAGAACTGCTGTCTCCATCCGGCATCAGCAGACCTTTTTCCCTGGCCTCTTTGCACCAGTTGAAGAGGGTGGCTTCTGAAATGCCTTCTTCCCGGGCCAGTTTTTTGACAGGTCGGTTGTGCGGTGGTATCATTTTTTTCAGCACGACTTCTTTTCGTTCCGGTGAATATCGCATGAATTTTCCTCCTGCCCTCTATTACAGTGGTTTTTTTTCATGCGACAACTATCCTGACACATAGGGCCACCGAACCCCTGACACCTTTCCACCGAACACCTTTTTCACTTATTGCCAAAAATCCAAGCCCCCTGAACTGAGCGGAAGTCTGTATTTCTCACTTATGCCCTGCCGGTCGGTCTTCACTGCGAAGGGGAGATAGTTCAGAATATCCCCTGCGATCATCCCGTCCTCCCCCAGCTTTTCCGCGGCCAGGTCTCCTGCCAGTCCATGGATGAATACACCTTTTTTCACGGCATCTTCCATATTCAGTCCCAGACCGTACATGGCGGCTATGGTTCCGCAAAGTACATCGCCCGAACCGGCCGTGGCCATTCCGGAATTACCGCTCATATTGATAAATATTCTTCCGTCCGGACAGGCAGTCTGGGAATGGGGGCCTTTGAGCACAATAAATGCATTCAGTGCGGCTGCGGTTTTTTGCAGCACTTCCATTCTTTTTTTCCGGATTTCATCCATCGGAATGCGGCTGATTCTTACCATTTCTCCCATATGAGGGGTAAGCACGGTTGCCCCCTTCCTTCTGCGGAGTATGCCGGGATTTTTGGACAATGCTGTAATTCCGTCACCGTCAATCAGCAGGGGCCCTTCTGTCTCCGCAGCCAGCTGCCGGGCCAGTTCCTGACTTTCCTCATCTGTGGAAAATCCCGGCCCCAGCACGGTAATATCTGTTTTCCGTGAAAGGTCCAGCAGGGATGCTTTGTTTTGCAGGGAAATACTGCCGGATGCGGTTTCGGCAAGGGGAACAAATACCAGTTCCCCGGCCCTGGCTGCGATTACGGGAATCAGGGCGGCCGGGGCCGCCAGGCGGGAATATCCGCCGCCGGACTTGAGAAAGGCAAGGGCTGAAAAGCAGGGCGCGCCGTAATATCCTGCCGCGCCGCCGATGAACAGAGCGTCTCCGAACCCGCCTTTATATCCGTCCGGATCCCGCCGCGGCAGTTTGGGCGGAAGACTGACGGCAATCTGCAAATCGTCGGACTGATGAAGGGAAGGCGGAAAGGAAATATGTGTGACAAAGAGTTTTCCGCCCAGGGCATAACCGGGATAAAGCAGACTGCCTGTTTTGGGACCGCCGAAAGTTACCGTATAATCCGCCTGTACGGCTGTTCCCATAACCTGTCCGTTATCCCCGTTCACTCCGGAGGGAATATCCAGACTCAGCACTGTTTTTCCCTTTTTCCTGAAATCATTGATGCTTTCTATGACATCTTTGTATTTTCCTTCCACATTCCGGGAAAGACCGGTGCCGAAAATGGCATCTATGATTCCCGCGCAGTCTTGCATTTCCGAAGACAAAGAATCCGCGGAGCCGATTACTTCCCTGTCTATTCCCAGACGGCAGACAATATCGTAGTTGGTTTTTGCCGCGCCTTTGTATTTTTCCGGTGCAGTGAAAAAATACACCTTCACCCGGCCGCCCAGGGAATGGAGCTTCCGGGCCATGACCAGTCCGTCTCCGCCGTTGTTTCCTGCTCCGCAAAAAATCAGAAAATATTTATCCGGAATTCCCATATGTCCGGACAGGACCCGGCACGCGGCCAGTCCCGCATTTTCCATGAGAATTTCTTCGGGAATTCCCACAGTTCCAATGGCATACTGATCCGCTTTCCGCATTTCACTGACTGTAAAAACTTTCATTTTTCCTCTCCTTTTTTACTGCCTTCCAGCATTTGCAGCAGTTCTTCCACATAGTTGCGTATTCCCCCGGCTCCGGCATACATTTCCTGGGAAGTGGCCGAAGATTCTTCGGACGCTGCAGCAATCTGCTGGGCCAGTCGGTCGGATTCTTCGGCTGCAATGCTGACCTGTTCAATTCCTTTGGAAACATCTTTGCTGGCACGGGTAATTTCATCGGTTTTTTCTCCCATTACTGTCGCGGATTCAATAATACCGTCAAAATCCCGGTTCACATGTTTTACTGCCAGGGCCGCATCGCCAATCCGCTGTATGATGGCATCCAGTAATTCCTGTGTATCTTTTGCCGCATCCGCGGAACGCACAGCCAGATTCCGGACTTCTCCGGCCACCACAGCAAATCCGCTGCCGCTTTCCCCTGCCCTGGCAGCCTCCACTGCCGCATTTAAGGCCAGAAGATTGGTCTGAAAAGCAATTTCATCTATATTATTGATAATAATTCTGATGTGGGAGCTGTCGGATTCAATGCGGTTCATTTCACGGGTAACCCGTACCAGAGATTTTAAAGACTGACCGGATTTTTCAATATTTTTCCGCATCAGTGCACCTGCCCCGGCCGTCAGTTCGGAGGTCGCCCGGCCGGCATCCTTCATTTCTGCCAGAGATGCCGCAATTTCTTCGGAAGATGCCGCCAGCTGGGACGAACCTTCCGAAAGAACAAGGGCCGAAGTGGCAATCTGATCCGCAGCGGAAGCCACCCGTTCAGCCCATATTTTGAGCCCTTTGCTGACGGTATGGATGGGATTTCCGATGATACGGGTCATATAAAGCGCGGCCAGCAGAATCAGCAGTAAAACCGTCAGTCCTGTGCTGCAGACCCAGAACTCCAAAGCCCGGACTGTCTGAAAGGCCTCTTTCATATCTGTCTGCACAATCAGTCCCCAGCGCAGTTGTTCCCCCGCGCGCACAGGTGTGTAAGAGGTGAGTACTGTCACCCCTCTGTAATCTGTAATAATTTTTTCACCTGATTTTCCCGAAAGCACTTGCCGCGCCGCCACAGTATCCACTTTCCCCTTTTCCGGAGCAGACAGTGATGCTTTTACCGAGCGGTTACGGGGATCCAAAAGCGAATCCGAGCGCATCCGTCCCTCTTTTCCCAGCAGATATATTTCACCGCTGTCATCCATTCCTTCCCGCTGGTGCATGATCGCATTGATTGACTCCGTGCTCAGGCGGAGGGCCGCAATTATCTCGCATTTTTCATCCCGGATAACAGGCGCGGCAATAAAAACTGCCGGGACATTTCCGGCAGGGGGCCAGAGGGCAATATCGGAAATGCTGTAGGATTTTGTTTCCAAAACCCTGCGGACACAGTCGGCAAACAGGGAATCCGCATAGGGGCCGTCCAGAAGATTCAGGGTGTAATCCTCCCCTTTTTTTACGGAATAAAATATCTTTCCCTCCGGATGTATGAGGTAGAGATCCTCATAATCATACTGTTCAATATATCTGGAAAAAAGATCATCTCTGTTGCGGGAAAGGGGATTGATGACTTCTTCCAGATTCATTGTGGTTATGATTGCCCAGTTCATACCGCTGATCAGAAGGGGATCAAAACGGATCAGCTGGGGAAATCCGCTGCTGCTGATACGGATTTTCTGTTCCGAACGGCCGGACAGGGCATTTTCCAGATCCGGATCGCGGACTTCCTGACCCGCAGAACCTTTATACAAAACCCGGTCGCTGCGGTAGGCGGTGCGGTCTGCATGTTTGCCCACCAGATATGTTTCCCCGCTTATGCCCATGCCTTTTCTTTTCTGAACAATTCCGTTGAGAGCACCGCTTCCCAGGCGGATAACAATTGTGCCCGCGAGTTTGCTGTAGTCCCGCAGGGGGGCGGAAAGAAATGCACAGTATTCTCCCCGGTATTCCTGAAAATCATGCAGTCTGACAGATAGCAGCCCGGAATGAAAGGCATCGGCAAGACCCGTATTTTTCAAATCACCGCTTTTCAGGTTTTCCCCCTCTTCTCCTCCTTTATTCAGACTGTAAACAACAATGCCTTCTTTATCAATCAGGTAAAGGTCCTCATATCCGTAGTTCCGGCTCATTTCCTCAAAACTGTGTTCATACATCGTGAGCAGATACTGATAGAGATCGCCGCCGATTTTCCCATTGTCAAAATCCCAGGCCTGCTGAAAGCGTTTTAAGGCTTCGGTCACGGCATTGTTTTTGGACATGACTTCCAGACCGGCAATATGATCCCGGAAATATTTTTCCACCTGCTCTTTTTTGATCTGCTGTACGGCCGCAAATTTTTCAAAAGCCGTTTTTTCCAGACCGGAAATGATTTTTACCAAAAATTCGGTATCATTCTTATGATCCGCGTAAAATGTTTCCACCTGTGTTTTTTTGATTTCCCGTAAACTCCGTAAGTGACTGAAAACCTGATCGGATATGGCTTTTTTCCCTTTATAAAGGGAAAGCGCCCCGATTAGAATAAAGGGAATAAAACTGATCAGCAGGTAGGATATGAATAATTTGTTTCTGAGTTTCATCTGTATCTTTTCTCCCTGTACCGGATATGCAGCGTATTTTTAATCAGCCTGCTGCTGCTCTGTCAATTTTAAATATGTGAATTCAGCGCCTTGTCAGGTTTTGTATGAGGGGTTATGTTTGTAGGGGCCTATTGCATACCCCCTCATGCCGGCAGATCGGAAAGCTTCCCCCGGATACGGTTTGGGAAAGTCCCGGAGTGCAAAAATTGTATTTTTGCACCGCCGCATCTCCCGGTTACCCCATGCAAAAATACAATTTTTGCACTCCTCCGGAAACTTTCCGATCTGCTGACAGTGCTTAAGAAAATGGTTTTGGGGGTTCATGCAGGTTGGGGTGAGCTAAGAACCCCAACAGATTCAGGATGCCGGGGTTCACTGCGTTCATCCCGGCCTGCCCAAAATAATTATCTTAAACACGGATATCATGTCCATGGGCCATAACTCACACCGAAGCATGAAAGCAGGCAGGTGGCAACCCGGGTTATTCTCACCGCTTTTTCAGCAAATCTGCAATACTGCCGAATCCGCTGTCCCCGTCTTTTGCTATTTCCTTCCGGATAAAATCGGCAAATTCCTCCTGTTCCGGAAGCCTGTACTGTTTTTCCCTGTCGGGAATAAGAATATCCCCTTCTTTGAGAGCGTAATACATCAGCGCCAGGGCATACCAGGCAGCAGTCTGTGCCTCATGCAGAAAAATGATTTCACCGCCCTTTTCCCGGAAACGGTCCATCATTTCATTGGTGGCTTTCCACTGGGGCGGCGGGGGGATTTCACAGCGGCTGTCCCGGATATAAAACACCCGGCATTCGGGATTCTGCTCCAGAAATTCAAGGCCTCTTTTAAAGGCCGCAATCACAGAAAGACTGCTTCTTTCCGTATCAATAATAAACACAGCAGGGAATTCTGCCGCAACCTCCGCTTTTTTTTCATCTTCGGCATGAAGGGTACAGATAAAATCAATATATCTGTCATCCGGAGAAGATAAGGAAGAAACACGGATTCCCGGCTCCGGCGGGATATTTTCCAGAAAAAGCAGCAGGGCACGGTGCAGACGGTTGCGATCCGGGGGATAGGGTCTGAAATCCTCCCGGATGCTGCGGCACTGGGCGTGAAATATTTCCCGAAGTTTCTGCAGGGAATCCGGCTGCGCGGAAAGGGGCTGATCCGGATACAGAATTTCCTGCAAAAGCTGATTCGCGGTCATGATAACCTGCCGGGGACTGAACAGGCGTTTTTGAAAAATCTGCCGAAGTTCTTCTTTTTCAAAGGGGAAAAAATCACTGTGGTTTTCTCCCAAAACCGCCTGAAGACGGGTTTCCACAATCTGCATGGACTGTTCGGGACTGCATCCTTTTAAAACAAAATGATTGGTCTGCAAACGGCTGATGACCTGCTGGTTGAGCTGATGGGTGAATTTTTCTTCCCACTGCGCGCCCCGCACAAAGACAATGGGAAGCATGGCTTTGGCATGATCCACCAGAAATTCTATCATCGTCTCAAGGGAGCGGATTTTCTGATCCGTATCATAGTTTTCCAGACGATCAAAGCAGATGAGCAAAGGTTTTCCGAACCGGGCAAGCAGCAGTCCCAGAGATTCGAGGATACTGCGGGCATGTTCCTCCTGCATGGGCCCGCTTCCCTGTGAACCCTCCGGAATCCCCAGAATTGCGGCATCCTCGGCATCAATGCCTTCTCCCCGGAGCCATTCACTTACGGCCGCTCTTTTTTCCGGACAGGGATACTGCAGCAGCACCCGGAGAAATATTTTGGGAATATGGGGAAAACAGGACTGGACAAAATCCAGGGCATCCGCGGCCTGCGGCAGCACATTATCCTGCCCCCTGTCCGGGGAATCACTGCCGGGGATATGCTGTTTTCCCCTTTTCCCCGGCTCCGGAGAATCTGTTTTCAGAAGCAGATCCAGAACAATGCGGAAAATTCTGCCCAGATCCTGAAAAAAAGTCCGGCTGATGCTTTTCTTTTTCCGCAATGTCTGCCGCAGATTCTCATGGAGATCTCCCCAAAGATCATCATTGTTTTGTCTGAGGGCGGCGGAAAGCGGGGCCGGGGGAGAGGCTTTTTTTCCGGGGATGGAGCCGGAACGGTTTTCCGCTTCTTTGAAAATCCGCTCCAGGATAAGATCCATCTGACCTGTATCCGCACCGGGTCTGAGGGGATAAGACAGGTTGACAATAATTTCGCGCAGCAGATAGCGGTAGGTCTGTCCGGGATTTTCCAGAGGATGGAGGTAGGCAAAAGAAAAATGATCTTCATCGGCACGCAGCAGACGGCCGATGAGGTGGGTTTTGCCGCTGCCGGTTTCACCGAAAACCAGCCCGGCACAGGGCAGGGCCGGCCGGCCGCTTTTCTGGCGGATCAGCCGGGAAAGTCCCTGAAATGCCGCTTCATTGACAGAAAGAATGTCCGGGAAACTATGCTCGCGCGGATTTCCCACACTGGAAGAGACAAAGGGATTGTGATCGCGTAAAACAGCCAGTTTTTCTTCATTGTTTTTCATCATATTATTTTCCCCACCAGGTCAGAGTGATATAAAGGGTTCCGTTTTCGTCCCGGTATGAATCCCGGATTTCTTTTTCCGTAAGTGCGGAAGGATCGCCGCCGTGGATTTCAATGACATAATCACGGAGCAGTTTCTGCATGATACGGTGAAAAAGTTCCGGGGGCCAGCCCAGCCGTTCCCGTATCCGGTGAATGCGGACAAATCCCCGCCCCTGACCGATGTCCCCGTAGGCCTGCTGAAAAGCCGCAGACAATGCCGCATCATCTGCCTGCTCCTGCGGAAACAGCCGGGGCTCCGCCTTTGCCCGGGGCGCTGCAGGGGCTTTCCCGGCATCCGGAACAGCATACAGACGGATGCCCCAGTTTCCGCTGAAAGTGCAGGAAATACGGCCCGCTTCCGCCAGTCGGTTCAGTGCCGTTATGAAGTCTTTTTTCAGCATGGGCAGATAACGGCATACATTCCGGGGGGAAAGTCCGGGGGTACCGGCAAGTTTTCCCAGTATCATCTCTTCTGCTGTCAGGGGAAATCCGATATAATAGGTGCGGGGACCTTTGTATATCTGTAAGGGATTCTCCGGGGATGTTTCAAATAATTTCAGAAATGCGGAAAGGGAACTGTTTTTTTTCAGCCCCAAATGCTTCCACGTTCCCGCCGGAATCTTCTGTATACACTGCTTCAGGGTGATAAAGTCTTTATTTTCCGTATGCAGTATATCTTTAATCTGTTTATGCAGTGCAGGTATAGCATTTTTTTCCATGAATACTCCTTTATGCGTCATTGTCACCATCGTCACCATCGTCACCGTCGTCACCGTCGTCACCGTCCGATTCTTTCTTTAATCACTTTCCCTCTGAGTTGTAAAGAGAGAAGCCCGAAGATTTGCAATGTATTCTGTCATGATTTTCAGGACAGAACCTGTCCGAAGTATGTAAAAATGTTTTGAAAGCCTGCATCAATTATGTTATTATTGCAATTTCCGGCAAATTTCTGCCGGAGCAGAACTTCCGGACATTGTCCGGAGACAAAAATTGTGACGTGGAACAGCATGGATTTTCAGAATATTTCTTTTTTGAAAATCCGGAACGAAGAACCTCTGCAAAAGTTTTGTAATATCATTCTGACTTATGACACCGGAGTTTCAAAGACTTTCAACTCAGAAAATGTTACAGAATTACTGACGGGGTACTTACATCAGAGACAGGACAGTTATGGCCTTAACAGATTTCATGAAACCAAGGTGGAAGCACAGCAATCCGGAAATCCGTCTGAAAGCCGTTCAGGAAATGAAAGAGGATGAAAATGAGGTATTGCAGGAAATTGCCATTACCGACGGTGATCCGGACGTACGGATGGAAGCTATCGGAAAAATCAGGGATGAACATTTTCTGCAGGATTTTGCTGCCAGCAAAGGAGATTCTGCGGTAATCCGGGCCGCGGCCGCGCGTCTGCATCATATATGGAAAGAAAAAATTCTCTCTGCTCAGGATACAGAACAGGCCAAAGCTGTTCTGGCACAGATAGGGGAACCGGATATTCTTTCTGCCATTGCCAATGAAACCGAAGATCCGGATATCCGTTTTCTGGCAGTGGAGAAAATCTCGGATCCGGAACATCTCTGCCGTATTGCGGAAAACAACTGCGGTCTGAAAGCCGGGCTGGCAATTGTGGAAAAACTGGACAGTCCCGCAGATCTGCGGTTTGTATCTGAAAAGGCATCCAATAAAAAAGTAAAAAAACATGCCCGCTGCAAACTGGACAGACTGGAAAATCCGCAAAAAAACGGGAATACTTCCGACACATCCGCGCTGCCTGCGCAGGAAAATCCGGACGGTGAAGCGGCGGAAATCTGTATCCGTTTGGAAAATATGCCAATTTCTGAAAACAGTCTGAATCTTCTGGCAGAGATTCGGGAACAGTGGCAGCAGGTATCCGGGGAAAACCATCCCCTGGAAACACGTTTTCAAACTGCGGCGGCCGGGGTGGAAAAAAGATATGCGGCATATGAACATGCCGCGCATCAGCAGAAAATCCGGATTGAAGCCCGGAATATCTGTTCTGAAATGGAAAAGCTGAAAACCGCTATGCCGGAGGACGCTCCCGGACAGATGGAAAAACTGCGTCTTCGCTGGCAGGCATGTGATGTTTCCCTTCTGCCCGCGCAGGAGACCCGAAAACAGACAGAGGATTTTGAAAAACTGACCGCTGCCTTTTTTCTTGCCTGTGAAAAAAAGGCGGAAAGGGATCGGGCTGCAGAAAAACACCGCCGGGAGGAAGAGGAAAAAATAGAGTTTCTGTGTGAACAGGCCGAAGCCCTGTCCTCTGATACACAGTGGGCATCCGCAGAAGAAAAATGGAAAGATCTGAACGCGCAGTGGGAAAAGGAAAATGTTTCTGATACCGCGGCCGCGGCCCGTTTCCGGAAAGCCCGTGAACACTGGCAGCAGGAACGGGAAATTTTTACAGAAAAACAAAAAAAAGAAGCAGCCGCACAGGAGAAACATCTTCGGGAACTCTGTGAAAAAGCCGAAACGGCCTGCTCTGCCCCCGAAAGCGGTATTCCGGAACCGGATATGCGTTCTCTGCAGCAGGAATGGCGGGAAAGCGGAGAGCTGATTCCGGAATTGAAAAATGAGCTGAATCCCCGTTTTCAGAAAGCCTGTGATTCATTTTTTTCCCGGCAGCGGGAACTGAGGGAAAATATGAAATGGGAACGCTGGGCCAACCTGAATCAGAAAGAGGAAATCTGCCTGCTGGCAGAAAGTGCGGCCCGGTCCGGAGAAAGCGAAGGCATGGCCGAAATCATCCGGGAGGCGCAGAAAAAATGGAAAAGCATCGGCCCTGTGCCCAAAGAAAACTCCGGGGAAATCTGGAAACGTTTTCATGCTGCCTGTGATGAGGTCTATCACCGGTGCCTGGCGCAGAAAAAAGAGATATATGCCCGCCTGCTTGCCCTCACAGAACCGGCGGAAGCCGCAGATGCGGACGATTCTGCAAAAGATATTCACTGGACAGACACCGCGGAAAAAATAAAGGAAATCCAGACGTGCTGGAATGCCATCGGTTCGCTTCCTTTGGGACTGGAAAAAGATCTGCGACGGGATTTTCAGGAGGAATGCAATGCTTTTTTTGAAAAACGCCGGGCTTTTTACCGCAGACAGGATGAAAAACGGCAGGAAAACCTGAAACGCAAAACCGCCATCTGTGAAAAAGCCGAAGCCCTGTCCGGGTCACGGGACTGGAACCGGACAGCTGCAGAGCTGAGAAAGCTGCAGCGTGAGTGGAAAGAAACCGGGCCGGTGCCCCGGAGTGAAGGAGATATGCTTTGGGCAGGATTCCGGGCGGCCTGTGACCGTTTTTTTGAACGTTTAAAGGCAGAGGAACCGGAAAACCTGAAGAAAAAAGAAGCTCTCTGCCTTCAGGTGGAAGAGCTGACCCGTGCCGTACAGGATGAGGATATGGAAGAAACCGGGCGGGAACTCATAGGTCTGCAAAAGGAATGGAAAGAGATCGGGCCGGTGCCCGCTGCATCCGCCAATGCCGTCTGGGAGCGTTTTCATGTTCCCTGTGATGCGTTTTTTTCCCGGCGCAAGGCATATTTCAGACAGCGGGATGAAGAACGCAGTGCCAATCAGGCCCGAAAGGAGGAACTGACCCGCCGGGCCGAAGCCCTGGCCGGTTCCACCCTTTGGAAAGAAACCGCGGACGAACTCAAAACACTGCAGCAGGAATGGAAAAATATCGGTCCGGCGGTCCGCAAAACCGAGCAGGAGCTGTGGACGCGTTTCCGGGGGGCCTGCGATGCTTTTTTTCAGCGCAGGAAAGATTTTTTTGCGGAAAAAGATCGCAGCCGTCTGGAAAATCTGAAAAAGAAAGAATGGCTCTGCTGCTGCCTGGAAGCACTTGCCCGGCTGCTGATGCCGGAAAACACACCGGACAGTCAGAATCCGGTTGCCACAGCAGAGCATCTGCATATCGCGCTGGATTATAAAGAAACAATCCTGGTGCCGGGCAATCCCAAAGAAAGCTGGGACAGGGCCAGACAGAAAGTCATGGAGATTCAGAAAGAATGGAAAAGCATCGGCCCTGTTCCCCAGGAAAAAGACGAAGAAATCTGGAAGAGATTCCGCAGTGCCGCGGATATATTTTTTACATCCCGTTCCGAGAGCGGGACTATCCGGAAACCGGCCCGTGAAGGAGAGGGAAAAGAATGAAGAATGAAGAAATATGCCGGAGAACCGGTGCGCAGAATATTACGGTATTCCAGCAAAAGGGAAGCGGGGAAAGCAAGATCAGAGGAATACGGGAATACGGAAAAAACCGCTACTGCCTGCACACCGTTTCCGTGGATGCGGACCTGCCGGATCTGATTGATGACAGCGGCCCCTATCTTCCCGGAAAAATTGAGGCGGATCTGGTGCTGGATTTTCTCCGCCACCCGGATTTATCCGAAGACCTGGCCGAAATATGCAGACAGCAGGGCATCCCCCTGGTGGCCTCCGGAAAAAAAATACGGGGCAGGGATGTGCTGACCCCCCCCACCTGATGCGGACTTTCCCGGCAGGTCTGCCTGGGACAGTACGGAAAAGATTTCGGTTCACCTGAATTGGAAGTCCGCGTTCAGGACAGCAGGATTGCGGAAGTGAAGGTCCTGCGGGGCGCTCCCTGCGGAGCCAGCTGGGAGGCGGCCCGGCGCATGAAAGGACTGGGCATAGCGGAATCCATTGTACGCATCGGGCTGGATACGCAGTTTTACTGCACGGCGGATCCGGCCGGATGGGACCCCATGTACGGTCACAGTCCGGTTCATTTTGCAGCGGATGTCCATATCGCAGCCATGAAAAAAGCCCTGAAAAAATGCGGAGCCCTATAGTATTTTGTATTCTCCGGCCATATCCATCTTCAAAATATTCCGATCTTTCTTTCACCCGATATTATGGGGGATAGTTTTGGGGATATGCTTTGTCTGCGGATGTGATAAAAAAGCCGGGGATTCGGAAAAAAAACCGCCTCCGGAAAAAACCGCCGTGCTTCCCCTGGAGCGGGTGCTCAACTCCGGGCACCTTTACATGATTACCTTCAATAATGCCAACTGCTATTATCAGTACCGGGACCGCTATATGGGCTTTGAGTATGAAATGGCAGAGGCATTTGCCGATTATCTGGGGGTGAAACTCAGTGTCCGGGTGGCGGACAGTCTGGCAGACATGCACAGAATGCTGGCGGAAGAACCGGGGGCTTTTATCGCAACGGGGCAGCATATACAGGAAGAAGACCGGGAAAGATTTTTATTTTCCATTCCCTATATGAAGGTACGGTACCATCTGATAGTGCGCCGGGACAGCAAAGACATTCGGACCCTGGCGGATTTGCAGGGGAAAAAACTCTATGTTTCCTCCCGGAAAAGCGGTGCCCGTCTTCCGGAAAAACTGCGGGAACAGGGGATTGTGCTCAAAATTTTCCGGGAAAATGAAAGTGATGATTATTCCGAAAATCAGCAGGGAGGGGAGGAACTGATCCGGCAGGTGGCAGACGGAGAAATTGAGGCCGCGGCCGCAGAAAGTCATATTGCCTTCCTTCACCGCCGCCACTACCCGCGGGCTGTGCTGAAAGAAGAATTCGGAAAAGAATTCCCGCTTGCATGGGCACTGCATCCCCGGGCGGAAAAACTGCTGGATCGTATGAATGCTTTTCTCACAGTCTTTGAGAAAAGCGGGCGTTTTTTTAAACTGTATGAACGTTATTACGGAGAAATCCCGCTTCCGGATTTTAACCAGACCGAACATTTTCTGGAGACCCTCAGTGAACATCTGCCCCTTTACTATTCCCTTATCCGGAAAGCAGCCGACAAAAACGGATTTGACTGGCGCCTTATCACAGCCCAGATATATCAGGAATCCCATTTCAATCCCAAAGCCCGCAGCCCTGCGGGTGCCATGGGACTGATGCAGATCATCCGCCCTACCGGAAAAAGTCTGAAAGTCACTCAGCTGACCGATCCTGCCCAGAATATCCGGGCGGGTGTCCAGTATCTGAAAAATCTCTATGATTTTTTTGATAATGCAAAAGGGGAAGACCGCCTGAAAATCGCGCTTTCCGCATACAATGTGGGGCAGGGGCATATCCGGGATGCCCGGAATATTGCCAGGGCGCAGGGACTTGATCCGGAGCTGTGGACTTCCCTGGCGCACACCCTCCCGCTTTTACAGTATGAAGAATACCACCGGGATGCATTATACGGATACTGCCGGGGCAGTGAACCGGTGGCATATGTGCGGAATATCATGTCTTATTACGAAATCCTCAAACGCCGTTATGCGCCGGATGAGACGGCAGAAAAGCAGGAAATTCCGGATTCGGGCCGGGGCGGCAGAGCTTCCGCCGCTCCTGACTGATATTTTTTTTCAGGCTTTTCCCGCCGCCTGTCAGAATGCCTCGCTTTTTCCCCCAAAGGGGATACGGAGTCTGTCCGAAAACCTCCGAAACAGATTTTTAACCCCTTGGAACGAAAGGGGGAAGGCGGTTTCCTGAAAGAAATGCAGCAAAGGAGTGCCGGACGGAAAATTCGGCAGTGTCTGACAGCCGCGCACAGACTTTCCGTCTGTGACTCCTCCGGAAGCGGTACATTCATATTCGGAAACCGCCTGACAGTCTGAATTTGAGAATTTCAAAACCCATGATGAGTATCAGTTCTCCTGCAAAGGACTATAAAACACCCGAAAACAGGTTTTCGGACAGACTCATCATCACTTTGGGAAAAAAGAGAATCCGTTCTGGACAAATAATGGACGGAATGATATTTTTCAGACAAAAAAACCGGGAAATCCGTATGCAAACCAAAGAGTACATAATGCTCTGTCAACATTAAAATGACGGGTATCCGGAACATCTGCTTAAACCCTGAGGGCGTATTGCATACGCCCGGTATGAGCGGCTTCGGGGCCTATGCAGTAGGCCCCTGCAGGAGTGACATAAGCCGTCAGTTTAACTTTGCAATACTTCGGTAATTTTTTGATATTTTAAATATAAAACATATCAGTTGGTTAAAAAATGAATCTGCAAATTTTGCAGATAATTTTCCCGCTAAAATATTTTTATCAATGTCAGCTTTCAGCCTGACATGAAAAATATTAGGGACTTATAATATAACTATCTGATTTACAAACAATACATAAAGCAAAATATTACCGAACCATTG
>JAABRU010000346.1 GCA_011390755.1 Desulfobacteraceae bacterium | reverse complement strand
CTCTTCCGATCTTCAGATTTACAGTCCAGTTTTCCCGGTACTGCACGAGACTGTCGGAAAAAAGGGAAAATCCCGCATTGCAGAACGCGCTGACAGAGTGAAAGAACGAATAATACAGGGACAGGGACGGGCCTTTTTCCGGCAGGAAACAGAAAAAAAGAATCAGTGCCCCGAAGATTTCCAAAAGCAGCGCAAAGAGTATTACATTCCGGATAATCTCTGCAGGCCGCAGCTCTTTCCGATGGGTAAAGGTATCCCGGATGAGAATCCGGCCCGTAAAACCGGGGCGTTTACCGGCAATCATGAGCACCAGGGTGGAAATGGTCATAATTCCCAGCCCCCCGGACTGTATGAGTAAAAGAATCACGGCCTGACCGAAAGGGGAAAAAAATGTTCCGGTATCCGCGACCGCCAGACCGGTAACGCATGTGGCGGATGTGGCTGTAAACAGGGCATCCGCAAAAGTCATCCGGGAACCGGCAGCAGATACGGGCAGCATCAGCAGCAGGGTTCCGGCAGCAATGAGCAGCATAAATGCAATAATGGAAATGCGGGCCGGAAAATCAAGGAACCATTTGGAGATCCGGAAGGATATTTTTTCCCCCTGTTTTTGAAGTTTATCCTGCATATTCTTCTCCGTCCAGTACTTCCCGGATGGTACGGGCAAGTTCATTTTTGTTTACCGGTTTCATAATAAAACCCCGTATACCCAGTTCAAAAGCCCTTTTTCGGGAGATCAGATCACTAAAACCGGTGCAGAGGATAATCCGCAGATCCGGCCGCAGCCGGAGCAGCTCCCGGCAAAATTCGGCTCCGGTCAGATTGGGCATGGTCTGATCGGTAATCACCAGATCAAAACGCTCCGGATCCACCCGGAATGCTTCCAGTGCATCGGGGCTGCTGTAACGCACGGTAACATCATACCCCAGACCGGTCAGAATTTTGTGCATCATCTCCACAATCTGCTGCTCATCATCCACAAGCAGTATCCTCTCCTGTCCCCCGGCAGCTTCCGCAGGGGGCAGCTCCGGAGCAATTTCGTCTTCCGACGCTATCCGGGGCAGCCATACATGAAACACACTGCCTTCCCCTTCTTTGCTGCTGACAGTCACATGTCCCCTGAGATTACTGACGATACGGTGCACCATTGCCAGCCCCATTCCCGTTCCCTCTCCCATGGGTTTGCTGGTATAATAGGGATCAAAAATCCGTTCCTGCACTTCGGGCCGCATACCGCAGCCCGTATCACTGACTGTCAGACGGTACCAGGAACCGGGGGCCATATCATGGACCGGCGGCGAATATTCCGGCGTAATATTCACGGCTTTCAGACTTACGGTCAGTCTGCCTCCATTTTCGCGCATGGCATGATAGGCATTGGTACACAGATTCATGACTATCTGATGGATCTGAGTGGGATCCGCCAGAACCGAATCCGTATCCTCCCCGATATCCTCCCGGATTTCTATGGTAGAAGGCAGGGAGGCTTTTAAAAGTTTCAGCACTTCTTTGATAATTGGCCGGATCTGCAGGGGTTTCCATTCATCTTCTGTCTGACGGGCAAAGGTGAGAATCTGGCGAACCAGTTCTGCGGCCCGGTTTGCTGCCCGCAGAACTTCTTCCAGATCGCTGCGGCAGGAATTGTCCGGCGGAATATTTTCCAGTGCTATTTCTGTATAGCCGATAATTGGGAAAAGGATATTATTGAAATCATGGGCAATTCCTCCTGCCAATGTGCCGATGGCCTGCATTTTCCGGGTCTGGCGGATCTGTTTTTCCAGATCGGCTTTTTCTTTTTCAAACTGAATCCGTTCGGTGACATCCCGCGCAGTGCCGCGAATGCTGATGGCCTGTCCTTTTTCATCACAGATCAGCGCGGCGCGGTAATCCAGCATTTTTTTCACTCCGTCGCGGGTAACACAGCAGGCAATTCCTTCGGTTTTTCCCTTCCGAAGCAGATCCTCCATATAAATACCGAAATTTTCTGCATTGGAGGGAAGCAGTATGTCTTTGATATTTATCCCGATTACATCTTCATCCTTATAACCCCATTCTTCTTTATAGGGCAGATTGCTTTCAATAATATTTCCCTCCAGATCATGACAGAACCAGAAATCAAAAACATTTTCAAATATTTCTCTGTATTTTCTCTCGCTTTCCCGCAGAGCCCGGTCTGAAAAATTGAGATGGACATGGGTTTTTACCCGTGAAATGAGTTCCCGGTGGGAAACCGGTTTTGTCAGATAGTCACTGGCACCGCATTCAAAACCTTTAACCAGATCACTTACCTGGTTTTTGGCCGTCAGCATAATGACGGGCATCTCCCCCGGGGAATATTTTTCCCGGATCTGCCGGCAGACTTCAAAACCGGATTTGCCCGGCATGACCACATCCAGCAGGATCAGATCCGGTTTTTTTTCTCTGGCGAGATATTCCAGAGCCGTATCCCCGTCCGAAACCGCCATTACTTCATACTGCTGTACAATCAGAAAATTTTCCACTATCTGCAGATGCACCGGATCATCATCCACCACCAGAATCCGGGCGGCTTTTTCCGCAAAACAGGCTTGTATTTCCCGTGTGCAGGAAATCAGTTCGGCCTGGGATTCATCCGTATCCGGTGTGTTTTGCCCTGCAGTGCAGGGGGCGGTTTTTTTTGTATGGCATTCATAATGCTCAAAAGGGGTTTTGTTTTTGGAAAGCGGAAGAGTGAAGACAATACGGTTTCCTTTTTCCGGCAGGGCGGGGATACTGCCCCCGTGCATTTCTATGAGTTGACGGGTGACATGCAGACCGATACCGGAGCGGTAAAAATCATCATTCCGGAATTCTTCCCCCCATACCCCTGTCTCCGGTATTTTTTCCGGATGTTCCAAAAAAACCGTTTCCCCGCTGCCGTGAATGCTGATTTCTGCCAGCTCCCCTTCACGGATCCGGCAGGATATATCCACCTCCCGGTCGCCGTCTCCCCCCCGGCGGAAACAGACGGCACTGTCCAGCAGATTGTACAGAATCTGCTGCAGACGGTCTTCATCCGCATACAGGGGCGGAAAATCCGGATCAATACGGTTTTGCAGACGGATTCCGGTTCCCGAAAGCAGGGGTTCGGAAAATGCAATGACAATATCAGCGATCTCCTGAATCCGCACCGGCCGGCATCTCAGGCGGATATCCCGGTCTTTGAGCCGGGTGAAATCAAAAATATTATTTACCATATTGGATAAACGGCGGCAGGTTCCGGCAATCAGGAGCAGATTTTTCCGGAGTCCGGGATTCAGGGAACCTGCCACACCCTTCAGCAGGGCATCTGTAATACCGGTAACACCGATGAGGGGGCTGCGCAGTTCCTGGGAGATGGCGGCAAGAATATCTTCTTTCGCATGATCCGGACAGGGAGGGGCATGATTGTTTTCTGCTCTGATTTTACTTTCCGCCCGATATAATCTGATCCGCAGAAAAATGATATAGACGGAAAGAAAAAACAGGAGCAGAAGCGCAAAACAGAGTAAAACTCCGTTGCCCGGCGCAGCCGGCTGCATTCCGGCACATGCACCGGACGGTGCAAAAAAAAGACAAAGGAGCAATGCCGAAACTGCTGTTATTTTTCCGGGCTTAAGTGAAAATACATATGGCGTTTTTTCCATTATTCCCTTCTCCTGCTGTCTGATAAACGGCCATGAATTGCATTCACAGCGAAGCATGAAAGCTGCACGGAGTGCGGAAAATAAGGCCGAAGGGCCGGTTTTTCGCAGACACTTTCATATAAACGGCCATGACTGACGGTCACAACGAAGCATGAAAATACACCGTAGAGACGCACACCGTGCGTCTCTACAGGAGACTTTCATATAAACGGCCATGACTGACGGTCACAACGAAGCATGAAAATCTTTCCCGGACTCGTTACGGGGCTCCGCCCCGTAACGCCGGAGGTGAGGCTCCGCCTCATACTGTGTA
>JAABRU010000345.1 GCA_011390755.1 Desulfobacteraceae bacterium | reverse complement strand
TTCCGATTTTTTCCTCTACCGAGCGGATTTTTCCCTCCATCCGTTTTTCTTTTCCCTTGCGGATATCAAATTTCACCGTACTGTATATCCGGTTTGCATCTTTGGCAAGAATATCATGGGCTTTGCGGATAATGTCCAGCGCTTCGTCCAGACTTTCCGTTTCCATGATGGTTCCCATTGCGGTAAGCTGATAGGAAACCCCGCTGTTTTTAATCATGTCAAGCACCCGGCTGACGTATTGGCTGACACTTTCCTCCCTGTCGGTGGGAAACATGGCAAATTCGGTCAGTACGGACATGTCGGTCCTCCTTATTTCAGAATTTCAGATAAAGGTCATGAGTTATAACTCACAGCTAAGCATGAAAATTTCAACCGTTCACGGCCTCCGGCAGTGTGTGAGGCAGAGCCTCACCCCATGCATTCCCGGGCAGAGCCCGGGAACGGGTCAGGCTGCGGAGGCGTTCGAAAATGAAGGCCGGAGGCCGGTTTTCCGCAATTGGCATTATCTGTATTTTTCATACTGGGGCCGCTGTTCATTCCCCGATTTCATCAGCACATCCGACACGGTTTTTTCAAACACCTGCTCCCAGTCCGCCTGGGAAGAACTCAGCGCACTGCTCAGACCGGCAATAAAGGAAGAGGTGAACAATCCGCCTTCATTATCATCCCCGTAGGAAAACTGCCCCGGAATGCTGCCGCTGGCCGCGTACTGTGCCTTTGACGTGATAAACATCTTCTGAATCTGTGTATAACTGAAACGGCGGCGGAAGGTCCGTTCGCCGCCCCGCACGACCACTTCATTGCAGCAGTCGGCCAGGGCAATAAACTGGCGGGGATTTTTGCTTCTGATGATACGGATGATTTCCGCAAAATCTGTGTTTCCGCCTTCTGTATCCATCAGGGGCCAGCGGGATGCGGTGGTCTGATACCGGTGGCCGTGACCGGAGTAAAGAAATACGACAACATCGTTTTCCCCGATTTTCGGATAGGATACAGCCCGTATCAGATTATGCCGCGTGGCCGATTCACCTTCCAGTATAATTTTTTTCAGAACCAGTCCCCCGTTACTCTGGGCCGCAATACTGCCCATCAGCTCCTGCAGATTCTGCGAATCTATGGCAACGGAACGCCCGATTTTGCTGTCAAGGGTATCGGCAACAATAATCAGACGCAGTGCGGGGACAGTGCTTTCATCGGGCCGAGGCGGTGTATATCCGGAACCCGGAGACGGGGGCTGGGGCAGGGATGAGCCGGGGGAAATTTCCCCCTGCGGGGGACTGATATTTTCCCTTTGCAGGCAGGACAGGCCGCACAGCAGCAGGGCAGTCATCATGCAAAAGAGAGCAAAACGACGAAAAAAACGGTATGGGGGTTGGATATTCTGCCGGTTCATTACAGTTTCCTCCTTTTGTATTCTTTATGGAACAAAAATGTTCTCTGCTGTCAATGTCGTTTCCTTAAACAAAAAATCCCTCTCCCCCGGCGGCAATGCTGCTGAACTAAGAGAAGCACGGAGTGCCGGACTTAGAGTTTGGCAGATTTTTTCCGAATCATTTCAGTATGTCAAACTGTAAGTTTGGCACTCCTCCGGCTTTAGGGAAACGGTATTGTCTCTATTATTTCATACATTTTTTCTGCTGCCGCTTTGCTGATGTCTTCTTCTTTCATCTGGTTCCGGAAAAAAAAAGCCCACTGACGGCTGTTTGGATCGATGAAAATGTCTGCAGCGGGCGCAGCGGTATGACTGAGAGCAAAACGGAACGCGTAAACGGGACGGATACGGGTTCTTTTGGACCACTGAAATTCATAACTGGAAGATGAGCTGAGAATATGCAGGAACTGACGGAGCTGCTTTTCATTCAGATCCCTGCCGCGTGACAGCACCGGATATCCCTGAATCCCCTGTTTTATGTCTCCGGATTTGCGCCGGGGATCAATCCGGTACGATTCCACATGCCCGGCACGGGCCAAAAATTCCAGCAGTTCCGGCCCCAGAAATGCAATGACCTCCGCATCCCCGATATTTTCCCGGGCAGAAGTTTCAGCTGCCCCGGGGGGGGCCGGGACAGATGAAATTTCCCGCCTGTAATTCCCGGCATAACAGGAACAGCAGGCAAGAAAGCATAAGGACAAAAACGAAGTACGGACGATCATTTTTCTTTTCATATTATCCCCTGCAGGATTCGGAATACAAATATTTTTTTTCCTGATAATTTCTTATCAGTTGAATGCTGAAATATCAACAGGAAGATTTCAGAATTCTGCAAAATCACAGAATGCGGGCACGCGGGGAGAGAGATGTATTCGTCTTTGCCGGGAAAATGTTCTGAAATTGACATCCCTGTGTACATATTATGCACAGGCTTCTTTGGCCGGTTTCCTCTATGGTAAATATAAGATCCTTTTATTATTTAATTTAATTTTTATATCTCCTTTTGGCACATCCCTTGCTTTATGAATATACAGAAAGAAAAATTTTATCCGATAAAAATACAGGGAAAGGAGGACACAATGGGCAGTTTTTTTCTTCGTATCACAGATGTCATTGCTGCCAATATCAATGACATGATTGACAGGGTGGAGGATCCGGAGCGGATCATCCGGCAGATTATCCGGGAAATGGAAGAAAATATCCGCCGGGCAAGGGAAGGGGTTCTGGATGCCATGAGCAATGAAAAACAGCTGGGCAAAGAACTGGAATATCACCGCAGGCAGGCCGGGGAATGGCGGACAAAAGCGGAAAAAGCCCTGCGCACGGGAAAGGAGGAACTGGCACGGAAGGCACTGGCACGGAAAAAGGAACATGACCGCATTGTCACAGATGCCGAAGATGCCTGGAAAACCGCCCGCAATACCAGCATAAACCTGAAAAATCAGTTACGGAAACTGGAAAACAAACTGGAAGAGGCCCGGCGCAAGCGTTCCGCCCTGGCCGCCCGTCAGCGGGCAGCAGAAGCCCGGCAGTACATGAGCAGCACAGTGCGCTGTTTTGACAAAGGACTGATTGCCGGGGATAAATTTGAACGCATGGAAGGCCGGATTGTGGAAATCGAAGCCCGCACCGAGGCCATGACTGAGCTGGATGATGAGAAAAGTGAACTGGAAAAAGAGTTTGCGGATATGGAAGCGGAAAGCGATGTGGAACTGGAACTGGAAGAACTGAAAAAGAAAGTGGCAGAGGGCTGAATTTGGCCCTGTATCCGCAGATTTTCAGAAATGAAAATGCACAGCCCTGCGTCTGATGGAGGGGGGCCGGGAGAAGATAAGACAATGTGTATAAATCCGACCGGCAGCACAGTGAATTTTCATTTTCGGAAATCTGTATAACGGTAAATCAGAAAAAGGAGGTAGATCATGAAAAAAGAATGTATGAAAAAAGTGAAAATGATGCTGACGGCCCTGTTTCTTTCGGGCTTTCTGCTGCTTCCCAATGCCGCATCCGCGCAGCCCCGCACCTTTCCGGGCATTATGGATGAGGCATTTCCCCCCTTCCGGGGCCAAGGCCCTGTGACAGAGGGAGCCGCAAAGACCGGCGGAATGATTGTGGGAACCGCTGCCGGTGTTGTGGCCGGTTTTCCCCTGGGAATTGCGGGTGCGGTTATCGGTTCCCCCTTTAACAGACAGCGGGAAGGGGCCTATGCCGGATTCATGATGCCCACCCTTACCGGACAGGTCATCGGGCAGTATGCAGTGGGAACGGCCGTCTGGCTTCCCAAAAAGATTCTGTTTGATGCACCCAGAGCCTTTTTTGATGTCATTTCCGCAGAAGATCAGAAATACAGAAAATAAGGGGGATGGTCTCGTAAAAAGTCCGAAAACCGGGTTTTGATACATATCAATACTCAGTAGATCGAAAAGTTTCCCCCGGATACGGTTTTACGGCTGTCCCGGAGTGCGGAAACTGTATTTCTGCACCGCCGCATCTCCCGGTTACCCCATGCAAAAATACAATTTTTGCAC
>JAABRU010000170.1 GCA_011390755.1 Desulfobacteraceae bacterium | reverse complement strand
AAACGACGCTCTTCCGATCTAGAATGTGTCATGCTGATCGAATATGCTTTTCAGGAATTGTTTCACAGAAACCTGACAAAACTGCCCCCCGAAGACCGTATCAAAGCCCAGGAAGCCGAACAGCAGATGGGAAAAGGCCGCAAAGGCATCAAAGATTTTACAATGGGCGAACTGATCGGTCTTTACCGCAAATCCGGTTTTCTGGAGGCATGGGTGCGGGTATGCGGCCGGGAAGCAGACAGTTTGGAAGTCATCAATCTTAATGAACTCAATAAATTCAGAAACGAACTTATTCACAAAAACAGGAACGCCTCAGCCATTGACGCATATTTTCTTTTTTCCTGCCTTTGCCTGATTTGCGAATATTTTGAAACCGGCTCTTTCCGGAGAACCGGAAAAACGCTGAAACATGCCGTGCATGAAAATCGCTTTTCCAAAGGAATTACCCCGGGGATATGCGCCGGGGCCATTGTCAGCGGTTTCCGGGAACTGTATCAGAGGGATCTGACCTCACTGCAGACGCAGGACCGCTTTGCTGTTCTGAAAAAAGAATCGGAAATCACAGAAAACAGAACAGATGCTCAGAAAGGCATTGAATTTTTTTCTGACAAAGAAGTGATCCGTTTATTTACGCAATCCGATTTTATCAGAAAGTGGATTGCCGGCACCCCAAACGACTCCGCAGCAATCCTTTTTATTCATCCGGAAAAACTCTGTCTTCTGGCGGACAAACTTACTGAAAAAGGTGACAGGGCTGATTTTTGCGATGTCCGTTTTCTTTTTGACTGCACCCTGCTGATGCTGAATACTTTCAGGGTGACAAAACCTGAAGTATTTGAAAAAGAAATCCGGAAAAAGCCGGTTCGGCAACCTGTCTTAAACAAACAGTATGTATATCTGCCTATTGCCTTTTTTCTGCTCCTTTGCCCGCTGCTGTATTTTTTGTATACGGATCACGGGGACAGCGATATCCGTCTTCCGGCAGAACAGGAAGCCGGTATTTTTTTTCAGGCCTCCGCAAAATACCTGGCCGCGCAGGAACCGCCCGCCCTATGTGATGAAAACAATCTGCCACCCGGTTTTTCCAAAAACAGGGATATTCTTTATCAGGGGCAACTGCTGCTGGATATGCAGGGACGCATCATGGGAACTATGTATTTTTCCCATAAAAATTCAGAAGATACCATCATGATGCTGCTGGCAGACGGTTCCGTTCGGAAAGCAGAAGGGCCTGTTCCCCCGCAGGAGAAAGTGAGTCTTTTTGATCTTTGCGCGAAAGCCGCGGCCGCAGACTTTTACAGGGCAATGGGAAAACCCCGTTTTTTTCCGGTCTGGACAGATGTATTTTCTGAAAAACCTGTCATCTATGATAAAGCACATCCGCCATCCGCATTTACCCCGCATCCGGATATTCAGATGAGCGGACAGTTTCAACGGGATGAACAGGGAAATCTCAGCGGTGAAATGCGTTTTTCCCATAAAAAATCGGCTACAGTTTTTTTGCTGAACAGTAAGGGCAAAGTGGAAAAAGGAAAAACAGCGAGTTCTTCTGAACCGCTTAGGGGTATGAGATTTGTCTGGCTGCCCGGCGGATGTTATGAAATGGGATGCCCTCCGGAAGCGGCGGAATGTTTTCCCTGTGAAACACCGGTTCATACCGTATGTGTTGACGGTTTCCACATGGGAGAAAGCGAAGTCAGCCAGGGGCAGTGGGGCCGGATTATGCTTGAAAATCCTTCGCTTTTTCAAAAAGGCGATTCCTGGCCCCTGGAAAATGTTTCCTGGGATGAGGCAAAGACTTTTGCGGATTTATTAAATAAGAAATCAAAACTTCCGGGCCGGTTCCGTCTGCCCACAGAAGCCGAATGGGAATATGCCTGCCGTTTTTACGGGGGCAGCACGGTTTCCACAACGGCAAATTCAAGTCATCCGACCGGGCAGAACGGTGATCTGCTGTTTGAAATGAAGGACAATGTACTGGAATGGTGTGAAGACGGATTTCATCCCGAAGCATACCGCAGGCATAAACGGAACAATCCTGAATATACGGGAACTGACAGCGATTTGCGGGTGGTACGCGGCAGAAGCTGGAGTTCTCCCTATCCGCCCTGCACACACAGATTCAGATATAACCGGGACGAACGCTCCGGCGAAGTGGGCTTCCGCCTGGTCTGGGAATTATCCGAAGAGAAAGAGAGGGGAAAATGAAAACAAAAAAATTCTGCTTTTTTTGCTGCTTATCCGCCCTGTGCCTTGGCGCGTGGATGACGGCCTGCCAAAGCGGTTCGGATACAGCGGATGTCAGTCAGCGAAAAGAGGGCCGCAGTTACGGTGTTACCCGCACCCCTTTTAAAGGGCAATGGTGGCATTATTATGAACGCGCCCTTTCCTTCAGCGACGGATGCTTCTGGAAAGCAGCGGAATCCGATCTGCGGGAGGCCATCCGGAAACGGAATGATGATAAGAAATACGCGCGCACATACGGGCGGCATTTTCTGGATCTGCCGGAACATGACAGCGGTTATTTCCCGCACCGGGAACTGGGTATTGCCCTGTATCAGCAGGGGCGGATCGCAGAAGCCATCCGGGAACTGACAATCTCCCTTGAATCTGAAACATCGGCCCGGGCGGAATTATACCTGGACAGGGCCAGAACAAAACAGATCCGCCGGGAAAATTCGGACCGTTTTCCCCCGGAAATATCCCTGATTTCCCCTCCACCGGACAGCACAGTCAATGCAGCCTCGGTTATATTGCAGGGGATTGTACGGGATGACCGTTTTGTGAGTCGTATTCGGGTCGGTAAAAATGATATCCGCATTGATCTGTCAAAAGCGGAAATTTTTTTTCGTTCCAAAGTAGCCCTCCGCCAGGGGGAAAACCGGATCCCCATTGTGGCAGGGGATCTGAGCGGAAAAGAGACAAAGGTGTTTTTCCGTATCATTGCGGACCGCATCGGGCCGGTTATCAGTATTGACGAACCTTCGGATAACAGTCCTGTACCCGTTTCCGCTGGCCGGTCTGATGCGAAGACTGATATCCGCCTCAGGGGGCATCTTTTTGACAATTCCGGCATTGCCCGGATGATCATCAACGGAATTTCTTTTCCCTTCCGGGGGGAAAGCGAGATCCCTGTGGATGAAAGTCTGACATTGGAAAAGGGGCAGAAAAATCTGGAAATCCGGGTTACGGATATTGCCGGAAACACCACTTTCCAGAATATCCCCCTGACATGGCAAAATGATAACAGAAGTATGACTTACTGTCCGGCCCCGGAAAATGAAATACAGGCAGAGGAGGGCAGGCATCCCGAACCCGAAGATTTCTGGCTGGCCGCAAAGGGCAACTCCCCCCTGCCGGGAATTCTTCTTTCCCGGAAAACAGCCGCCCTGCAGGATACAGAACCGCCGGTCATCCGACTGGAATATTTTCAGGAAGACAGAAAGCATATATCATATCTGGATGA
Source organism: Desulfobacteraceae bacterium (assembly GCA_011390755.1). GTDB lineage: Bacteria > Desulfobacterota > Desulfobacteria > Desulfobacterales > Desulfococcaceae > JAABRU01. The sequence continues at coordinate 11,362 of JAABRU010000170.1, read as the reverse complement.
AATTTTTGTGGAAGGAACCATAAAAGATAATAATGAGGTGAAACAGCTTTATTTTAACCGGGAGAAAGTTTTTTTCCGGGGCAGGAAAAACCGCTTCAGTTATATTCAGACACTGGATAAAGACGAAAATCTGATCGTCATCCGGGGAATAGACAGCGCCGGAAATGAAAGCCGGAAGACGATCCGGGTGCAGTACAGAGAACCGGCTGTGCAGCGTTATGAATCCCGTCTGAGCCTCTTTATTGATGATTTTAAGGAAAAACCCGAAGATATTGATCTGAATTTTGATGTCAAAGAAGCACTGGATTCCATTATGTTTGAACGCAGACGTTTCCGGGTTATCACAGAAGAGGAAGCCGGCGGCGGTGTTCCGGCAGACTGTATTTTAAAAGGAAAAATCAGAAAACGGAAAAACTATATGGAAATCTTTGCCGATCTTTATTTACAAAATCCGGATTCGGATCAGCCTCTCCGCCGTCTGACCAAGGTTGATGTCCACAGGGAGCATGAAAGCAGTCAGGAAGAGCTGATCGCGGACCGGGAGCTGATGGAAGATATGGCTAAAGAGATTCATCTGAAACTTTCATATGAAATTCCCCTGACCGAAGGAAATGTGATCGGCAGCGACGGCGGACAGAATATTGTAACCGATCTGGGCAAAGAAACAAATGTCAAAGCCGGGATGGAAATTATTGTGTACCGCAAAGACAGCAATGCAATGGAAAAAGATTTTGAAGAACTGGGCAATGCCCGGATCGAAGATGTAAAAGAAAATAATTCAAAGGCAAGTCTCCGCAAAGGGGATACAGCGGTCATCCGGGAAAAAGAGCATGTGATTACCCGATAAAAAAAGGGTGGTGGGTCAAATCCGCTGATCCGAATATTCCCCTCCCCCGGCGGGAGGGGTCAGGGGAGGGGAGACCGTCATCAACGGATTTATCAACGGATTTGACCCACTGCCAAAAAAAGGAGGTTTTTTATGAAAAACCGTACAAAGTTATCCACAAAAACGGAGCTGATTTTTAGGGTTCCGATTTTTATGGTTCCGGTCTTTATCATTCTGACTGTCATTTTTGGGGGAGCGCCGTTTTCCTACGCGCAGGATTTTGAAACACAGGAAACCATGCAGCGGATTGAAATTCCATCCTCCCCCAATCCGGTAGGTTCCGGGGCCAGGGCTTTGGGAATGGGGGGTGCCTTTATTTCCATTGCCGACGATGCCACAGCAGCTTCCTGGAATCCCGCGGGACTGTCCATTCTGGACCGTCCGGAAGTTTCCCTGGTGGGCTCACTCTTTCACCGAATGGAAGAAAACAGCTTCGGCCGGCACCCCGAAGCAGACGGGGAAGAGACGGTGACGGATACAAATCTCAATTATTTCAGTCTGGCCTGGCCCTTCCGTCTGTGGGACAGGCATATGACAGTATCTCTGAGCTACCAGCATCTCTATGAATTCACCCGGAAATGGAATTTTCCCATAAGAGAATCCGGAACAAATGAGGATGGCACAGTTGATTCCTACAGTCAGAATCTGGACTATCAGACGGAAGGCAGTCTTACTGCCCTGGGGCTGGCCTGCTGCATTCAGATTACACCCCGTTTCTCCTTTGGTCTTACAATGAATATATGGGATGATGATCTGACGGAAAACAGATGGGAAAGCAAACAGTTTCAGTGGGGCGGCGGTTGGTTCGGTGCAAACCGCTTTACAGAGGATATCCGTATTTATGACAATTATTCCTTCAGCGGCATTAATTTCAATTTCGGATTTTTATGGCGGGATGTGGCAGATATGCCCTTACAGATCGGCATGGTGATGAAAACACCCTTTGCAGCCGATTTGGAACATAAGCACAGTTTTTACAGTTTTACCCAGTATCCGGATCTGCCATCCCGTCATGATATTCCGCATTCGGAGTCATACCAAAGAGATGAAAGCCTGGACATGCCCATGTCCGTCGGCATCGGTTTTGCCTACCGCTTTTCCGATATCTGGACAGCCTCATTGGATATTTATTGGACAAAATGGGATGATTTCATTCTGACCGACAGCAGTGGGAGCGAAATTTCTCCCATCACCGGGAAATCCTCCGAAGCATCGGATATTGATCCGACATATCAGATACGGGCCGGAGCCGAATATCTTTTCCATCAGACAGATACCTATCTTTTTCCCCTTACTTTCGGAGTTTTTTATGATCCGATCCCCGCGCAGGGAAGTCCGGCGGATGTATTCGGTTTCAGCATCGGAACGGGAATTGCCCATAAAAAATATTTCAGTTTTGATCTGGCCTATCAGTACCGCTTCGGGGATGATACCGCGGGTCTGATGCTGGAAGCATTGAATTTTTCCCAGGATCTGAGGGAACACACCCTGTATTCTTCTTTTGTGCTGTATTTTTAAATCTCTGCGGATGATTTTCAGAAAGCAGATGTTCCGATAAAACAGCCATCCCCGCCCACATCATCCGAAGGCGGGCCGGAGGGAGGGGACAGGGGGCGGCTGCTGCGGTATCCGCCGGAGTATTCGGTATCAGTGTATTTCGGACCGTCCGCATCTTCGGGGGGTCCGCCGGTGAACCGGACAGTTACGGATTTCCGGTCTGCGGAAAAGGTCACGTTTCCGGTTTCATCATACCATTCATTTTCTGCGGAATCAAAGCGGAACCACTGCGCGTCCGCAGGCAGGGGGGAGGAATAGTTTACACTGATTTCCGGATTGTCCTGACTGCTTCCGATCTGCACGGTGATATAGCCTTCGGGCATCTGAACGGGGCCTTTTTCCGAAGGGAAGACAGTGTTCAGGTATTCACTTTTCAGACCGGAAATTCCCGTGTTTTCCCCGGAGACCCGCACGCAGATTTCTGTGGATACCTCTGTTTCCACGCAGCGGACTGAGGGGCCGGTTGGTTCCGGTGTGCCGGGATTCCCGTCATCACTGTTTCCGGGTTCCGAAGGTTCTCCGCCCGGATTGCCGTCCGCATCGGGGAGCGGCAGGGGGTCCGCTTCCGCCGGTTCACCGGAATCTGCGGATTCCGGAGGTTCGCCGCCGGGGTTGCCGTCCGGGTCGGGCATGGGAACCGGTTCCTCTTTTTCATTTACGGTCACGGTTACGGAGGCTGCGGAAACATCCCCGTCCGCATCCCGGACGCGGAAGAAGACAGTGTAAATTCCAGGTTCCGGAAAGATGATTTCCCCCGGCTCTCTGAGCAGGGAAGTCTGCCCGTTTCCGAAGTCCCAGGAATAAGAAATGGGATAATCCCCGCTCTGCACCGACCCCTGAAAAATCAGGGACTGACCGGCTTCGATGACTGTACCGCCGGAGGGGGAAAGGATATATGCGGCAGGTTGGGTACCGGGAGCTGTCACAACTGTCTTTCCCAGGGTGAAATTCTGTATGGCCGTGCCGCCCTCGCTGACGGTGAGGGATGAAACAGAGGAGAGATCATAGCCCGTTTTCTCCGCACGGAGGGTGATGCCGCTCCCGGCCTCCCAGGGAAGGCGGAAACGCCCGTCCGGGAGGCTGAAAAAGGAGAAAACCCCGTTGACGGTGATTTTCACACCGGAGAGGGGATTTCCGTCCGCATCCGTGATTTTCCCTTTGATGTATCCGGGGAATACGCCCACGGGTCTGAAGATTTCCAGACCGGAACTGCCGCACCCGTTACCGGAGATTTCCGCATCATACACCCCTTCGGATGCAAGGGGAAGTGTCAGTTCCTCATCTGTAATCTCACCCTGAAAAACCGCCTGAGCACCGGAACGGATATTCAGTCCGCATGTTCCGGCAGCAGGTAACGTACCGGTAAACCGGAAACTGTAAATGCCGGGGTGAACATAAAACGATGCGGTGTTTTCATCCGGAAATGTGACAGGAACCTCTCCCGTATCCTGCTCTCCCGTATCCTGTCCTTCCGGAACCAGACCGGTTCCCAGCCGGATTCCCAGACCGATATGATAATCCGAAGATAATCGCCCGTCCGAAATTTCATTGGAAATCCCGTTTCCGTTGTCATCCGTCTGCGGGCCTTTGTCCGTAAAAACAGGGTTGAAATATCCCAGAGCAGCGGAGGCATTGCGGAAAGCCTGCCGGATATTTGAACCTTCCCGGATTTCCTGCCAGAAAAATGCGGAAAATCCGTATGAATCCGAAGTCAGACCGTCCGCCGGAGCCGAGGAGATGAGAATCCGGTCTGTGCCTTTCAGACCGGGGAGAAACCCGCCGGAATAATTCCAGTCGCAGATGACCGTGACCGGCAGATCCGGCAGCAGTTCCGCCAGGGCTGAGGATGTGAATTTTTCCGCCGTATTCAGGGAAAATGAGGATTCATCGCCTTCCCCGGCCAGCCATACGGTCAGATTATGCGTGTTTCCTGCATTGAGCGAATTCAGATAAGATCGGAGACTGTTCAAATCCGGGTTTGCGTTTCGTTCAATTGAACAGGAGGACGGAGCCAGAACCTGAATATTTTCCCCGGAATATCCCTGGAAAACCAGGGTTTCCCGGCCAGAAACCGCCGTATTGCAGAGAGAAACGGAATCGTCCGCATTTGCACTGAGAACAAGCAGGGCTTTCCGGGAGGGCATTTCTCCCGCAGAAATTTCAAGGGCCTCCGAAACAGTTGTATTGCCGTTGCGATCCGTTGCGCGGATGAAAACGCTGTATTTTTTTCCGGATTCAAAACCGTTCCATGTTCCGCTGTAATGTCCGTTTTCCCCCGGAACCGGCAGCAGTTCAAAGGTCGGCATTTCCAGCACCGGAATCTCCGGGGAATCCGAACGGTAATCATCCGGAATCACCGTTGCGCGCACAGCGGAAATCCCCGGCAGGGATGTCACGGATGCGGACAGTTCAAGGATATTTCCGCTGATGCTGTGTGTGATTCCACTAATTTCCGGAAGTTCACCGGTAACAGCACCGCCCCGGCCGATATACAGATTATCCGCATTCTCCCCGTTCAGCAGCGGATTCTGCATTCCCCCGGTCACGGAAACAACAGACTGCGAAGCCGCCGTAAAAGCCGAACCCACAGAATCCCCATTAAAAATCCGCATCCAGAAATAATTGGAAAACGAAGCCGATCCCTGGCCGATGAAATAGGATTCCTCCCCGGCTCCGGAAGAACTTACCGTAACTGTCCGTGTGGCTTTCGGGGAAAAATCCGGAAGAAAAGAACCGGAACGGCAGGCATCATAGACAAAAATCACCTCCGTATCCGGCAGGTTAATCATGTCTGAGAGAACGGAAGCCTCCAGATTTTCACTTTCATTCATTCGGAAAATCCCGTCCCCTCCGTGATCCACAAGGTAAATCACCATCTGATACGGATGTCCGATTTTCGTAAAAACATCTGTAAAATTGGTCAGATCCGGCTTCCCATGTACATCATCGGCTTTCCCGTTGTTATCCAGATCAATATCCGTATCTTCGGACAGATAGAAAATATCCTTCTTGGAAAATCCCCGCATCGTCAGCGTCCGGTAGGCAAAATTGGCGCAGGAACGGGTGGCATCCCATAAACGGTTGCCGGGGAAGGGACCGCCCCCGGCTGCGATGAGGGCCTTGTATGATTTTGTATCGGTTATTTTTTCAAAGACCTGGATGCGGTTGTTCAGTTTATCCGAAACATAGATTTTCCCGTCCGAATCCAGGGCCAGATCAACCGGAGTGTTCAGAAATCCGGGATTCGTTCCTTTTTCACCGAAAACTGTGACAAATTCACCGTCCGAAGTAAATTTCACAATCCGGTGATTTTCGCTGTCTGCTATGTAAATATGCTCATTGTCCGCAGTCATTCCCAGCGGAACGGAAAAAGAATAATTTTCAATTCCGGGCTGATCCCATGCTATGTAATTACCGTCAACATCAAATTTCTGCACCCGGTCTCCGTCATCGGTGATGTAAACAATGCCGTTTTTTACCAGAATATCCCTGGGATTGCTCAACTGACCGGCAGCATAACCGAATTCTCCCCATTTTCTGATAAAGTTTCCGTCTCCATCAAAAATCTGAACCCGGTCATTGGATGTATCGGTCACATACACATTGCCGTTTTCGTCCAGAGTAATTCCCTGGGGATTGTCAAACTGACCGTTTGCCCATATGCTCAGCAGGTTTCCGTTCAGATCGAATTTCAGAATCCGGTTCCTGGCGTTATCTGCCACATAGGCAAAAGAGGAATTTACCGCAATGTCAAAAGGTGTGTTAAACAGGTATTCTCCGCTTTCTGTTTTGTCCCATGTCAGCTTATGCTGACTGTTTTTATCAAATTTCTGAATGCGGTCATTGTTTTTATCCGCAACGAAAAGAAATGCTTCTTCTGCTGTTTCCTGCAGGGAAATTCCGGACGGCATCTCAAAAAAACCGTCCCGGCTGCCCCGGCTTTCCCAGTTGGCTGCAAACTCTCCGCGGGTTGTGAATTTCTGAATCCGGTTCTGATTGGCATCCGCCACATAGATATATCCGTCTTTATCCCCTGTAATACCGGTGGGAGCGTAAAAATCTTCATCTCCGCTGCCTTCTTTTCCCCATTTGCTGATGAAAGTGCCGTTGAAATCAAATTTCTGCACCCGGTCGTTTTTCTGATCTATTACATAGACATATGTACTATCCGTGCAGATGCCGATGGGGACATCAAACTGTCCGTCTGCCTTTCCCTGTGTACCCCAACGGCTGACAAAACGGGCTGTCAGTATTCCGTTCCGAATTTCTGTCTGAAATTTCTGAACGCAGTGATTCCGGGCATCTGTGACATAGACATTGCCGTTTTTGTCCGCGGCAATGCCGAGGGGAGAGAGAAACTGCCCGTCTCCGCTGCCTTCGTTTCCCCATCTGCCGATAAATTTTCCTTCCCCGGTGAATACATGGATGCAGTGATTGTAACTGTCTGTAACATAAACAAAGCCGTTGGAATCTGTTTCAACTGCGGAAAAGGAATAACTGCTCAGATCATTCAATCCCCATTTCTGAACAAACTGACCGTCCGAACTGTATTTCCAGATCATATTTGCCACAATGAAATAAATGTGATCCGTGTTATCCGCAGCAATGCTGCTGACCTGTGCGGCGTTCCACTGCCCTACAAACTGTCCCTCTGATGTAAATTTCAGTATGCGGTCATTGTTCTGATCCGCCACATAAACATAGCCCCGGCTGTCGGTCGCAATGTCATAGGGATAACTGAAATACCAGGGCTGCTGCAATGCGGGCCACATGCGGATAAAACGGTAATTTTCCTCTGCCGTTGCAATGCCGGGGAACCAGCCTGAATTCATAATGATACAGAATAGAAAAAGGCAGGGCAGCAGGGAAGGCCATTTTCGGAAAGGACGCGGGAATCTGCGTTGAGTTTTTTTTATCATATGTCTCCTGTCATTTTTCAGCATTCCTGAAGGGAACTGAAATCAGAGCCTTTTCCTCCAATATGCCGGTTTTCTTTTGCAATGAGTTATCGCAACGATTTGAATTTTCTCTTTGCATATGAGATAAATTACTGAAAACGGAAATTTTTTCAGCAAATATCTCTGTGTATTGCCTTCATAAAAAGGCCATATTTCAGGTTCTCCGGCTATCAGTGATTCGGCAGACTTCAACTCAATCAGGAACTCTGTTCCAAGTCCGTCATTCCGGGCATTGTACCATTTAACTGCTTCATGGATTTCCCTTATTGCTTCCGGATGATATTCAACCCGCTTTTTCATAATCATTCTGAAACTCTTTCCACATTTCTTCGGAGGGCACCATCCTGACGCTCCCTTCTTTGATTTCAGCAAGTCTTGAACGAATTTCACGGCGCCAGGCTGCGTCAATCTCATTTTCATCCCCGTCACTTTCATCAAGATTTCTCATAATCCAATGTGCCAGACCTGCCCGTTGATGAACAGGTAATTGCTGAATATCCTTTCTTAATTCTGAAATATCCATTATTATCTCCTTTTGTATGGAATGTATTGTAATTCATATGCCAAATGCTGTCAAACAGTCCGCAGCGTGAGCATGAATGCCCACGCTGAACGGGTGAAGGGCGATAAACGGCCCTATAGTAGGTCGGGTTAGCGAAGCGTAACCCGACACAAACCGCCAAATGTCGGGTTACTACGCGATTTATTCCTTTTTATCTCAGGTTTGCCACTTTCTGAAGAATATACACGGCATTTTCCAATTCGGTTTTATCATCTCCGTCAATATCCGAACCCGGAGCCGGTGCCACCTTTTTTCCGCTAATGAGTTTCAGCACCTGTATGGCATCGAAAAGTGTGACATAGCCGTCGGCATTTATATCTCCGGGTGCGGCGGTTTCGCCGTCGGACTGGTTTATGGTAAGCAGTTTGGGAAGGGACTGGAAATCTTTCCGGTCTTTGGCATAAACATAAATATTGTAAATTCCCTGCGATGTGAATTCCTCATAAGTATTCTGATATGTACCGTTGTTCTGATCCAAAAGTTTGATAGTGGGCAGCACGACCACCGGTGCGGAAAGGGATACATAATTCTCTGCGGGAGGAATAATCCTTCCCCAGACGCGGCTGAGTTCATTGACCGCGGTGACACCGGAGGCCGAGAGCGTTGATGATGTCTCCTGATTCAGAAGGATTTCCGGATTTGCGGATACATTGAGAATTTCCGGGGGAGAGGTATCCGTAATCCGTCCTCTGCCGATAATGATGGTTTCCGGTTCACTGCGTTTTCCGGAAAGGGTGTCGGGTATGCCGTCCCCGGTCCAATCAATCAGCGGTGTCTGCACGGAACCGGTATTGTCTTTGGCGGTCGTGAAAGACTGAATCAGATTCGCATTATCGGAAAGAGCATCAAAGAAGCGAAAGGAAAAGGAAAGCTCTCCGTCATCCAGAAACCAGGCTCTTTCCTCCGCAGTTGTTGAAGTGATGAGAATGCGGTTGTTTCCGGCTAATCGGGAAAGGAAGGAGCCGGACTGGCATCCGTCATAAATCACAATGATTTTGCAGGACAGTGTGTCAAACCAGGAATCCAGACTTGCTGCTGTGAGAATGTCCGGAGCTGCATTGCTGCCGAACTGAAAAGTACCTTCCCCGCCAGGGCCGGTCATGTAAATCAGCAGTTCGTCCGTATTGTCCGCGGCCCATGTTTTTATGGCGTTTTCCAGATTGGCTTTTGTCGCATCCCCGTCAATATTGTTTTCGCCGTTTCCGGTGACATCTGTCCAGAGTTTCCGGCTGAGGAATTTTATGTTTTCAGCGGAATATCCTTGGAAAGTGAGAGTACGGTAGGCTTTGTTCACGCATTTTTCCGTGGCATTCCACAGGCTGTTGTCAAAATACGGACCGCTTCCGGCAACGATAATGGCTTTTTTTGTATCCAGGGCAGAGGCCGTGGCAAAGGTGAGAGCGTTTTCCAGCACGGATTCGGAGACCTTCAGATGATAATTTCCGGCAAACTGTGCAGAAACTGTTACCTGAAGACTTGTTTCATTCAGAACTGTGACCGGTGTGATGGCTGCCGGTGTACCACCTTCCGGGTAGATATAAACCGGGGTTGTGCTGCTGAAATTTGCTCCTCTGACTGTCACGTCAAGCGGGGAGTCTGCTATGCCGTATGCAGGATAAACCGACTGAACCGTCACATCTGTGTCCGTATCCCGGACAGTAACGCGGACAGCCGAAACCTCTTTTGCCTGGAATGCCGCATATTCACTGACGGTTGACACGATAACCGAGGCCGTCTGATCATTGTCGGCTATGCCGTCATATTCCGGTGTGACCGTGACCTCCTCGCCCGTATTCCAGTTCGTACTGTTCAGGGTGACAGTATCCGGAGAAAGACTGAATTCTCCGGGATTGGAACTGTAAAGACTGAGAGTGACATCCCCGCCGGGATCATTATTCAGCAGGATTCTGAATGTTTTGGGAACACCGGGAGTATCCGGATCGGCAGGTTCTTCCAGAACCACATTGGGGGGGCTGGCATTCAGAAAACTGCCGATGGAGAAAAGTCCCTGAACCGTACCTTTGTCTTTATCGGTGAGAGAGACAGGTTCGATTTTCAGCATACAGTTGAACGAGGTTCTTTCTCCGGTTTTCCAGTCGTACTGTCCGTCATTGACGGTTTCGGCAACGATGGTTTGAAAGGTGGCAGGTTTTCCGCCTTCATAGGAAACAGATATTTTTACATTTCCGCTGATACCGGCTGTATCCCATTGTATGGGAATGGTGCTGCCTTTTTCCCAAAAGGAAGCCTGCCGGGGGGTTGAAATAGTCAAATGACCCAATATCCGATTCTGTCCACCGCGCACGGCACGCACATACTGGCCGTCTGACTTATAGTCGCTGTAGTCATTGCCCCTATTGAAGTTCATGCCCCATGCACGGAACATTTGAGGGTCGCTGGTAGTGGACGAGCAATAACCGGACGAAACCGTATTTGGGAAATACGCCGTATCAATTGCAGGATTATATTTTGACAGATCAGATATGGATTGCAGTTCTTTTGGCGTTGGCAGACGCCAGTCATTATACCCGGCAAAAGATGCTGCATTCAAACCGTTTATAAAATTTCCCATTGCCGCCTGCCATGTGTATGTATCATTTTTATTCAGCTCCGTCTTCTGCTCCCACATTAAACCGCCTACAGTGTCTGTCACTGTATTATCCCCGTTAAGAACCAAATGATCAAAAGACCGATTCTGTCCGCTGCGAACCGCACGCACATAACGCCAGTAAGACTTACTATAGTCGTAGCCATAGGCGTAAGTGAAGTACACGCCCCACGCAGCGTACGCGTCATCGGCGTAAGTAGTGGACGACCAATAATGGTCCGAAACTGTACTTGGGAAAAATACCCTATCAATTGCAGGATTATATTTTGACCGATCAGTAATGGATCGCAGTTCTTTTGGGGTTGGCAGACGCCAGTCAGTGAAGCCTCCGAAATGTTCCGTATTCAGGGCATTGATAAAATCTTCGGTATCGGTTCCTTCACCGCAGGTTCCCGCGTCTCCGCCGTTTGTTTCGGAATTTGTGTCGCACCAGGTATAGATGTTGTATTTATCATGAACCGATCCGTCATCTGTTTTCACCTCCCAGATCAGTCCGGTTACATTGTCCCGCACCATTGTCCAGGGACCGTCATCTGTAACTTCTTTCAACTGATCGTCTTCATAGATCAGTTTCGTGTAGGAAGGCGGATTGATGTTATAATTTCCGTCCTGCCCGTAAAAAGGTTCGCCCGGCTGCGGGCAGGGGATTTCCTCTGTATCGTTACTGAACTTGTGCAGATCTAAATCCCTAAATCAGAGCATAATTCATCAAAATTATTGTCATAATCTTCCCTGTTTTTTTCTAAAAAATACTGAAGAAAAATTCTCTGATTCTGTTTTTTCAGTCTGCG
>JAABRU010000169.1 GCA_011390755.1 Desulfobacteraceae bacterium | reverse complement strand
GGGGGTGGGGGGGCGGGTGTTTGGTGGCAGGTGGCAGGTGGCAGGTGGCAGGTGTTCGGGGTCAGGTGGCAGGTGTTCGGTGTTTGGTGGCAGGTGTTCGGGGTCAGGTGGCAGGTGTTCGGGGTCAGGTGGCAGGTGTTCGGGGTCAGGTGGCAGGTGTTCGGTGTTTGGTGGCAGGTGTTCGGGGTCAGGTGGCAGGTGTTCGGGGTCAGGTGTCAGGTGTTCGGGGTCAGGTGGCAGGTGTTCGGTGGCAGGTGGCAGGTGTTCGGGGTCAGGTGGCAGGTGTTCGGGGTCAGGTGTCAGGTGTTCGGGGTCAGGTGGCAGGTGTTCGGGGTCAGGTGTCAGGTGTTCGGGGTCAGGTGTTTGGTGGCAGGTGTCAGGTGTCAGGTGTTCGGTGTCAAGGGGTTCGGTGTTCGGTGTCAGGTGGCAGGTGTTCGGTGTCAGGTGGCAGGTGTTCGGTGGCAGGTGTTTGGTGGCAGGTGGCAGGTGTTCGGGGTCAGGTGGCAGGTGTTCGGGGTCAGGTGTCAGGTGTTCGGTGTCAGGTGTTCGGTGTTCGGTGGCAGGTGTTCGGTGTCAGGTGGCAGGTGTTCGGTGTCAGGTGGCAGGTGTTTGGTGGCAGGTGGCAGGTGGCAGGTGTTCGGGGTCAGGAATCCTGACCCCCAGTCCCCAGTCCCCAGTCCCCAGCCCCCAGTCCCCAGTCCCCAGTCCCCAGTCCCCAGTCCCCAGTCCCCAGTCCCCAGTCCCCAGTCCCCAGCCCCCAGTCCCCAGTCCCCAGTCCCCAGTCCCCAGTCCCCAGCCCCAGTCCCCAGTCCCCAGTCCCCAGTCCCCAGTCCCCAGCCCCCAGTCCCCAGTCCCCAGTCCCCAGCCCCCAGCCCCCAGCCCCCAGCCCCCAACTCCTGAATTACGGCATTGTGTCTGCCGTTTTGTAATGTGTTTACCCAGTATAAGAGGAGAGAAAAAAATGAAAATCTGTCTGTGTCTTGTGTCATGTGTATTTTTTGTATTTTTTAGCCTGGGTGCTGCTTCGGGAAGCGGACTGGGCGATGTTGTCAAAGGACTTACGGATGCTTTGGATGCAGGAGAAAAGAAAGCCGAGTCCCCCGGGGAAAAATCCGGCACCGCGGCTGCACCGGAAAATACAGCAGAAAAAGCCGCTTCGGGTGAATCTGACAAAAAATCACTGGGAATCAAAGAGGCCCTGCGTGTGGGAATTGAAACGGCCGTAAAGCAGGTCGGTACGGAAAACGGATTTTACAAAAATGATGCCATTAAAATCGCCCTGCCGGAAAAACTGCAAAAAGCCGATGAATTTGTCCGGCAGCTGGGCGGGCAGGAATTATCCGATGCCCTGGTGCTGAAAATGAACCGGGCAGCGGAACAGGCCGCTCCCCAGGCCCTGGATATTTTTATTGATGCAATTAAAGGAATGCAGATCGAAGATGCTGCCCGGCTGCTTTCGGGGCAGGAAAATGCGGCCACGGATTATTTGGAAAAGAATACTTCGGACTCCCTGGCAAAAGCCTTTTATCCCATTGTCAAAAGTACAATGGAAGAGCTCGGGGCGGTAAAACTTTATAATGAATATGCAGGAAAATTTGCTTCCAATCCCCTGCTGAAAATGGCGAATATGGATACGGACATCAGTCAGTATGTTACGGACAAATCCCTGGACGGTCTTTTTACTGTGGTGGCCGAAGAGGAAAAAAATATCCGCCAAAATCCCGCAGCCCGGACAAGTGATCTGCTGCAGGATGTTTTCGGCAGTCTGGGAATGTAAACCCGATGCCGTTTCCTTCATCTGAATATTCCCCTCCCCCGGGGGAGGCAATACTGTTGACCTGGAGCCTATCCGAAAACCTCCGAAACCGATTTTTAAACCCGGCAAAAGCAGGGGTTCCGAACATCGGGAAACCGTTTTTCGGATAGGGTCTAAGATGCACAGGGTGCAGTATTGCACAGGCCCTTCCGCCGGTCGCATGGGCCTGTGCAATACGCCCCCGCGTTCCGGGAATTCAGCAGTATTGCCCAGGGGACGGGAGTCTTAAGGAAAGGCATTGGATATAAACTATACAATCAGCATTGCATCCCCGTAACTGTAAAAGCGGTATTTTTCTTTTATCGCCTGCCGGTAGGCCGCCAGTATTTTTTCCCTTCCGGCAAAGGCCGATACCAGCATCAGCAGGGTGGATTCGGGCAGATGGAAATTTGTAATCATGGCACTGACCGCACGGAATCTGTAGCCCGGATAAATAAAAAGATTGCATTCCCCGCTTCCCGCGGAAAGCACTCCCTTTTCATCTGCAAGATATTCCAGTGTTCTTACAGATGTGGTTCCCACTGCCACCACCCTGCCTCCTTTTTCCCGCGCATCGTTGATCCGGGCTGCGGTTTCGGAAGAAAGGGAAAACCATTCGGAATGCATTTCATGTTTCCGGATATCTTTCACCCGTACCGGCACAAAAGTGCCGTATCCCACATGCAGTGGAATCCGGACAATGCCCACTCCTTTGGCCCGGATTTTTTCCAGCAGTTCCTTTGTAAAATGCAGGCCCGCCGTAGGCGCGGCAACGGCCCCTTTTTGGGAGGCGTACACGGTCTGATACACTTTCCGGTCATCACAGATTTCTTCTGCCCCGTTCCGGCGGATATAGGACGGCAGGGGCATGTTTCCGATGCGGAAAAGGACTTTTTCAAAATTTTCGGGACAGGAAAAACGCACCGTATGCACACCCTTTTGAAAATCCAGGGTTTCGGCCTGCAAATCCGCATCAAAATAAAATTTCACACCGGGTCCCGGGCGTTTGGAAGCCCGGATCAGGCATTGGCAGATGACAGAACCGTCGGTCTGTGTGCGATGTCTCTTCTCCCCGTAATTGAGAAGTAAAAACTCACATTTGCCCCCGGTGGACTTTCTGCCGTACAAACGCCCCGGAATCACTTCCGTATCATTGATAACCAGCAGATCCGGAGGATGCAGAAAATCGGCAATATCTGAAAAATGATGATGGGCCAGCGGGTTCTTTTCCCTGTTCAATACCAGCAGACGGGAATTTTCCCTGTTTTCCGCGGGCTTCTGGGCAATCCGTTCCGGGGGAAGCTCATAAAAATAATCAGAAAGAGAATACAAATTTTACCCCTTTGCCGCGTAAACCAGCAGCAGACCGCTGAGCATCATCAGCAGACCGAATCCCCGCAGGGTTGCGCTCGGCATTGTCATCACCATTTTAATCCATTCCTTCATTTTTACCGGGAATGCAGCATAGGGAAGGCCTTCGATAAACATGACCATCCCGATGACACAAAGAAAAAACTCCATACATTACCTCATACTCTGCTTTTTTACAGCAGACATTACCGTGTAATCATATAACAATGCCGTTTCCTTAAGACCCCCCTCCCTCAGGGAGGGGCAGGGGGCAATGCTGTTGCCTTAAGACTCCCCTCCCCTGAGGGAGGGGGTTTTTTGCTTAAGTCAATGACGTTGGGTGGCAACCCGGTCAATGTCGAATATCCGAAAAAAAGGCAAATATTATCCGGTTATTATTTCCGGTATTTTATGCTCCCACCCGGCGGCATTCAGCACAACACCGCCCATCCCTTTCTGCCGGAAAGCCCCCAGCAAATCCCCGGCAATACGCGTGCATTCCCCTTCTTTGTCTTTGGATTTCTGAATGCGTTTTATCAGATCTTTGGAGATGAATATATGTTTCACATTCCTTTCCATATACCGGGCCATCCCCAGGGATTTCAGCAAAAGAACAGTGGGGAAAATCCGCACATTCCCGGCCGCGGCTTTTTCCGGATAAGGAGTCGGGATTTCCGAATCAAACAGGGGCTGGGTAATAAAAAATTCAGCTCCGGATTTTATCATCTGATCCATATGCATCAGCTCTTTTTCCTGCTCCTCCCCTTCCGGCAGGATTCTGACCGTGGCAGCAATTCCGAAAGAGGGGATTCCCGTAAGTTCGGCCCCGGCCATATCCCGTCCCTGCTGAAGTGTGCCGATCAGTTCCGCGAGTTGGGCAGAAGTGATGTCGTTGACAGCAAGGGCCTGATGATGGTCTCCCAGTGCCGGATCATCCCCTGATGTTATAATAACCGTGGAGATTCCGGCTGCCCCGGCCCCCAGCAGATCCGCCTGCAGTGCCAGACGGTTCCGATCCCGGGTGCATATCTGCAGAATGCTTTCCAGGCCCTTCTGCTGCAAAAGCATGGCCCCGGCCAAAGCACTCATCCGCATCACCGCGTTATTCATTTCACTGACCACAATGGCATCCACATGATCTCTGATCTTTTCCGCATTTTCCAGCAGCAAAGAAATATCCGTACCTTTGGGCGGTTCCATTTCTGCCAGAACAGCAAATTCCCCGGATTCCAGTTTCTTTTTCAAACCCATAACACACCTCTCTTTCGCAACACAGGCTGGGATAAAAATATTTTTAATTAATTAAACGAATTATCATAAAACTATATTATATATTGCCTATATGCCCCATAGTCAATAAAAAACTGACAGAGTGCAGAAATTATGATTTCCCCCAATATGATGATTTCCTAAAAAGTCAAAAAAACCGTTACACCGGCGAAAACCGGAGGCCGAAAACATCCTGAAATTACCGGATTCCGGCTTTTCCCGGGTTTCCTCTGCTTCCGGGGAAAAGAGGATGAACAATTTTTTTTTACTTTAAAAGATTTTTATGTTAATGCTGACAATCAATGGTTCGGTAATTTTCTCTGATTTGCAGAGCATAAAAATATAACTATCTGAAATCATTAAATCTGAATATTTTCTTTGCATTTTACAACCTGCTGAAATTATTCAGTCCGAATTTTTTTACCGAACTGCTGGACAATGATAAATTTGTAAAAAGTCCGAATTTCCGCTTTCCTGCCGTTCCGGCGGAGTCCGGAAAGAAAAGCATATCCGGAAAAGGCAGAATCGGAAGCGAGTAACCGACGGGAGCAGAGGAGCGCAGGGGATGGGGAAAAAAAAAATACTGATTGCAGAAGACAATACACTGCTGCGGGAGGGGCTTCGTCTGATGGTGCATTCCGACGGCAGGTACGAAATTGTGGCAGAGGCCGGAGACGGTCTCAGTGCCCTGCGGGATGCCGGGGAAACAGAACCGGATCTGATCCTGCTGGATCTTTCCATGCCGAAAATGAACGGCATTTCGGTGATCGGAGAAATCAAACGCATTGTTCCGAAGACAAAAGTCATGGCGCTGACGATTCACGACCAGGAAGAATATATACTCAATGCCTTTCAGGAGGGCGCAGACGGATACTGTCTGAAATCAACAGATCATGCCGAACTGATGCGGGCCATGGAAACAGTGCTGTCCGGTCAGAAATATATCAGTCCGGGGATTGCGGAACAGGTGCTGGAAGGATTTATTGAAAGCAGACAGACCTTAAAAAAAAATACAAGTTTTGAATCTCTGACCCCGCGGGAAAAGGAAGTCCTCAAGCAGGTGGGGGAGGGGTACAGCAGCAGGGAAATCGCCGATTTTCTGTGCATCAGCCCCAAAACCGTTGAAAAACACCGTTCCAATATCATGAAAAAACTGGGTATCCGCAATGCTGCCGGGCTGACATCCTATGCCATTGAAAAAGGTTTGGTGGTAAATCCGCTGCAGTGATGCCACTGTTTCGGCACTTCTTTATTTTTTCAGTTCTGATGAATCGGTAAAAAGTCCAAATTTCAAAAAACGCTATTAATAAAATCAGAGTGTTAATATGTATCAAAACCTGATTTTCAGACTTTTTACAAGACCGTCAGTTCTGCCGCACTGATAATAGGGACTCAGTGTCATTGACGTAAGACTCCCCTCCCACCGGGGGAGGGGGATATTCTGCTTACGTCAATGACATTGAATAGGGACTTCAAAAGAAATCATCTGCCCAAAGCAGCCCGGGCGAAGCGTAACCCGGCATTCAGGATGGAAAAGGACCGGTTTGTTTTTTTGTGAAATCCCGTATCCTTTTCCGCAGCCAAAGAGGGAAACATTGTTGGATTTTAAACGACATGTTGTCAGCCGTCGGGTAATGCATGATCTGAGAAAACGATCAAGCATCGGCATTCTTTTCTATGTGCTCATTCTGCTTGTTATTCTGGGAAACGACGGATATTTTCTGCGCCATCCGGATTTTTCATTATATTTTGTTCTGGCAAACACAGGCATCTGTCTGTTCCGCACTCTTCATCTGCTGGTATCCGATAAAATCATACAGATAAACAGAACCCTGGACATCAGCATTTTTATGGGCAGTGTTATCATCACCGCCCTGATCTGGGGCATCGGTTTTGCCCTGCTGATGATGCAGTCCGATGAAAATGAGGCCCGGATTCTGATGTCCATCTGCGCTGCCGGACTTTGTGCCGGAGGTGTGAGCGCGTTTATGCCGGAACGGCATCTGGCCCTTGCATTTAATGTATGTATGCTCTTTCCCACATTTGCAATACTGCAGTTCACCGGAAAAAATCCCTCCATGGCAGCGGTGATATTAATGTATTCGCTTTATCTGGCACTGATGACCATGAAAGGCAATAATGAATACTGGGATGCACTGGAAAATGAATATATGCTGAAAAGAAAATCCGAAGAACTGGAAAAAATGAGCAATACCGATGTATTGACAAATTTGTACAACCGGCGGTATTTTAATGAAATATTTGAAACAGAATGGAAAAGGGCCAGTCGGAACCGGCAGTATCTGACGATTATTATCTGCGATATTGATTATTTTAAGCAAATCAATGATACTTTCGGACATCTTGCCGGGGATGAATATTTAAAAAAAATAGCGGGGGTACTCAAAAAAGTATTCAAACGGAAATCGGATATTGTGGCCCGCTACGGCGGGGAAGAATTTGTGGCGCTTCTGCCGGATGCAGATGCGGAAACCGCCTGTGAACTTGCGGAAACCCTCCGGCTGGCAGCGGAAGCATCCCGTATTCAGTATAAGGATGAAATTATCGCCGCGACACTCAGTATCGGTGTAATGAGCTGTATTCCCGACTATAATGAAAATGATGACAAAGATGCAATCATCGCAAAGGCCGACAATGCCCTTTATCAGGCAAAAAAGAAGGGGCGGAACCGGGTCTGCCATCATTTTTCAGAATAATTTCATAATATTATAAATCCATGTCTGAAAATTCGCATGTAATGATTTGAGTCCGGATTATTCATAAATTTGAACATGTCCCCGAATCACAATGCTTCAGATGAAAACAGAGGTATCAGCCGGTTTTCCGTATTTCCCTTATCTTCAGAGATATGTCAGAATTTATGAATAATGCAGGTCAGAATTTACTTTGCGATATGTCTGTTCGGGCAAAATCTGATTGTATTCCCATTATGAAAAATTCAGGAGGAAATAATGAAACATCTGATGCTCGGAATCATGGCAATTTTTCTTTTATTACCCGCAAATCCGCAGATTATCTGCGCAGAAACACCGGTCAGCGGTGATATTCCGGATGGCAGTGTGTGGTCAGCGGAGGGAAGTCCCTATATCATTCCGACTGCTTCCGCCTGGGTGAGAGAGGGAACTGTTTTGACGATTACTGCCGGTACGGAAATACGCTTCGGAAGCAATGCATCTCTCATCGTGGAAGGCACACTGCTTGCCCGGGGAAATGAAAATACCCCCATACATTTCACCTCGGATCAGGCAGAACCCCGGTCCGGAGACTGGGCAAAAATCATTTTCCAAAAAGAATGTTCGGACTCTGTCATGCAGTGGTGCATTGTGGAATATGCCAAAGAAGGAATTTTTGTGTATGCTGACGCAGGACGTGATCTGACACCGGCTTTTGAAGACTGCACCATCCGCAATAATTCCTATACCGGTTTCTGGATCATTTCCTATTCTGAAGGCTGTATAACGACAGGCGCAGGGCCGGCCATAAACCGCTGCCGGATAGAAAATATCCGTAATGACAGTGGAACAGCCCTGGCGGTTTACTATGAAGGCAGAACCAAAGACGGTTGTTTCACCAGACCTGTCAGTGGCAGACTGGAAGGCACCTTTTCTCACTCCCGAATTTTCAACTGTGACCGGGGGATTTTTATGCAAAGTCGATCCGGAACCAATCTCAAAGTAAGTGCTCTTGTGGATATTACAGATACGGATATCTCCCATACAGATTCAGATGCTGTCTCCATGGAAGGCCGCTGGGTGTATCCCGCAATATCCGGATGCTGTTTCCATAATAATAAAGGCAATGGCATACATATTACCGGCAGCACGGCATATCCTTCTGTCACCAACAGCCTTATTACCGGCAACACCGGACACGGCATTTACTGGAATGCAGGCACTTACAATACATACATTTACCAGACGGCCTTTTTCACCAACAATACCATCTGCGGAAACGGAGGGGACAGGATTCATGCGGAGGGAAGCGGTGCTCAGTACCTGTCTGTTCATAATAATATTTTGGCAGGCAGCAGTAATTACGGTTTTTTCAGTGACGGGGTTTCCTCTCCTTCAATTTCCCATAACCTGTATTGGAATAACAGCAGCGGGGATGTAAGGGGATGTAAGGGGATGTAAGGGGATGTAAGGGGATGTAAGGGGATGTGAGGCCGGAGACGGCAATGTGCTTTCAGACCCCCTGTTTGCAGACGATCTGAACGGAAATTTCCGCCTCACTGCTGCCTCCCCTGCCATTGATACCGGAACCGCTGATAATGCGCCGGATGCAGACAGGGATGAAATCCCCCGTCCCCGGTACGGCGGCATACTGATATAATTAAAAAATATCTTTATATTTCCAAAATTGCAAGACCGGAAATTATTTATATTTATTTTAAGCAGTTAAGTCAATTGGCTCATTAAAAGACCCAGAAACGCAGTATGAGCCTTTAAATAAAACTCCCCTCCGGGGAAAAAAGGAGGTGTTTGATGTATCATCGTATAAAAATACTGTTACTGGCAGGCGGGATCATGTTTTGGGGGATGGCGGCATCTGCCGCAGAAATCCGGGAGATTGAGCTGAAAGACGGCAGTGTTATCCGCGCGAAGATCCTGTCTTTTTCAGAGGGGGTCTACACTCTGGACTCGGATGTGATGGGAAAACTGCTCATTGAAGATGCCAAAATTCGGGAAATCCGCTCCCCTGTTTTGGGAAATCAGGCTCCGAAAACGGTTCAGCCGGATACACAGAAAAGCAGTATGCCGGGCGGGACCGGGCTGAATCTCTCGGGCCTGCAGGAGGCCATCACCGGCAATCCCGAAACCATGCGCATTATCATGTCTTTGCAGGATGATCCGGAAATGCAGAAAATCATACAGGACCCGGCACTGATGCAGGCTGTCGGCAACGGTGACATCGGCGCGCTCTTAAGCAGTCCGGATTTTTTAAAACTGCTGGAAAATCCCAAAATCCGCGAAATCACCAAAGGACTGGCAGAATAAATTCCGCAGAAAAACAGAAAGGAAAAACAAATGACAGAACATATGAAAAAAAAGCCCATGCAGCATCCCATGCTGTCTTCCCTGCCCCCTACGCAAATGAAAAAAGGAAAAGTGGTTTCCGCAGAAGAGGCCGTCCGGGTCATCCGGGACGGGGATACAGTGGCCACCGGCGGTTTTGTGGGCATCGGTGTTGCGGAAAAAATCATGATCCGACTGGAAGAATATTTTCTGGAACACGGGCATCCCAGGGATCTGACCCTGATTTATGCGGCCGGACAGGGGGACGGAGCGGAAAGGGGGGGGAATCATCTGGGGCATGAGGGACTGATACGGCGGGTCATCGGCGGACACTGGGGGCTGGTTCCCAAACTCCAGAAACTGGCCATAGAAAATAAAATTGAGGCATACAATCTGCCCCAGGGGGTAATCTCCCATATGTTTCGGGATATAGCCGCGCATAAACCCCGTACCATCACCTCGGTCGGGCTGGGAACCTTTGTGGATCCCAGAAACAGCGGCGGAAAGATCAATGAGATTACAAAAGATGATATTGTGGAACTCATCTGTTTTGACGGTCAGGAATACCTGGCCTATAAAACCCCGCCCGTCAATGTGGCCATTATCCGGGGAACCACTGCGGATACGGACGGGAATATCACCATGGAAAAAGAGGCCCTGACCCTGGAGTCCCTGGCCATTGCCACAGCCGCCAAAAATTCCGGCGGTTTTGTCATTGTGCAGGTGGAACGTATTGCAGACCGGGGCACCCTGCATCCCCGGGATGTCAAAATTCCGGGGATTCTGACAGACTGTATTGTGCTGTCCGAACCCGAATACCACTGGCAGACCTTTGCCGAAGTCTATAACCCGGCTTTCAGCAGTGAAATCCGGATTCCCATGGAATCCGCTTCCCCCATGAAAATGAGTGACCGGAAAATCATTGCCCGCCGTGCGGCCTTTGAACTGCAGCCCAACAGTGTGGTCAACCTGGGCATCGGAATGCCCGAAGGCATTGCCAATGTGGCCAATGAGGAAAAAATTCTGGAATTTCTGACCCTGACCGCGGAACCGGGGGTTATCGGCGGATTACCCGCGGGCGGGCTGAATTTCGGAGCCGCCAGCAATACGGATGCGGTCATTGACCAGCCCAGTCAGTTTGATTTCTATGACGGCGGCGGCCTGGATCTGGCCTTCCTGGGACTGGCCCAGACCGATAAACAGGGCAATCTGAATGTGAGTAAATTCGGCCCCCGTCTGGCCGGGGCCGGAGGTTTTATCAATATCAGCCAGAATGCCAGAAAGGTGATTTTTGTGGGAACCTTTACCGCAGGCGGACTGAAAATTTCGGTGAAAAATGAAAAACTCTGCATTGAGCAGGAAGGTACGGTCCGAAAATTTCTGGAACAGGTGGAACAGGTTACCTTCAGCGGGGAATATGCTATGAAAAAAGGGCAGCAGGTGCTGTATATTACCGAGCGATGCGTATTCCGTCTCACAGAAAAAGGTATGGAACTGATGGAAACCGCGCCCGGTACTGATGTGGAAAAAGATATTATTGCACAGATGGATTTTGCCCCGATAATTCCCAAAGAACCCCGGCTTATGGATGAGCGGATTTTCCGGGAAGAGGCCATGGGACTGAAAGAATATCTGCTGAGTCTGTCCCTGGAAGAACGGCTCACCTATGATCCGGCAGAAAATATTTTTTACGTCAATTTTGAAAATTATCAGATCAGAAACAGCGGCGACGTGCAGGAAATTGAAGAAATGGTCGGCAGTATTATCCGGCCTTTGGGAAAAAAGGTTTTTACCATTGTCAATTACGATAATTTTCTTATCTACCCGGAAATCATTGACGAATATACGACCATGGTGCGAAGGCTGATGGATAACTATTATACCGGTGTCACCCGCTACACCACCAGCACCTTCCTGCGCATGAAACTGGGGGATGCCCTGCAGAAGCGCAATGTGGCCCCCCATATTTATGAAACAAAGGAGGAAGCACGCAGGGCATTGGAAAAAACCGTTTAGACCGTATAGATGTGCAGTCAGCAAACATTCTGAAAAGAATGCAAAATTTTTCAGACCTGAATATTTTGAATTTATGAAATAATAAAAAATATCTTTGAATACCGGATATGTATGATGATATATTTTGTATTGATTCATGAATTCATTCGGGCTGAGAAGCAGCAATAAGTTCAATTTACGGCAATTATGCTTATGATATGCAAAACAATGTCATTGACGTAAGACCCCCCTCCCTGAGGGAGGGGGAGGGGAATATTCTGCTTACGTCAATGACATTGATATGCAAAAGGAGGAAAAATTATGCCGATCTTAGCCGGAAAGGAAATTATTCTAAGTGTCAGCCCTGATATAGCAGAGCTTTATGAAAAATCTTCAACAGTTTATAAGAAAAAAGTTGCGTTTATGTTTGAAATTTTTCTTTGGAAATCTCAAAAACCTTTTTTTCTCTGCGATGATCTGAGTTGGGATGAAAAAAAGCTGGATGAGGTAAGAGACAGGGCGGCTCAGAAAGGTCTGACACCTGAAATTCTGGAAGAAATTTTAAATGAGAAGTAGAAAACGCTTTGTAATGGATAGCAATATCCTTTCTTTGTGTTCATCAAAAATGATGAGTAAAAGGTTCTGCCGTTTCCGGATCATTTCTCCCAGTGGTTCGTTGAGCAGACTTTTGAAAATGCGGTTCGGAACCGCCAGAAAAAGCAGGCGTTCAGGGTCAATTTCCGAAAGCATGTCTCTGTATAAATTCCGGTTGCTTCCGCCAGTTTTTTTGCCCTGAGCCAGGTGATGTACTCAAAATGGTCTTTTTCTGACAGATGATTAGGAATTCGGTCAGGATCTTAAGGAAACGGCATTGAGAGTAACATAATTCAGATGATAGCATGTGTGAATACAAAAATCGCTGATTAAATAACTTTCCATATAACCACTTATTTTTTTATTGAATTTGGTTTTTAAAATATGCGGATGAGCGGCCGGGTTCCGTGGCGGGATGCCTGCACAGCAAAGGGAAAGTATCGCGGAAGCTGATTTCCTACTTCATTATCCTATCTCTCAATGACTGGTAAGAATCAATCACATCATATGTAATATCCGCATGTCCCAGGGCCTCAAAATGTTTCTTTGCATAAGCGATTTTTTTCTGTTCGATCTCTTTCAGTTGCAGTGTTTCCATACTTCCTTTCGTTTCAGCAATGAAATACACATACCTGAATCTGTCGGTATCAAAAACGATTGCCCAGTCAGGGTTATAATTTCCAAGGGGTGTGGGAATTTTAAAACCACCGGGGAGTTTTGCATAAACAAGAACTTCTTCACATTCAAGATCGGATGCGAATTTCCTTTCAGTATCAGAATCCGTCTTCACATAATCATGCACATGTTTTTTGACTTCCAGAATGTTTTTGGCAAGGGAACCTTTGAAATTATTGATGGTAAAAATGCTGTCATCATAGGTCTTATCTGTTTTTGAATAAACGATGTTGTTTATGAGCATAGCGGCTTTTTCACTGTTGATAATCCGTGCCGCGCCCTGTATGAAACTCTCCGGATTAAGGCTGAAGTTATGAAAGGTATCCTGCCGCAATCCCTGCAATATGTTAACAACTGTTTTTCTGGTAAGGTTTGTCTCTTTCGTCATTTCAGCCACCAGGTCATACTTCAAAGCACCCGGAAGAGACCCGGCTTTTTCTGTTATGCTTTTCTCCTTTTTCATGCTTTCACCGGCTTTCAGTGCAGTCTCATCCATTTTATCCTGCTGTTCGCCGGAAGTGATGTTTATCAGAATCTTTTTTACTGTCAGACGGGTATCAATTGCTTTTATACATTTCTCTGCAAGTTCCCGGCTGGCAAAATCCACTTCATACACGGTCTTTACTTTGATTTTTTTCCATAAATCCTGAAACTCTTTTTTTGCAAAATTATCATTGGGTTGTAAAACAGGTTTATCAACGTTATTGGCTTTGTCATTTTCAGCGGCTGTAAAGGTTGCTGTTGTGTAGATACTCTGCATCAGTTCTGCAATACAGTTTTCAAAACCTTTCAATTTTTCGGGAACTTCATATGTTTTCTCTTCTATGGCTTTGATTAAGACATCTGTAATCCGGTAATTACTGTCAATATATCCTTTCGTCTTCATATCAAAGATCAGATCCATTGCACTCTGATTATCAAAGATGAACTGCCCGCCCTTTTCATTTGTTAATACTCGCTGATTCAATACATCAGCGGTAAGTGTAAGCGGTCTTTCGGATAATGACGCCAGAATTTCATTCTGCAGCGCCTTTGCAAAAGAATCATAGGATTCACTGGCAACCACGGTTAATTTGTTTATGTCAAAAAAGTCGCTTTCCAGAACAGAGGTATCCATGCGCTCACCATTGGAATTTACGCAAATACGCAGCCCCCGCCCGATTTCCTGTCTTTTACTGATTTCCGACTGACTGTGTTTTAAGGTACATATCTGGAATACATTGGGATTGTCCCAGCCTTCCCGGAGCGCGGAATGGGAAAAAATAAAACGGGTGGGTTCGTTCAGACTTAACAGCTTTTCCTTATTTCTCATGATCAGATCATAAGCACTTTCATCATTACTGATGCCGCCTTCATTTCTGTTTTCTTTTGAATTGACAAATCGCCCTTTTTTATCAATTGAGAAATACCCTTTGTGAATCTCTTCCACGGAAAATCGCTGCAGATAGTCATTGTAATCTGTTTCAAACAAATGTAACTGACTGATCGCCTCTTTATACTCCTCTTCAAATACTTTTGCGTAGTCGCCTTTCTGCTGCCTGCTGCTTTTATCGTACAGCCGGTATTTTGCCACCTCATCAATAAAAAAGAGGGATAAAACCTTTATGCCTTTTTTAAACATCATCCGCTCTTTTTCAATATGGGATTTTACGGTCTCCCGAATCTGTATGCGGCGGACATGTTCCTCATCCACATCGCCGACCGTCTGCCCGACGGTTAATGAAACGCCGTTGATAAAGGATACTCTGTTGCTTAATCCGTTAATCTCTTTTACAACAAAGCCTTTATACTGTTTGAGTTCATTTGAGAAAACAAACAGATCATCCTTTTCTTTGATTTGTCTGATTTTTTTCTGAATGCCGTTGCTCTGCCTGACTTCAAGCTCCAGATAGGCAACGGGATATTTGCCGGTGCTGATCTGAATCCTGTCGAGAAAGAGATAACTGTTCGTACCGGAGTTGCCAACAACTTCAATGCCTTTTACACTTATTTTTTTACCTAAATTGAGCGATTTCTGTTCATGTTCAATGTTCATATCAGAATTTTATTGATATCAATGCGAACAGGTGGGAAATTTTCAGTTATACGGGCCGGAACAGAATATAAACGGGAAAATTTCCCGGA